>JAFQUN010000052.1 GCA_017408525.1 Oscillospiraceae bacterium
TGCTATCGGCGCCTACAAAGCGGGCGCGAACCGAAATCTCGACTTCGCACTTTCCAAAATCGATGCCGTCAACGCATTCCTGCGCCAAGGCACGCGCGAGTCTTTTTCCTACGAGGAGACGATGGAGCTTCTCACCAAAACGATCCAGTGACCGCGTAGGGGAGAAGAAAGATGAAAAAATTCCGATTTTCCCTCGATTCGGTCCTTACCTACAAGCAGCAGGTGCTTGACGCCGTTATCGGCGAACACGCGCTTGTCCTTGCCGAGCTTCGCGCGCAGGAGCGCGCCGTTGAGGAGGCTTACCGCCGCTATGCCGAGCATAATGCGCGCTACAATGAGGCGAAATTCGAAGGACTCACCTCGGTTGAGGCGATGAGCTTTGAAACGGCGCTCGATGCCATTTCCCTCGATATCAAGCGCGAGGAGCAAAAGCTCGAGGAGGTGCGCGAGAAAGAGCGGCAAAAGCGCGACGAGGTGGTCGAGGCGAAAAAAGAAACGTCCACCCTCGAAAAGCTGCGCGAGAACAAGGTCGCCGAGTACAACCACGAAGCGCTTAAAGCCGACGAAGCGTTTATCGATGAGCTCGTCAGCATGACGCGCACGCAGGCGCGGCTGGAACAGCCGCAGCAGTAAATTTGAAGTCATGGGCATCCGCCCTTGATGATATATAATGGAATAGGAAGGAGGTGACACAGTTGAACGCAGCACAGGACATGATCCTTCAGATGCTTACCGCAAAGCAAAACACTTACAGCGCAAAAGCCCCCGCAAAGGAAAGCGGCGATGAGAGTGCGACTTTCGGTGATCTTCTTACGCAAAAGCGTGCACAGGTGACCGATGCTTCCGTGCAGGAAAATGCCGATCCGACCGCGCAGCAGCCCGAGGGCAGCATCCCCGCCGAGGAGCAGGAACTCACGACCGAACAGATGGAACTTCTTGCGGCAATGACCGCCGGCACCAAGACCATCCTCTTCGTTCCGACCGAGACCGCACCCACGGAGCCTGCCGCACAGCCCATCGTACAGTTGCCCGCATCCGATGCCGCGGCGCCTGTTACGCAGGTGCAGACCGCTGATCCCCTGCAGATGCCCGCGCAGCAGCCGGTACAGAGTGCGCCTGCCGCACCCGTGACTGATACGGCAGCCATCCCGACCGCGCAGAATGCTGTCAACAATGCGCCCGCTGCGCAGGAGGCTCCCGTGTACAGCGCCGATCCTGCGCCGCAGCAGGGCGAACTTCCCGCAAATCGTGAGATGTCCGTCCGAAGCGACAGCGCAGCAGCAGCCCCGGTCAAGAGCGCTCCCGCCGAGATCACCTACACCGCCCCCGTTGCGAACGCGCAGACGATGCACAGCGATACCGGCACGGCGACTGATACGGCGCAAAAGCTCGATCTTCCCGTGACCACGGAGCAGACGAGCGAGACCGCACAGGGCGAAACGGTTCTCACGACCGCGCAGCGTCTTTTCACTGTCGTTGAAGCGTCCCCTGTCAAGGTCGCCGAAACACCCGTGCTCGACACGACCGCACCGGAGATGGAGGCGAACCTCACCAAGCTCGTCGCGGACGCGGCACAGGCAGGGAAGGAGAGCATCACCATCCGTCTTGCACCCGAAACGCTCGGCGAGATCGAGGTTCGTCTCACCCGCGAGCTTGACGGCGCACTTCGCGTTGTGATGACCACTACCACCGAGCGTGCGCAGACGCTTCTTGAAAAGAACGCGTCGGGACTCCAGACCCTTCTTGGTGCAAATGCGCGCGGTGAAGTTGAGATCGAAGTTACAAACCGCCAGAGCGAGCAGCATTCGTTCGAGCGTGATGCGCAGCACCACGGCGGACAGGAGCATGAGCAAAAGCAACAGAACCAGCAGCAAAAGCGCAGCGGTGAAGATTTCCTTCAGCAGCTTCGTCTCGGACTTCTCTCACTCGACGCACAAGTAGTCTAACGGAAAGGAGCGATACGCATGAGTGATATTTCTTCGGTTGCCAATTTGAAAAATCTTGCCACCTCCGCATATTACAACGGAACGAGGACGGAAAAGAACAGCGAACTGAATCTGGACGATTTCCTTACGCTCATTGTCGCCCAGTTCCAGAACCAAGACCCCAACAGCCCTGCCGACACCAAGGAAATGATGAACTACATGGTCCAGATGTCCGTTATCGAGGCGATCAGCAACATCACCGATGCGACCACCACCATGTACGCAGGATCTCTTGTCGGCAAGGAAGTTACCGTCGGTCAGTACAACAGCCAGGGTCAGCTTGAAGAGATCGTCGGCACTGTGACCGGTACCGGCACCTATGGCGGACAGCAGGTCATTTTTGTCGATGGCGTGAGCTATTATCTCAGCGAGATCATGGCGATCGGTCGTCTGCCCGAAACCTCTGAAGCGGCTGACGGCGCAGAGAAGGACCCGCCCGAGAGCGGATCGGAAGATGATTCGACCGAGCCCTCGACCGAAACAGAAGACGTGTAACCACGACCGACCAAAACGCGACGAAGGGAGTGAGTACAGTGATCGATCGTGTATCCATGCACCATCCCGGACAGGTCAAAAACGGCGCGAACGTGCAGCGCACAAATGCCCAAAGCTTCGGCAATGTCTTCTCGCAGGAGCTTCAAAAGGCGCAGCAGAGCGAAAAGCCGAAACAGCAGGTCGCTTTTTCAAAGCACGCGATGGAGCGCGCGGAGCAGCGCGGGATCGAGGTCACGCCCTCGCTGATGGATCGCCTTAACGAATCAGTCGAAAAAGCACAGGCGAAAGGCAGCAAGAACATCCTTGCTTTCGACGCTGTGCAGGCATTCATCATCAACGTGCCAAACTACCGTGTGATCACGACCATGTCTCAGGATGAGATGAAAGAAAACGTATTTACAAATATTGATGGCGCCGTGCTCCTGTAAGATAAGGAAGGCAGGACCGGTAAGGATGTCTTGGCGCGCGTCCGATTGACGCGCACCGGCGGCGCCGAACCGAAAGGAGAAAATTGAAATATGACCGGATCTATGTATGCGGCCGTTTCGGGTCTGAAGACCCACATGAACAAGCTCAACGTTATCGGTAACAACATCGCAAACGTTAATACTTACGGTTACAAGACCCAGCGTACCATTTTTGAAGAGTCCATCTACGCCACCTCGCGCAACGGCTCCAACGGCACGAATACCGCCGGTGGACGCAACCCCGCCCAGATCGGCTACGGCTCTCAGATCAGCACCATCGACCTCAATATGTCCAGTGGTACTTACGCTCCCACCGGTCATGCGATGGACTGCATGATCGACGGCATGGGCTTCATCCTTGTTGGCGATAAGGACACTGCGGATACCATCTCGCTTGATAACCCCGAAAGCCTTAAGTCTTTGCAGTTTACCCGTGTTGGCGACCTCAGCTTCGACGCCGAGGGCTATCTCGTCGACGGCAACGGAAGTGTTGTATACGGCTTTTTGACCGTGCAGAATGCCAATGCCGGTGGTGGTGCTGGCGGCGGTGCGGCGGATCCCGATGCTGCGGTCACCGAGACGAGCACCTACCTTGTTCCTCTTCGCCTGCCGATGGCGTGTGATTCGGACGGTACCACAGTTTATCCCTCTGCGGCAGCTGATGGCGGCGGCATTTTGGATGCGACAACGGGTACCGACAGCGATGGTCAGCAGAGCAACTGCTCCAACCGTGTGAGCGTTGACAGCATCGGCATCGACGGCACGACCGGTCGAATCACCGGTATCAACAAGGATACGGACTTCCCTGTTACCGTCGGCTATCTCGCCATCGGCGAGGTTTCCAACCCCAACGGCTTGACCCACATGGGCGGTCGCTATTACAAGGCGCTTGACGGTGCGGGCGATATGTCGATCGTCTCGCTCGGCGGGGTGCTCGCCGACAGAAAGCTTCAAGATGCGGGAGACGATGCTGATGTCCCCGGTCAAATGGTCATCGGCAATGCCGGCTCGACCAAGCTCATCACCGGCGGTCTGGAGCTTTCCACCACTGACCTTGCGACCGAAATGACGGAAATGATCACCACCCAGCGCGGTTATCAGGCGAACAGCCGCATCATCACTGTCACCGACAGTATGCTTGAAGAGCTGGTCAATATGAAGCGCTGATGACCTTTTGACGTAAACGAAAGCAGTGAGTGACCTGCCGCGCCGCGCGGAGAAAGCCTCCGCGCGGCACAGGCGGGATGGAGGGTATGTATGATCGTGCTGACAAAGATGAATGACGAGAAATTTGTCGTCAACCACCACCAGATCAAGTGCATAGAGATGATACCGGAGTCGAAGGTCATTATGATGAACGGCGACTATTACCTTGTGCATGAGCGTGTGGATGAGATCGTCGAAAAAATACAGACGTACAGCGCACAGGTCATGGATATCCATCGAGAGCTAACGGTTGTTGACCGCCGCTGAAAGAGCGAAACGGCTTCCATCGAAATAAGATTTCAGCGGAGGGATAACACATATGAATATCACTTACATCATAGGCCTTGTCTTTTCTGTTGCCGTCATGGTCGTCGGCATGATGTTCCAGACGACGGCCGAGGGCATCAACTTCGTCCCAGGTCAGATCAAAAATTTCTTCGACGCATCAAGCGTTATGATCACCATTGGCTGTACTTTCGGTGTCGTCGTTGCCAGCTTTACGGCGGACATGCTCAAGTCTGTCCCCAAGCACTTCAAGATCATGATGAACACCAAGCGCTTCGATGCGATGTATTATGTCGACCAGCTCGTCGAGCTCAGTCAGGTCGCCCGTAAGAACGGACTTCTTGCGCTCGAAGAGAAGGCGTACCAGCAGGAAGACCCCTTCTTCCGCCAGGCGATCATGCTTATCGTCGACGCGAATGACCCGGACAAGGTGCGAAGCATATTGACAACGGATGTTGAATCCATGTCCTCGCGCCATGATGGCGTGGCCGGTATGTATGACAAGGCATCTGCTGTTGCACCGGCGTTCGGTATGATCGGCACGCTCGTCGGTCTTATCAACATGCTCAAGAATATGTCGCTTGACGGCGGCGGAGCCAACACCATCGGCGGCGACATGGGTACGGCGCTGATCACAACCCTTTACGGCTGTATCCTTGCCCATATGGTCTTCGGTCCCATCGCGACTAACCTTCGCGCCCGCGATGAGGAGGAGATCCTCTGCAAGCTCATCATCATTGAGGGCATCATCTCCATCCAGTCCGGCGAAAACCCGAAGTTCCTCAAAGAGAAGCTGATGACCTTCATGCCGCAGGATCGCCGTGACGAAGGCGGCGAAGGCGGCGACGGTGACGGAAAGAAAAAGAAAGAAAAGAAAAGCAAGAAGAAA
>JAFQUN010000053.1 GCA_017408525.1 Oscillospiraceae bacterium
ACCACTTACGCTCGATGTTGCCCTTGTTCGCCATAAAAGTGGACATGGTGTTCTTTCCTCCGTAATAATATATAAATGTATTTGCTTTACATTTCGTTCGTCCCTTGCTAAAATCGGAACAAGGGTAGTTATACCATCCCTTTGGGAAAATGTCAACAAGAAAATGATTTAGCAAATGGAAAGCTCGCAAAAGCTCTTGTTTTCTCTCATTTTCTCTCGTTTTCTCAGATGGCAAATGCAAAATCAGCAAAAAAAAGGCGGTGTCAAGGATGAAAAAGTGCTGTATTCTGCGCGCTTCGCCGCGCAAAGGCGGCAATACGAACGCGCTCACGGACGCGGTGGCGCAGCGGCTGAGAGAGCGCGGCTTCGCGGTGGAAAACCTTGATCTGTACGACATGGACATCCGTCCCTGCCTCGCCTGCCGTGAATGTCAGCGCGACTGGAAAGCGGTCACTTGCGCGCAAAAAGACGACGCGCAGCGCATGTTCGACGCCGTGATGGAAAGCGAGCTCATCCTGCTCGCCTCCCCCGTCTACTCATGGTACTGCACGCCGCCGATGAAGGCTGCGCTCGACCGCATGGTCTACGCATTCAATATGTATTACGGCGAGGAAAAGGGGCCGTCGCTCTGGCAGGGCAAAGCCCTTGCGCTGGTGACGACTTGCGGCTACCGCATCGAAAAGGGCGCCGACCTTCTCACCGAGGGGCTCGCGCGCTACTGTAAGCACTCTCAGCTTCGCTGGCTGGGCGCTTACGGCGAGCGGCATTTGGGCTACGGCACGGTGTTTATGGACGAAGAAAAGCGCGAGCGCGCCCTCGCCTTTGCCGACCGCCTTGCCGAGGAAGTGTAAACGAAAGGAGCTTTCCCATGCAGGAAATTCTTGGCCTCGTGCGCCGCTGCGTCGAGGATTACAATATGATCGAGGACGGCGAAACGATCGCCGTGGGCGTTTCGGGCGGCAAGGACTCTCTCCTGACACTCGCGGCGCTCGCGCGTTTGCGGCAGTTTTACCCCAAAAAATTTGACCTCGCCGCCATCACCATCGACCCGGGCATCCCTGGGATGGACTTCTCCCCCGTGGCGAAGTACTGCGAGGAGCTTTCCGTGCGCTATATCCGCGTTCCGGTGCCCATCTACGAGGTGGTGTTCCTCGAACGGAAGGAGAAAAATCCCTGTTCGCTCTGCGCCAAGCTGCGCCGCGGCGCACTTTCCACGGCGATGAACGAGCACGGCATCAAAAAAATCGCCCTCGGGCATCATTTTGACGACGCCGCGGAGACGTTTTTGATGAATCTTCTCTTTGAGGGGCGCATCGGCTGCTTCCAGCCCGTGACCTATCTTTCGCGCGCGGACGTCACGCAGATCCGCCCCCTGCTCTATGTCAAGGAAAAGCAGGCGGCAAACGCCGCGCGGCGGCTCGCGCTGCCCATCGTGCACAATCCCTGCCCCGCCGACGGCGAAACGCGCCGTCAGGAGGTCAAGGAGCTGCTCGCGGAGCTGGAAAATAAGTACCCCGACCTTCGCCAGAAGATCTTCGGCGCCATGCAGCGCAGTCCCCTCCGCGGCTGGGAAAGGCAGGAGCTTATCAAATAAAAAAGCTCCCCTTGTCAGGGGAAAGCGGCGCAAGCGCTGCCGGTGGCAGATGAAGCGCGCCGCTTTCGAGGAAGCGACACGATTTGCGGTCTTTTGGCGAAAGTCGCAAATCGTATTGTCGCAACGGTGCAACTGGCATTCGTGCCACG
>JAFQUN010000054.1 GCA_017408525.1 Oscillospiraceae bacterium
CCGCTATACTGCGTCTGCTCATATAAGCCACGGCGAACGGCATCGGATTTGTCTCTGCTTCTTCCTCCGCGCGTTACGCGCTGGATTGTCGGTTGCTGATACTGCTTACGTTTCTCCAACCGCGCCTACATGGTTTGAGTACCGATGGCATTGCGTAAACCGCCCAACATCCGCACCATCGCGGCTCCTTGGCAGTAGGCGCAGTCCTTAAATCGCAACTGCCATCGTTTTCATCCCAACGAAGCGCGTAACGCGCGGCGCTGAGGCAGGGATGGTCGATGACGATGCTCCGAGAGTTACGCTTCGCACTTTCGATAGGGCGAAACGCGGCTCCATCGTGGTATATGCGTGTAGGCGCGGTGGTTGAATGGCGAGCATTATCAACGAGCGCAATGCAGGGCGTAACGCCCGAGAAAAAGAGCATAGCCGATCCGTTGCCCTCGCGCCGAGTTCAACCACTGCACCACCAAGCGGGCAAAGGAAATTCTTAAAAACCGTAGGTTTTTAAGCCGACTTTTTGGTTCCTTTTTCCTCGGCGGGAAAAAGGAACTCCGCGCCACCAGCGCGGAATAACCCCCCGAAGGCACTTCAAAAAACGAAACCAAGCGGGCGGACACGCTGCCCGCCCGCTTGTGAAAAAACGGAATGATTTACTTGATCTCTTCGCCCGCAGCCTTCTTCGCTTCGATCTCCTTCATAGCGTCCTTGTGGCTGAGGTTGACACGACCCTTCTCGTCGATCTCGGTGACCTTGACCCACATCATATCGCCGATCTTGCAGGCGTCTTCGACCTTTTCGATGCGGTGGTCGGCAAGCTTGGAAATGTGGACAAGACCGTCCTTGCCGGGGGCAAGCTCCACGAACGCGCCGAAGGTCATCAAGCGCACGACGCGGCCATAGTACAGCGAACCGACCTCGGGAACGAACACGATGTCGTCGATGCACTTTTTCGCGGCGTTGCAGGACTCTGCGTTGACGGCGGAGATGAAGATGGTGCCGTCGTCTTCGATGTCGATCTTCGCGCCGGTATCGGCAACGATCTTCTGGATGACCTTGCCGCCCGAGCCGATGACTTCGCGGATCTTGTCGGGATCGATGTGCATGGTGATCATCTTGGGCGCATAGGGAGAGACCTCTGCGCGCGGCTCGGCGATGACGGGCAGCATGATCTGGTCAAGGATCTGGCAGCGCGCGTCATAGGTGATCTCGAGCGCATTCTGGATGATCGCCATGGAAAGACCGTCGTTTTTGAGGTCCATCTGGATGGCGGTGATGCCCTTCTTGGTACCTGCAACCTTGAAGTCCATCTCGCCGTGGAAGTCCTCAACGCCCTGGATGTCGATAAACGTCGTAAAGTCGTCGCCGTCCTGGATCAAACCGCAGGAGATACCGGCAACGGGCGCCTTGATGGGCACACCGGCGTCCATCAGCGCGAGCGTCGAGCCGCAGATAGAGCCCTGCGACGTCGAACCGTTGGAGGAGACGACCTCGCTCACGACGCGGATGGCATAGGGGAACTCCTCAACGCTGGGGAGCACGGGGACGAGCGCGCGCTCGGCGAGTGCGCCGTGACCGATCTCGCGGCGGCCGGGGCTGCGCGCGGGCTTTGCTTCACCGACGGAGTAGCCGGGGAAGTTGTAGTGGTGCATATAGCGCTTTTCCGTCTCTTCCCAGATGGTGTCGAGCTTCTGGGCGGCGGAGAGGGTATCGAGCGTCGCAACGGAGAGCACCTGCGTCTGACCGCGGGTGAAAAGACCGCTGCCGTGGACACGGGGGAGAACGCCGACCTCGGCTGCGAGGGGACGGATCTCGTTCTTCGCGCGGCCGTCCACGCGGTGACCTTCCAGAAGCCACGCCTTGACGATCTTCTTTTGGAACTTGTAGGTGAACTCGTCGAGGTACTTGTCCATTTCGGGGTACTCTTCGAGATACTTCTCGTGCCAGTGCTCGATCATCTCGTTCCAGCGCGCCTCGCGCACATTCTTGTCGTCGGTATCCATGGCGGCCTTCGCCTCGTCCATGAAGCTTTCAACGATCTTGTCGAAAAGTTCCTGATCGAAGTCGGCATGGGGATAATCGAACTTGGGCTTGCCGATCTCGCTGACCATGGTATTGATGAGGTCGATCTGCTTCTGGTTCTCCTCATGCGCCATGCGGATGGCTTCAAACATGACATCGTTGGGAACTTCGTTCGCGCCGGCTTCGATCATAACGACCTTCTTGCCGGTGGAAACGACGGTCACGTCGAGGTCGCTGACCTTGCGCTCGTCGCTCGTGGGATTGAAAACGAGCTTGCCGTCGACAAGACCGACTTTCAGCGCGCCGACAGGGCCGTTCCAGGGGATGTCGGAGATGGCGAGCGCGGCGGAAGTGCCGATAAGCGCGGCGATCTCAGGCGAGCAGTCGTGGTCGACGCTCATAACGGTCGCCATAATGGCAACGTCGTTGCGGAAATCATAGGGGAAGAGGGGACGGATCGGGCGGTCGATGACGCGCGCGGTCAAAATGCCCTTCTCGCCCGGGCGGCCCTCGCGGCGGTTGAAGCTGCCGGGGATGCGGCCGACGGAGTAGAGCTTCTCTTCAAAATCGACGGCAAGAGGGAAAAAGTCGATGCCGTCGCGCGGACGGGCAGCAGCCGTCGCGGTGACGAGGACGCTCGTTTCGCCGTAGGTGACCATGACGGCGGCGTTTGCAAGCTCGGCGAGCTTGCCGACTTCGAGCGACAGGGGACGACCGGCAAGCTCCATCGTGTACTTGCGGTAGCCGGGGAACTGTCTTTTGTTGATGATGGTTGACATAACGCAGACTCCTTTTTTGATATTTTCGTGCGAAGCCCACCGTTAGCACTTGAAAACAAGCCCGCAAAGGAGATCGGGCGCATTTTCAACTGCTAAAGGCTGTATGGCTCCACTACGATATTAAAAACGGGGCGGTGTGCATACACCGCCCCGTTTTTGTTAAAAGGTCTCACAGAGTTCCGCTGCCTTGCGGCGGAAAAAAGTAAAAACCATTTTCTGCGGCGGCGTGTACGTCGGAGAAAATACTTCTCGCGGCGTAAGCGGGTGACGCGTCGCCGCGCAAAAACTCGAAAGAAGCGGCGTGCCGCTTCTTTCGACTTGCAATTACTTGCGGATACCCAGCTTGGCGATCAGGGCGCGGTAACGCTCGATATCAGTCTTCATGAGATAGTCAAGAAGGCTACGGCGCTTACCGATCATCTTGTAAAGACCACGGCGGGAGTGGTTGTCATGCGCGTGCTCTTTGAGGTGCGCGGTGAGCTGGTTGATACGCTCGGTAAGGATGGCGACCTGAACTTCCGGAGAACCGGTGTCGGTCGGATGGGTGCGGTTCGCCTCGATGATGGCGGTCTTCTGGTCTTTGAGCATCATAGTGTTTGTTCCACCTTTCAAAAATTCGCCGCGCGCTGAGTGATGGGTCGGTGAAAATCCGCAAAACTAAGCGCAGGCACGATAAAATGAATGCACTCGCGTGCCAAATTAGAATAGCACACTTCTTTTCGCTTGTAAAGAAGAATTTTCCCAAAAGCACCGTATTTTATTCTCTTGCGTCGGGAGCGGAGGAGAGATGAACCTCCTTACCGCCTGCCGGGGCGGCGACATCGCCGGTTTTGCTGCTGTAAGCCGCTGCGTCGGCGGGCGCGCCTTTTTTTGCAAGCCGCCAGTTTACCCACGTTCGCACCGCCGAGGAAATGCACGCAAAGACGGGAACGCCGAGGAACATACCGAGCGCACCGCCAAAGCCGCCGCCGACAACGATGGCAACGACGACAGCAAAGCCGGAAAGTCCCGTTGAGCCGCCGAGGATCTTGGGACCGATGATGTTGCCGTCGACCTGCTGGAGGATAAGGATAAAAGCGATAAAATACAGGCATTTCACAGGGTCAACGAGCAAGATCAAAAGAGCGCTGGGGATCGCGCCGAGAAACGGTCCGAACACGGGGATCACGTTTGTCACACCGACGACCACACTGATGAGCGGGGCATAAGGAAAACCGAGGATGGTCGTGCAGATCAGACACAAAATGCCGATGATGAGCGAATCGAGAAGCTTGCCGCGGACAAACCCGCTGAAGATGCGGTCAGTCTCGTTCACGCCGCGCAGGATCTGCTTATAACGCACATCGCTCACCGCGCCGTACAGCGCACGGCGCACGGCGTTTGCCCGCTGTTCTTTCGAGGCGAGAAGATACACCGAGACAACGATGCCGATGAAAATATTTTTCGCAAAGACCACAACGCTCCAGATGCCGCCGGTCAAAATCGCAAGCGCCTGCTGTGCCTGCGGCAGCAGATTTTTGATCTGTGTCGAAAAATCGGAGAAGTAGTCGCCCAATATGTCGACCGCAATGCGCGCGTAATCGGGATTGTCGGCAAAAAGCCGTTCCGCCCAGCTGTAAACGACGGTGTAGTACGTTTCGATGTTTGCGGCAAGCTGCAAAATGCTGTCTGTCAAAGACGGAAGGAGCAGCATGACAAGGGCGTAGAAGAAAATGCCGACCACGAGCCATGTGAGAAGAAGGCTTGCCGCACGCACGAGGAAAAAGCGGCGGCGGGAGCTGTGCATCACGCGGCGGCGGTCGACCAGCCTGTCAAAAAAGTCGACAACAGGGGCAAGGAGATATGCCATCGCCGCGCCGTAAATGACGGGCGCAACGATATCGAGCGTCTTGTCCAAAAAGTGGAGAAGAGTCCTGCTGAGAAAGAAAGTGTCGTAAAAAACAAGGATCGCACAGGCTGTCAAAAAAACCGCAAGACCTGCATGAAAATAACGCTGCTTTTGCATCAGCACACCGCCTTTACCCAATTGTATAATTATATTTTTAGAATACTATCAGACGCTGCGAAAAGCAAGCGTTCTTCCCCTCGGCGCAAAGAGTTTACAAAAATTTTACACCGCTGCGCATGGTTTTGTGGTACGCTATGCAGACCGGTTTGTGACAACGTGTGAGCGGAGGGCTTCGCCATGCAGAAAAAGCTTCTTTTCATTGTCAATCCCCGCGCAGGAAAAACGAAGTCGCGCACGCCGCTTTTTGAGGCGCTTGCCGCCTACTGCGCAGCGGGCTATCTCGTCAATGTGCAGTATACCGGAGCGGCGGGCGATGCCGCGCGCATCGCCCGTGAGCTTGGCGCACAGTATGATATGGTCGTCTGCCACGGCGGCGACGGAACGCTGAGTGAAACGGTAAACGGTGTGATGATGGTGGATGCGGCGCAGCGGCCGTGCGTGGGCTATCTTCCCGGCGGCAGCACGAACGATTTTGCAGCAAGCCTGCGCATCTCCTCCGACCTGCCCGAGGCGGCGCGGCAGGCGCTTTTGCACGGCACACGGATGCTGGATGTGGGGCAGTTCAACGACCGCCGCTTTGTCTATGTTGCCGCGTTCGGCGCGTTCACGCGCACATCCTACCGCGTGCATCAGGACCTTAAAAATATGCTCGGCCACACGGCATATCTTCTCGATGGCGTCAAAGACCTTGACACG
The DNA here is from genome assembly GCA_017408525.1 of Oscillospiraceae bacterium. Lineage (GTDB taxonomy): Bacteria > Bacillota > Clostridia > Oscillospirales > Oscillospiraceae > RGIG2163. The sequence continues at coordinate 5,503 of JAFQUN010000054.1, forward strand.
CTGCGAAGCTACGCCGTGCGCATTACTGCCGACGGCGAGGTGCTCGATGGCGAGTATCTTTTCGGTGCGGTCGCAAATACGACCTCTATTGCAGGACTTGTCAAGCTCGATCAAACGCTTACGCAGCCGGATGACGGCGCTTTTGAGCTGCTGCTCATCCGCGCGCCGCGCACAGCCGCGCAGCTTCAGTCGCTCGTTCGTGCGATGCTTTTGCAGGAATATGACTCCGATGCGATCATATTCCGTCACATTTCAAATGTCACGGTCGAGCCGGAGGGTGAGCTTCCCTGGGCGCTTGACGGCGAATATGCGCCAAGTGCTCCGCGCGTTGAGATATTCGTTGAAAAGCAGGCGCTTTGCATGATGATATGATATAGAGGGGGAGAGGCTTTGCCTCTCCCTCGGACTTTCGAAAAAGGTCTCACCGAGTTTCTCGCACAAGCGAGAAAGAAAATAAAACCATTTTCTCCGGCGGCGTGTACGTCGGAGAAAATACTTCTCGCTGCGCAGCCGTCGGCGGCTTTGCCGCCTTACGGATGCGGCGTACCCCTTGCGGGTGCGGCGTAAGCGGGTGACGCGTCGCCGCGCAAAAGACTCGAAAAAGCGGCTTCGCCACTTTTTCGACAGTCTGGGGGAGAGGCTTTGCCTCTCCCTTTTCCTTTGGCGTCCCCGCAAAAGGGATTTCAAAAAGTCAAATTCACAAATTGTTCAAACAGCCATCTATTGACAACAACAAGGGTGCGTGGTACACTTCGTTTAGCACTCGAAAAGAGGGAGTGCTAAACCGACACAAACGGAGTGCATGATGGAATTGACCGACCGCAAAAAGAGAATACTCAAAGTGGTCGTGGAGGATTACATCGAAACGGCGGAGCCTGTCGCCTCGAAGACCATCGCACAGCAGATGGGCGGCGGCGTAAGCTCGGCGACCATCCGCAACGAGCTTGCCGACCTTGTGGAGCTTGGCTACCTTGAGCAGCCCCACACCTCCGCAGGACGCATCCCCTCCCCCAAGGGGTACCGCCTGTACGTCAACGAGCTGATGGAGCGGCGCAGTCTTTCCGAGCAGGAAGCCGAGGACATCAATGCGGCGCTTCGCGGAAAGATGGAAGAGCTTGACAGCGTCATCTCCCGCGCAGGGCAGGTCGTCTCCTCCCTTGCCGGATACCCCGCCTATGCCGTCTCCTCCGGCAAGAAGCACGCCACGCTGCGCCGGTTTGAGCTTTTGGGCGTGAGCGATGCGAGCTTCATCTGCGTGATGATGACCGACGCGAGCCACGTCAAAAGCCAGATCCTCAAAACGGAGCTTCCGTTTGACGAGGACTGCCTCCCCCAGCTTACGAACCTTTTGAACACCCACTTCACCTCGCGCACCATTACCGAGATGAACGAGCGGCTCAGGAGTGTTTCCGAACAGCTCCCCGCACCCTCGTTTCTCGCCCTTTCAAAGGTCATCGCCCTTGCAAGCGAAGTTTTAAGTGAGGCGGAGCGCCCCGACGTTTTTACCACCGGTACAAACCGCATCCTCAAAATGCCGGAGTTTCGCGACGCCGACCGCGCACACGAGCTGATGACCTTCATGGTCGAGAGCAAAGAAAGCCTTCCCGTCCCCGACGACGGCGCGCCGATGAAAATTCTCATCGGGCCCGAGAACGTGAGCGAAGCGCTGCGCGATACGAGCGTGGTCGTTGCAAGCTACGACATCGGCGACAATATGCGCGGACTTGTGGGTGTTGTCGGTCCCACACGCATGGATTATGCGGCAGTTACGGCGCGATTGAGCTACTTTGCCGAAAGCCTTTCCAATATGTTCGGCAAAAACCAGCTTCCGCCCGCCCCTGCCGATGAAAGTACAACGAGAAAGCAAGGAGAAGATCCATAATGGCAAAACGAGATAAGTCCCAGAGCGCGGAAGAAAAGGAGAAGACTACCGCGCCGCAGGAAGAAGCTGCGCAACCCGCCGAAGCGGCGGCGGAGACCTTCACCGTCACGCGCGAGCAGATGGAGCAGCTTGAAAACCTCGCCGCGGCGATGGATGCGGAAAAAGACAAGTACCTGCGCCTTGCCGCCGAGTACGACAACTACCGCAAGCGCACCGCGCGCGAAAAGGAGAGCACCTACGCCGACGCAAAGACAACCACCGTGCGCGAGTTTCTGGCCGTGTACGACAATTTGGAGCGCGGCGTTTCGCAGTACGAAGTCGACTCCCCCCACCGTCAGGGCGTGGAGATGATCTTCAAGCAATTTAAGGAAATTCTCGCAAAGCTCGGCGTGACAGAGATGGATGCGCTTGGAAAACCGTTCGATCCGGAGCTTCACAACGCCGTCATGCACATCGAAGACCCCGCGCTCGGTGAGAACGTCATCACCGAAGTTTTTCAGCAGGGCTTTATGCTCGGAGAAAAAGTTCTGCGCGTTGCGATCGTAAAAGTCGCAAACTGAATAACAAAAATTTTAACTGTAATATATGGGAGGACAAAGAAAATGTCTAAAGTTATCGGTATCGACCTCGGAACGACCAACTCCTGCGTGTCCGTCATGGAAGGCGGCGAAGCAGTCGTCATTGCCAACGCGGAGGGCAACCGCACCACACCGTCCGTCGTCGCGTTTTCCAAGACCGGCGAACGCATGATCGGTCAGGTCGCCAAGCGTCAGGCGATCACCAACCCCGACCGCACCATCTCGTCCATCAAGCGCGAAATGGGCAGCGACTATAAAGTTGCCATCGACGAGAAGAAATACAC
>JAFQUN010000055.1 GCA_017408525.1 Oscillospiraceae bacterium
CCGCCGCAGCTGTTGCCGCAGCCACAGCTGCAATTGTTACCGCAGCCGCAGCTGTTACCGCCGCAGCAGCAGCAAAGAAGGATGACTACGATGATGATCCAGCAGCAGCAGTTGCCGCCGCCAAAGAAACCGTTATTGCACATAGTGGGAACCTCCTGATAGATTGAGTGGTCGGTGTCGACCGTTCTCAATGTCATAGTATGCCGGCTCCCGCAGTTGGTGCCTACGAAATACGAGAGGAAGTAACGTGTGCGCAGGCGGTGGTATAGCTTTCGGCATCAAAAATGCCTGCAGCAGAGAGCTTTTCATGCAAACGCTGTTCGCTTTGGGCGATTTTTGTATCCAGCGCGTAGTAGGAAAGATACACGACATCGGCGCGCAGGAAAGCCGCGCCGCCTGTAAGTGCCGAGCATTCGCCCTGCGTCAGGACACCTGCCTCCAGTGCGCGCGCAGGTGAGGTGGAAACATCTGTATTCTCCGTGGAGCTGTACCCCAGTGCGCGAAGAACGAACTCGACATACTGCTGTGCGTTGACTGTCGCCGCCGGAGCAAATTCCGTTGCGCTCACGCCGTTGGTATAGCCTTTGCTGTAAGCATAGGCGACATACGGCTCAGCCCATGCGTTGTTGGATTTTTTCATATCGGCAAAGGGAGATGGCTCGGTGCAGGCAAGCGCCTCATCTTCCTCGCCGAGCAGGCGGATGAGCATGATGAGTGCCTGTACGCGAGTGGATTCTTTTTCAAGATCATAGCCTTTGCCGTAGGCAGTATCGCTCCCCTTAAAAAGGGAGAGCGTACGCAGCGCATCTGCCATCGCCGTATAGTCCGTGCCGCCGCCGTTTACGAGCGTGTATGGACCGCAAAGCGTGAGTGCGGCAGTTTTTGACGCTGCGCACAAGGATGCATCCGCTCCCTCTGAAGCGAGGTAACGGTGCATGGGTACAAGCTGCTCACCGCTTGCAAGCTCGCTGCCGTCGGTCACGTCGATCAGCGTTCCGGCGGTGAACGATGCCGTAACATCACCGGCATAAATAATAACGCTCGCTCCTTCAAATACGCACAGAATGTCGCCGCCGTCAAGCCGCATATCGACATAGCTTTCTGCGTGGGAGACATTCGATGCAGCCGCAGCCTTCTCAAGCGCGATGTCAACATCGGAGGAAAGCGATTCATCCGCGTGTACGAGTGCGCCGTCAACAAGCTCGTCGAAAGCGGCGGTGAATTTATCCTTTAAGTAAGAAAGGGAGATGATCGGATCGCTTGCGTCACCGCCTGCCGCACCGGCGAGGGCGGTACAGAGAAAAATGGCAGCGGCAAGCGAAAAGATAAGATATTTTTTCATGGAAACTCCTTTGTACTTTGCAGAAACTCACTTCTGCGAAATGCGGTAGCTGAGTGTGAGAAGACTGTCGGCAAACTGCACATTTTCGACAAAAACATCCGCATCCTCGACGGAAAGCTCTACATTTGTGAAATTCCAGATCCCGCGCACACCGAGCGAGATAAGCCGGTCAGCCATGCCTTGCGCAGCTTTTTTGGGGACGGTCAAAACGGCGACCTCGGGGCGAACCGCGTAAACGTAATCGTCAAGCTCATCAAGAGAGTGGACAGTAATGCCGTTGATGCTCGAGCCGATAAGGGCACACGAAATGTCAAAGGCGGTATCGACGTGGAATCCCATGTGGGAGAAGTTGAAGTTCTGCGCAAGCGCATGACCGAGATGCCCCACACCGATGAGGATCAGACGGTGTCCTTTGTCCACGCCGAGAATATGCCCGATCTCGGAGCGCAGCTCCATAATGTTGTATCCATATCCCTGCTGTCCGAACTCACCAAAGCAGCTCAGATCCTGACGGATCTGGGAAGCGGTGATGTCCATGCGCTCACCAAGAGAGCTTGAGGAGATGCGTACGACCCCTTTTGAGTGCAGGTCGTCAAGATGGCGGTAGTATCGCGGCAGGCGGCGGATCACCGCATCGGAAATGTTGTCCTTTTTCATAACAGTCAGTAACTCTTTTCTATATCGGGGTACGGGATCAAGCGTGCTTTCATTCTAAAACAAGTGCGGTGACTTGTCAATATTTTTAACAATCAAGCGTTCCCGACACGATGCGCGAAAATTTGCTTTACACCCGCCGCTGCTTCTGCTATAATGGATGTCGCTGTGAGAAAAGGTGAAAATTACCGCCTATGCCCCAGTCGATATGCGCCCGTAGCTCAGCTGGATAGAGCGTCAGACTCCGACTCTGAAGGTCGCTGGTTCGAATCCAGTCGGGCGTACCAATAAGGAAGCCATCCCGGGAGGGATGGCTTCCTTATTGGATTATCCGGAGTGTCGAACCGGCGGCCTTCAGGCGCGAAGCGCGTCAAATAAGCCGTTCGGCTGTGCCGACCGCTTGCGGCGGCACAGGTCGCTGGTTCGAATCCAGTCGGGCGTACCAAAAAGAAATGACAGATTTCGCAAGAAAGCTGTCATTTCTTTTTGGACTTCGTGCCGCAAAGCGGCACTCCGCCCCAAGAGTGATTTTACATGCTCGGGCGAAGTGAATCCGCCCTGCGCCAAGGTTTTGCTGCGCAAAACGCTTGTGACGCCGCACTCGCGGCGAAGCATCGCACGACATCTATAGTGTTGGGTTATCACAATAAGGAAGCCATCCCGGGAGGGATGGCTTCCTTATTGGATTATCCGGAGTGTCGAACCGGCGGCCTTCAGGCGCGAAGCGCGTCAAATAAGCTGCTTTAGGAATTCAGTCCCAGCAGCCAATGTGTGGAGCGGGTGTTGGTGTGAAAGGAATGCTCCAAAATGAGCCCCACTGTCCCAACGGCAGCCGCGCCGCGGATGACGCCGTAATAGTCCCCGCTGCTTCCTTCTCTGGCTGCGATTCGACCGACCTGCCGCGTTCCCATCACCAGACTGATCCCATCTGCCAGGATCTGACCGATTTCATCGCCGCTGCCATCCTGCGGCACATACACCACAACATAGTCCACATTTTCATTCGTTTCCGAACCGACCGCATTGGAGTGGAGGGATAAGAACAGATCACAGCCTCTGGAGGCTGCTCCCCGCTCATATACATCCATGACCGTGTCCTGCGTTTTCCTTGTGGTCGTCACTTCAATGCCATAGCGCTCAAGAGCCGCCTTCAGCAGCAGGTGAAGTGTCCAATTCATGTCGGATTCGTAGTATTCCTCAACTGCGGGACTGCGGTTGTAGTCCCCCGAATGTCCCGCATCCAGACATACAATGGGATGCGTGTGACCGGGCTTTATATGCTCCATCGTTCAGCCCCTCACTGGATCTGCGTGATGACGAGGTGTGCGGAGACAGCGCGCGGTCCGCCTGCGGAGGGAGTAATGGTGAGTGCCGCCGCATTTCCGGCGGGGTTTCGAACCGTCAAAACAGAGTTGATGGAGGTGGTCTCCACGATCGCCAAGCCAATGATCTGCGATGCTCCCGTTGCGCGGCCTGCTACGGTATATTCGAGGTCCGCACCGTTCAAGGTCAGGATCAGCTGACCGGCTTCTGTTACACCCACATGGAACAGCACTTGATACGTGCCGATTTGCGCTAAATTAAAAGAGTCCGCTCCGATCCGGGCGATATCCGAGCCGCTGCCCGGACCGTCCTGCGGGAAGCTCACATCCGTACCCGGTGCGACCGTGGCAGCGTTGTCGGGCGGCATCAGCGCATAAAAATCAGCGAAGTTGAGCACGCCGCCGGCAGGACCTTGCGGACCAACGGGACCGGCTTCGCCGGCAGGACCCTGCGGACCAACGGGACCGGTGGCACCAACAGGACCCCGAGGACCCAGAGCGCCGACAGGACCCTGCGGACCGGCGGGACCTCGAGGACCAACAGGACCCGGAGGACATTCTACACAGCAGGAAGAAGAGCAGCTATCCTCTCTGCGGGGCTTTGGCTGGCACTCGCTGCACAGGTGGTCGTCGCAGCAACAGTTACAGCTGCGATCGTGAAAAGGATTTTGTTTGTTCATGATGATCCCCCTATAAGTTTTACAAAGTGAAGGACCCGTTCCATACTATGTTCTGGTTTTACAAATGACACCGGTGCGGCGGAGCGATCGGAAAAAGGCGCACCCACGCGCAGCGCGTGGATGCGCTTTTGTGTGTGAGACGTACACAGAGCAGATTGACAGAATTGCCAAATTGGTGTACTATTTTTCCGTAAGACCTGCTTGCAAAGGGGGGAATGGATATGAGCGTTCTGAATTTGAACGGACAGGATGAGCCGCAGACCCAGACCTTTGAAGAGGTTGAAAAAGAAAGAGATGCACAGCGGCGGAAGGCTGCTTTGGTCATCTGTGCTGTGCTGCTTGTTGTCGTGTGGCTGCTTGCCATGCTGCTGTGCTATCTTTGGAAAAGCAGACCGCAGCCTGCACCGCCTCCGGTGAAGCAGACGCAGGATGTCGTGACAAAAGAACAAACGCCTGCTCCGCCGCCGGAGCAGGTCGAAAAGAAAGAACCGGATGTTGTTATCACGCTTTCCTCCGCCGCGGTGGAGCTTCGCGCCGTACCGGCGCAGCGGCCGGAGGGGGATGTGATGTACCAGCTTGTTGCCGGCGGCGTCGTTCTTGCGCAGTCGAGCCGCTTGAAAGAAGACCAACCGCTTGAGAAGCTGACCCCTGTTGGAAACGTTGCGGAGCTTATCGCACCGGGTACATATGATGCGTCATTCTGGTGCATTTTCTATGGCGAAGATGGCGGCATGGAAACGAAAGCGGTGGAGGAGATCGTCCTCACCGTTCTGGAATAAAGAGGGGAGTACACCTTTTCGACAGTAAAAGGGAGTGCGGCGAATGCCGCACTCCCTTTCAGTTTGTCAAAATGATTCCTGTACGGCGGCGGGCGCGGCGCAAAAGCGCGCATAAAGCTCCTCGCTCACGCCGCGTGCGCGGATGATCTCGGAGTAAAAATCGCCGGAGGGCTTGATGCTGCGTGCCATCGTCTCAAAATCGATGTGTACCAGCCCATACCGTGCTGAATTTCCGGCAAGGCACTCCGCACCGTCGCAGAACGAGCGGTAGTAGAAGCGCTCGATGGGCAGCTCGCATTCGCATATGCGGCGAAGATGCTCATAAATGAAATGCGCGCGGAGAGGATCTTCGCTGCTGCACACACCGCACTCCGTGACGTAGATGGGAAGCTGTGCAAGATCATACAGTGTACGGCAGCAGCGGATAAGACAGAGCGGCGCAATGTCCTGTCCCATCTCGTCCGTGTACGTTTCCCGCTCCGCTTCCCTCTGCGCTGCGGCGACCGTCGTTCGACCGCCGTAATTGACGGCGTGGAAATCGCAATAGATACCCGGTCGAAGGAACGGGTCATACTTGAGCGGCGGGATGCTGCGCCCCAAAAGCGCTGCCTGCAAAAACGCGCCCTGCGCCGCAAACTCCGCCGCAGCCGAAAGCGCACGGTGGAGCGGATTGCCGCGCACAAGCGGGCGGTAAGCGTGCATATGCACGGCGATGGAGACCTTCGTATCGTCGAATCCCATCGCGCGGCGCGCCTTGTGGATGCTCTCATACGCGCGAACATGGCAGGAGGCGAGGTTTGTCAAGACCGTATACATCCGCGACGCATTTCGCACACCCGGCGACCAGAAGCCGTCAAAATACGCGCAGCGCGCATACAGGTTGGGGGAATCAAAGGTTATGTATTCGCTCACGAGGTCGCCCAGTGCTTCGACCGACCGGCGGACGAAGCGGAGGAAGAAATCGAGATTTTCAGCGCGCTCAAACCCGCCAAGCCGTTCGAACCAGAGCGGATTTGTAAAGCGCTGGAACGTAAGCAGCGGACGGATGCCCGCGTCCTTCATCGAGCGGATCTCAGCGCGGTAGTGGGTAAAAGCATCCTCGTCGAAAATGCCTTCCTGCGGCTCGATGCGCGCCCACTCCAGACCGAAGCGGTACGTTTGGATGCCCATGCGCCGCATGAGGAAGATATCCTCACCCCAGTGGTCGCGGTGACCTGCGCCGACGGTTCCGTCGTCGCCGTCGAACTGACCGTGACGCCGCCATGCCGCCCAACTTGTTTGCAGCGCACCGCCCTCGATGGAGGTCGCGGCGGAACTGACGCCAAGAAGAAGATTCTCTGTAAGCATAAAGCCGGACATAGAGCCGCCTCCTTTTATACGATGTCAAAAAGCTCGCGAAGATCGCGTATTTCGTAGTCGATGGGAAGACCCGCCGGCGCGGGAAGACGCTTGGGATTGAACCAGCAGCAGGGGAGGGAATAGTTCACAGCGCCCTGCATATCGCTTGTGAGCGAATCACCGATGACGATGCAGTTTTCTCTTGTGATGCCGTCGATGTGCTCGAAAACATAGTCAAAATAGGCAGCAGAAGGCTTTGCCGCACCTGCCGTCTCGGAAATAAACGCATCCCGCACAAACGGTGCGAGTGCGGAAAGCCCAAGCCGCCGGTTCTGCACGCTTGCAACGGCGTTTGTTACAAGATAGATCTCGTGCGTCCTGGAAAGCACTTGGCATACCTCTGCAGCGTGCGGAACAAGAAGTGTGCTGCGTGAGAGGGAGTCAAGGTGGTCGTGGTTGCACTTTTCTGCGTCGCGCGAGAGACCAAGCTCCGCCAGAAAGCGGCGAAAACGCTCGACGACGATAAATTCCTTCGTCGCAAGACCGCGGTCGAAATCGTGCCAAAGCGCGCTGTTGTGTGCTTCATAGCGCGCGAAAGTATCCTCCGAAAAGGGAATGTCATTCTGCTCGCAGCAAAAGCGCAGCGCGTTTTCGTTGGCTGTGTCGAAATCAAAAAGGGTGTTGTCCGCGTCAAAGAGCAAAAACGGATATTTTGCCATAAAAAGACTCCTTTTGCCTATCGATGTCGCCATTGTATCACAAAACTTTCCAAACTACAATCACACTTTCCAAACTTTGCGCATACAGTGTGGGAGAAGGAGGGATCAGATGGGAAAGAGCTTTGCTGTCCTCGGCGGTGATGCGCGTATGGTGCATCTTGCGCACGCACTCGCACAAAAAGGGAACGAGGTCGCAACATGGGGACTTGCGCGGCAGGAGGCGCCGCAGCCGCAGACGCTTGCGCAGGTCGTGTGTGCGGAACATATCATTTTGCCGCTGCCGCTGACAAAAGGCGACGGGCTGCTGCATTGCATCGAGCGGACACTGCCGCTTTGGCAGCTGTGGGAGTCCATTGCGCCGGGCAAAAAGGTTTTTGCAGGGCAAGTGCGCGAAGAAGACCGCACTGCGGCACTTGAACAGGGGATCGTGCTGCAAGATTATTTTGAGCGCGAGGAACTTGTTGTGAAAAATGCCGCGATCACTGCGGAGGGTGCGCTGATCGTCGCAAAGGAGCGCATGAGCCGCTCGCTTTTCGGTGCGCGCTGCCTTGTGGTCGGACATGGGCGCATCGGAAAATTCCTCGCCCACCGCCTGCGCGCTGTCGGGGCAGAGGTAACGGTCGCCGTGCGCCGCGCGGCGGACAGGGCGTGGGTCGAAGCGTTCGGACTGTGTGCTGCGCGAAGCGACCGGCTTTGTGATGCGGCGCGCGGAATGGAAGTCGTTTTCAATACCGCGCCTGCGCGGGTTTTTTCGCGCGAGGTGCTCTCTCGTATGGAAGGCGGCAGTCTTCTTGTCGATCTTGCCTCCGTGCAGTGTGCGGATGAGACTGCCGCACGCGCGGCAGGCATTTCATATGTGTGGGCGCGGGGGCTTCCCGGGCGTGTCGCGCCGCAGTCTGCCGCGGATGTGATCGCGCAGACGATCGAAAATATGCTTGAGGAGGAAGAAAAGTGAGACCGGAACGGATCGGATTTGCCATGTGCGGCTCGTTTTGCTGCCATGAAAAGGCACTTTGCACGCTTGAAGAGCTGACGAAAAATTTTGCATCTGTCGTTCCTATCCTCTCGCCGTGCGCCGCATCGACGGATACACGCTTTGGCACGGCAAGGGAGCTGCTTGCGCGTGTGGAGGAACTTACGGGGCAGCCGCCTATCACGACCATTGCGGATGCCGAGCCGATCGGACCAAAAGGCATGGTCGATGTGCTGGTCATCGCACCATGTACCGGTGCAACGCTTGCGCGCCTTGCGCACGGGCTTACCGATACGGCAGTTGCAATGGCGGCAAAATCGCACCTTCGCAACGCGAAGCCGCTCGTCATCGCGTTTTCGACGAACGACGGACTTTCGGGAAGCGCCGCCAATATCGCAGCGCTTCTGACGCGGCGCAATTACTACTTCGTACCCTTCGGGCAGGACGATGCAGCTGCAAAGCCGACATCGCTTGCGGCGGATTTTACAAAAGTCCTCCCGACCGTTGAAGCCGCGCTTCGCGGCGAGCAGCTCCAGCCCATACTTGTGTAAAGATATCATCCCACTGCCATCCTGCGGTGGGATGATATTTGCGGATAGATTGGACAGGCAGAAAACAAAATGCTCACGCATTTGGGATTTATTGACGCTCTTTCCGTTTTGTGCTATAATACAAATAATAAGATTTGGGAAGGCTTCTTTTTTATGGATTTTTACACCCTTGCAAGCGGCTCGTCAGGGAATGCGACGCTCGTGACCGACGGCGCGACGCATATTTTGATAGACGCGGGCATCTCCGCGCGGCGCATTGAGCGCTCGCTTATGTCGGTGGGACTTTCCGCCGACGCGCTCGACGCCATTTTCATCACCCATTCCCACACCGACCATACAAGTGGTCTGCACACACTTTTGAAGCGCCGCGCCATCCCCCTCTACGCCGGTGCGGGGACATGCCGCGAGATCGCCTTTGCGGACGCGGCACTGTCTGACGCGCTGGAAGATATCGAAGACGGCGAAACGCTGCACTTTGGCAACTGCACGGTGCGTGCCTTTGAAACTTCACACGACACGGCAGAGCCAATGGGCTACCGTATTGACGGCGCGGATGGAGCGCTTGGGATCCTCACCGATACCGGTGTTGTGACGCCCTCGGCGCATGATGCGCTTTTGGGCGTGGATGCGCTCGTATTGGAGGCAAACCATGATGTGGAGATGCTGCGCTGCGGACCGTATCCGTACTATTTGAAAGAGCGCGTCCTCGGTGTACGCGGACATCTTTCAAACGATGACGCTGCGCGCTTTGCCGTTGAGATGGCACGCGCGGGAACGACAACATTCGTCCTCGCGCATCTGAGCGCGGAAAACAATACGCCGATACAGGCGGAATACACGGTCGCGCGTGCGCTCTCGTCGCAGGGGCTTTCTGTGCGGCTTCGCGTCGCACCGCGCGGCGAAATGAGCGAGAGGTTTGTATGCAGAAGGTCAATGTCATTTGTGTCGGTCGACTGAAAGAGCGCTTTTATATCGATGCCGCCGCCGAGTATATGAAGCGGCTTCAGGCGTTTTGCGACCTTTCTGTTATCGAACTTGCCGAACAGCGCCTTGGCGACGCGCCGGCCGATGCGCAGATCGAGCGCGCGCTCGCCCTTGAGGCGGAGGCGATCC
>JAFQUN010000056.1 GCA_017408525.1 Oscillospiraceae bacterium
AGGACTCCTGAACGACGGAGGAGATCTGCTCCAGGCCGATGCTCATCTGGCTGATGGCAGTTGCCTGCTGGTTGGAGACTTCGGCGACCTCACCGATGCGCTTGTCAACGACGCTGGCCTTCGTAACGACCTCGCCGAGAGACTCTGACGTGGAGGAGGCAAGGCCGCTGCCCTTGGAGATAGCGTGCTGGGTGTTGCCGACGAGGTCGGTCGTGGTCTTAACGGCCTCGGCAGACTTGGCGGCGAGGTTGCGCACCTCGTCCGCGACGACGGCAAAGCCCTTGCCGGCGGCACCGGCGCGCGCAGCCTCGACGGCGGCGTTGAGGGCGAGGATGTTGGTCTGGAACGCGATATCGTCGATGGTCTTGATGATGCGGCCGATCTGGTCGGAGGTGTTGGTGATCTCTTCCATCGCGCTGACAAGCTCGTCCATGGACTGGTTGCTGACCATGACACCCTGACCGGCCTGACCGGACATCTGGCTTGCTTCCTGCGCGTTTTCGGCGTTGTGCTTGACCTGCTCGTTGAGTTCGCTGATGGTGGCAAGAAGCTCTTCAACGGAGCTTGCCTGCTCGGCAGTACCCTGTGCGAGGGACTGTGCGCCGGAGGAGACCTGCTCGGCACCGATATCAAGCTGATCGGCGCAGTCGAGGACCTCGATCAGCGCGGCGCTGACGTTGCGGGCAGTGCCGCGGACGCCGTCAAGCACCTTGCGCAGGTCGCCGACATAAAGGTTCTCGGCTCTGGTGCGGATATCGAAGTTGCCGCCAGCCATGCTTTCCATGAGGTAGCCGATATCGTCGATAACGCCCTTGAGGACGTTCTGGGAGGTGCGCATCGCGTCGCACATATCGCCAAGCTCGTCGCGGCTTTCGTAATCGACGGGGGTATCGAAGTGACCCTGGCTGAACTCGCCAAGAGCCTTCTGCAGCTGCATGGTGGGGATCATGATGCTGTCCATGAAGATCTTCGCGAAGAAGATGATGATGCACGTTGCAATGATGGTGAGGACGATCAGAACGATGACGGTGGTGCTCGCCTGCTTCGTCACATGCTCGGCGGACGCCTCTTCGGCGGCAACGAACGCCGCGCTCAAATCGGCGGCGTGCTCGACCATGACGTTCAGGCGCGGGGTGCACTCGTTCTGGATGAGCTTTGTAGCCTGGGAGGCCTTGCCGGAGTTGATCGCGTCAAGGATCGCGGGGACCTCCGCCATCCACTCGTTGACGGCGGCTTCATACTCGGCAAGAAGCGCCACGTCAAGGTCGTCATCACGCTCGCAGATCACGCGCAACTCGGCAAAAAGCCCGGGGATCTCGTTCATGCACTGCTCCGCCCTCGCCTGCATCTGGGGGTTTGCGGGATCGTCGGGGATGAGCGCCATGTCGCGGATGTTGCGCGCGGCAACGTTCGTGTTGATGCGGATGCTGGAGACAAGCTCCTCGGCGACGACTTCGTTGGCGAAGATCTCGTCGTTGAGGTTGTTGATGTTATAGATGGAGAAGATGCTGATAGCGATCAGGATGAGGGAGAAACCGATGGCAATGCCGAAGCTCATGACAATGCCCTGCTTGATCTTCATGTTCTGGAGTAACTTGCCCATAAGATTTTGTCACACTCTTTCTTTCATAATTGTTTTATAAAACGGTGCGTGGTCGGGATAGATGCGCTTTATTATAAGCGGACGCGATCCGCAGAGTTTTCAGCCGTCCGCACGCGCGAGCGCCGCGAATTCGTCCTGCAGCAGCACGCGCGAGAGGTCAAGGCACAGGATGAGCCGCTCCCCCCCGCCGCTTTCGACGCGGGCAATGCCGGTAAGGTAGCGGTTCGACGCCCCCTCGTCCGACACCTGCGGCGGCGGTGATACCTGCTCGGGCGCGACATGGATGACGGAGTCGACCTCGTCAACGATGCAGCCGAGCATCAGCTCCCCCATGTTGACAACAACGATGCAGGTGCGCTCGGTGTACGGCGTTTCCGCCTTCCCGAGACGAAGGCGCAGGTCGATGATGGGAACGACGCTGCCGCGCAGACTGATAATGCCCTTGGCATAGGTGGGATACTCCGGCACCTCGGTGATCGGCTGCATACTGACGATCTGCTCCACCTGCGCGATGGGCACACCGTAGACCTGCCGGTCGAGCGCAAAGGTGAGAAGCTGGTCATCGATACGCAAGTCGCCCTCGGTCAGGATCGTGTTCAAACTTTCGTCCGTTCGTTCCTTCGCGTGGGCAGTGGTTTCTTCCATACTCAAATGATCGCCCCCCGTTTCCTCTTCCAAAATTTTGATTTTCCTTTCGCTGATGCAGACCAACCGCTTTTCCCGCAACGGATTGCGCCGCAGGAGCTTACGGTGCGGAAAGATAACGCGGCTGTGCTGCACCCTACCCGAGAAAACGTTTCCAATAATTGGAAATTCTTCCCACAAGCACAAAAAGCGCGATACCGCGCTTTAAAACAAAAGAAGGAAATATGAACTTTGGTACAGCAAAGCATCAAAAAGAAATACGAATGCAGTATACAACAAAATTTTCGAAAAAGGAAGAGTTTTCTTCAAAAAAATCGAAATTTTTTTCAAAAGGAAACAGGAGGGCGCCTCGACGCCCTCCTGCGCTGTATTTCGATTTACTTAACGATCGTGTCGATCCACTTGAGCGCATCCGCCTCGGTCTTGAAGTGACCTTCCTGGATGGCAGCGGCGGACTGCTTCTGATGTTCCTTCGCCTGTGCGGCGAGGACAAATGCGTAGCCCTCGACAAATGCCATCGCCTTGCAGCCGGCAGCCGTGAGCTGCTTGTGAAGGCTGACAAGCTCCGCGCTGACCTCGGGTGCGGCAGGAGCCATTTTGGTGATGTCAACGATGTATGCCCAGCCGCTTGCTTTCCACGAAGCCGACATGCTGACAAGCTTGCTCGTCAGCCAACGAACCTCTTCCGCGTTTGTTGCGCCGTCCGCGCCGGACTTGAGCGCGCGCTTGCCGTCAACGGTCTCTACCCACTGTGCTCCATGTGTATATTTCATAATAGCAGCTCCTTTGTTTTAGAATATACATATTATATATACAATATGCCGCCATGTCAAGCCGATGGGGCGGAGAGGATGAGAGTGCGTGTTCCGGAAAATGTGCCGAAAGGCGGGTGTGCGCTATTTTCTTCCGAACCAGCGGTCCGCAAATGCCGCAACAGCCGGTGTCAGGTCTCCGATGTCCCAATCTGTGGTGTTCACGGTCAGATGATAAGAACCGCGCTTGCCCCACTCCGAGCCGGTCATGATCGCCCGTATCTGCGAGCGCATTTTGTCGATCTGCCGCATTTTGCGAACGAGCTCCTTTTCGCTCAGCTCTTCCTCCGCGCTTTTGCGCTCCATGCAGCGCCTTACCTTTGCGTCTGTCTCCGCGCACACGAAGATGCTCAGCGGCTTGTGGGCAGAAAGGATAACGTCCGCATTTCTGCCGACGATGACAAAGTCCTTGCCGAGTGCGGCGATCTCCTCGATCACCTTTTTCTGTTCAAGCAGAAAAGCCACGCTGCCCGACTGTACATACGCGGCGGAGCCGAGCGTACCGCGATATGTGATGGGGAAGGACTGCCAGCCGTGGTTTGCCAGCTTTTTTTCCAAATATTCCGCATCCATGCCGCTGTTTTTGGCGATGGCGGTTATGATCTCGCTGTCGTAATAATCAAATCCCATCAGGTCGGCAAGACGCTTTCCAAGCTCTCTGCCGCCGGAGCCGAACTCACGGCTGATCGTAATGATTTTCATAGGTCTCTCCTTTACATTCCACGGGATCGTTCATTAAAATTTTAGTATGAAATCGCGCCGTTGTCAATGTACGAGGGCAGCGGTGCCCTATAGGACGACGATACGCTTCGCCCGAGCAGCGGAGTGCCGCTTTGCGGCACGGGGTCAAAAAAGAAACGACAGATCCCGATGGGGATCTGTCGTTTCTTTGTGGTGCGCGGTACAGGACTCGAACCTGTGACCCCATGCACGTCAAGCATGTGCTCTACCAGCTGAGCTAACCGCGCGAACCGAACATAGCGTATAATACACGAAAGTGCGGCGCTTGTCAACACTTTTTTTGCAAAACAGGAGAAAAAGTTCGCCGCAAAGGGCGACTGCTACTATGATACGATATTACCTCATGGAATGCAAGAGGCAAAAGGGAGAAAAAGCTGCGGAAAATTCGTCTTTTTTTGAACGGGGACATTCCTTGTTTTCGCCCTGCAAAACATATATAATAACGGGGTTATAATACACCCGAATAATGGAGGAGCGAAGATGAGACGAGCCGGCTTTGACAACGAAAAATACCTTGCGATGCAGTCGCTTCATATCAAAGAGCGCATCGCCCAGTTTGGCGGCAAGCTCTATCTTGAGTTTGGCGGCAAGCTTTTCGACGATCACCATGCTGCGCGCGTTTTGCCCGGCTTTGCGCCCGACAGCAAGGTGCGTATGCTCCAACAGCTCTCCGACGATGTGGAGATCGTTCTTGCCATCAGCGCAAACGACATCGAAAAAAGCAAGGTGCGCGGCGACCTCGGCATCACCTACGAGGACGACACGCTTCGCTTGATCGACAGTTTCCGAAGCCTTGACCTCTACGTCGGCAGCGTCGTTGTCACGCAGTATGCGCGCCAGAGAGCGGCGGACGCTTTTTTGAAGCGCCTTGCGGCGCTCGATATCCGCGCCTACCGCCACTATCCCATCGCGGGGTACCCCTCCGATGTTGCCTATATCGTCAGCGACGACGGGTTTGGCAAAAACGAGTACATCGAAACGACGCGCTCGCTCGTTGTCGTGACAGCACCCGGCCCCGGCAGCGGGAAGATGGCCACCTGCCTTTCCCAGCTCTACCACGAATACAAGCGCGGCGTGCGCGCGGGATACGCAAAGTTTGAAACGTTCCCCATCTGGAATCTGCCGCTCAAACATCCCGTGAACCTCGCCTACGAGGCGGCAACGGCCGATCTTGACGATGTGAACATGATCGACCCGTTCCACCTGGAAGCCTACGGCGAGACGACGGTGAACTACAACCGCGATGTGGAGATATTCCCCGTCCTTGCGGCGATCTTCAAAAAGATACTCGGCGAGTGTCCGTACAAATCCCCGACCGACATGGGTGTCAACATGGTCGGCAACTGCATTATCGATGATGAGGTGTGCTGCGCGGCATCGAAAAAGGAGATATTGCGCCGCTATTACGCCGCGCAGGTGTTTGCCCTTCGCGGCGAGGGCGACGCGACGGCTGTTCGCCGCATTGAGATTCTGATGAACAACTCCGGTATCACGCCCGACAACTGCGGTGCGGTCGGTGCGGCGCTCAAAAAGGCGGAGGAGACGGGAAAACCTGCCGCCGCGATGGAGCTTCCCGACGGGCGCGTGATCACCGGAAAGACGAGCAGCCTTCTCGGCGCAAGCGCGGCACTGCTTCTAAATGCCCTTAAAGCGCTCGGCGGCATCGACAAAGACATGGATCTTATCAGCGCGCAGGTTTTGGAGCCGATCTGTCGATTGAAGGTGGAAAGCCTCGGAAATCACAACCCGCGGCTGCACTCGGACGAGGTTTTGATCGCCCTTTGCATCAGTGCGCTTACCAATCCCGTTGCCGACCTCGCGCAAAAGCAGCTTCCCAAACTGCGCGGCTGCGACGCGCATTTCAGCGTCATCATCTCCGAAGTCGACGCGAAGACCTATAAAAAGCTCGGCGTGAACGTGAGCTGCCAGCCGCGCTATGAAGTCAAAAAGCTTTACCACGGTTAAACAGGAGAAAAAAGCCTATGGAAACCATTGCCCAGATCCTTGCCCGCGAGCTTTCGCGCAAGGTCGAACATATTGAAAACGTCATCACCCTTATCGACGAGGGGAACACCATCCCCTTTATCGCCCGCTACCGCAAGGAGCTGCACGGCAGCATGGACGATACGGCGCTGCGCGAGCTTGCCGACCGGCTTGCCTATCTGCGTGGTCTTGCCGAGCGGCGCGAGGCGGTCAAGCGCTCGATCGAAGAGCAGGGTAAGATGACAGACGAGCTTGCCGCTGCCATCGATGCGGCGGCGACGCTTGCCGAGGTCGAGGACTTATATCGTCCTTACAAGCAAAAGCGCCGTACACGCGCGACCATCGCGCGCGAGCGCGGTCTTGCCCCTCTTGCCGAGCTTCTCTTTACGCAGTCGCGCGACCTCGGCGCACCCCTTGACCTTGCCGCGCCGTACATCGACGCGGAAAAGGGCGTCGAAACGGCTGCCGATGCGCTTGCCGGTGCAAGCGACATCATTGCCGAGCAGATCTCCGACGATGCGGCGCTTCGCAAGGAGATGCGCGAGCTTTTGCTCCGCCGCGCCTCGCTCCGCGTCACGGCAACGGGCGAGGAGGACTCCGTCTATCGCCTGTACTACGATTTTACGCAGGAGATCCCCCGCCTTGCCGGACACCAGATCCTCGCCATCAACCGCGGCGAGAAGGAAGGCTTTTTGCGCGTCGGCGTTTCGGTCGACCGCGCGTGGGCGTTGGGACTCGTTTGGAACCGCAGCGTCATCGCCGGCAGCAGCGCAACCGAGTTCGTGCGCGCCGCCGCCGAAGATGCGTATGACCGTCTTCTCTTCCCCTCAATGGAAAACGAGGTGCGAAGCGCGCTGACCGATGAAGCGAGCGAGGGCGCGATCCGTATGTTCGCACTCAATCTCAAACCGCTTCTTTTGCAGCCGCCCGTCAAGGGCAGCGTTACGATGGGTCTTGACCCCGGTTACCGCAACGGCTGTAAGGTCGCCGTCGTTGACGGCACGGGCAAGGTGCTCGATACTGCCGTTGTCTACCCGACCTATGGCGAGCGCCAGAAAGAAGAAGCGATCACAAAGCTCTCCGCGCTCATCAAACGTCACGGCGTTGCCCACATCGCCATCGGCAACGGCACCGCCTCGCGCGAGACGGAGCAGATGACCGTTGAAATGATCCGCCGCATCGGCGCGGGCGTTTCGTACATGATCGTAAACGAGGCGGGTGCGTCGGTCTACTCCGCCTCAAAGCTCGCCGCAGAGGAGTTTCCGCAGTTTGACGTGAACCTGCGAAGCGCCGTTTCCATCGCGCGCAGACTCCAAGACCCCCTTGCCGAGCTTGTCAAGATCGACCCCAAGGCGATCGGTGTCGGGCAGTACCAGCACGATATGCCGCAAAAGCGCCTGGGCGAAGCGCTCGGCGGCGTAGTCGAGGACTGTGTGAACGCCGTCGGCGTTGATGTGAATACCGCATCTGCGCCGCTTTTGACGCACATCGCAGGTCTTACCGCCGCGACGGCAAAAAATGTCGTCGCCTACCGCGAGGAAAACGGTGCGTTCACCACGCGCCGCCAGCTTTTGAAGGTCGCAAAGCTCGGTCCGAAGGCGTTCGAGCAGTGCGCCGGCTTTTTGCGTGTGCCGGAGAGCAAGAATATCCTCGATAACACCTCTGTCCACCCTGAAAGCTACGAGGCAGCTGAAAAGCTCCTCGCCGCGTGTGGGTACAGTCTGCACGACGTTGCAAAGGGCGGTCTCGCGGAGCTTTCCGTGCGGCTGGAAGCTTACGGCGCGGAGCGCGCCGCAAAAGAGTGCGGTGTCGGCGTACCGACGCTTTTAGATATCGCCAGGGAACTGCAAAAGCCCGGGCGCGACCCGCGCAGCGAATTGCCGCCGCCCATCCTCCGCACCGATGTTTTGGAGATGAAAGATCTCAAAGCCGGCATGGTGCTCTCGGGTACGGTGCGCAACGTCATCGACTTTGGCGTTTTCGTCGATATCGGCGTCCATCAGGACGGTCTTGTTCATGTGTCCCAGGTCAGCCGCAAGTTCATCCGCCACCCGTCGGAAGTCGTGGCGGTCGGCGACATCGTGCGCGTTGTCGTGCTGGATGTTGATGAGAAGAAAAAGCGCATCTCGCTTTCGATGAAGCAGGTGCCGAAGGACGCGGATCAACGCGCAGAAAACAGTTGACTTTGCGCCGCGCGCGGCATAAACTCTTACCGTAAAACTCCAAGGCACGCACCCTTTTTTGGGAGGAAGGATCATATGGCAAAATACAGCAAAGAACAGATCATCCGCATGGTGAAAGAGGAAAATATCCGCTTCATCCGTATGCAGTTCACCGACATTTTCGGTCAGCTCAAAAATGTTACCATTACCGCCTCGCAGATCGAAAAGGCGGTCAATAACGAGATCATGCTCGACGGCAGCTCCATCGAGGGCTTCACCCGTATTCAGGAGTCTGACCAGTATCTCTATCCCGACCTCGACACGTTCGCGATTTTGCCGTGGCGTCAGCAAAGCGGCAAGTGCGCGCGCTTTATCTGCGATGTGCATAACCCCGACACCTCCGCCTTTGCCGGCGACCCGCGCGGTGCGCTCAAACGCGTTCTGGCACAGGCGGCGGAGATGGGCTTTACCTTCAACGTCGGTCCCGAGTGCGAGTTTTTCCTCTTCCACACCGACGAGAGCGGCAAGCCCACTACGCAGACGAACGATGAGGCGGGCTACTTCGACCTCGGTCCTCTCGACCTCGGTGAAAACACGCGTCAGGAGATCTGCCTTGCGCTGGAAGATATCGGCTTTGAGATCGAGGCGTCCCACCACGAAAACGCCGCCGGTCAGCACGAGATCGACTTCAAGTATGCCGATGCGCTGACGGCTGCCGATAACATTATGACCTTCAAGCTTGCCGTCAAGACCATCGCGCAGGATAACGGACTGCATGCGACGTTCATGCCCAAGCCCATCTACGGCGCCGCCGGCAACGGTATGCACACGAATATGTCGCTTTTCGACAAGGACGGCAACAACGTTTTCTACGATGAGAACGGCGAGCGCCGCCTCTCCGCCGTCGCGCGCAGCTTTATTGCCGGCATCCTTGAGCATGTGCGCGGCATCAGCCTTATTACAAACCCGCTTGTAAACTCCTACAAGCGCCTTGTCTCCGGCTACGAAGCGCCGTGTTACATCGCGTGGTCTACGAGCAACCGCAGCGCGCTCGTGCGCGTCCCCGCCCCGCGCGGGAAGTCGACGCGCGTGGAGCTGCGAAGCCCTGACCCGTCGTGCAACCCGTATCTTGCGTTTGCTGTCTGCCTTGCCGCAGGACTTGACGGCATCCGCCGCGGTCTTGTGCCGCCGGCTGAGGTCACGGAGAATATCTACGACCTTGACAGCGCCGTGCGCGCCGCGCGCGGCATCGGTGACCTCCCCGGCTCGCTGGAAGAAGCGATCGCCGCGTTCGAGGCGGATACGCTCCTGACGGCTGCGCTGGGCGACCACGTTGTTACGCAGTTCCTCGCCGGCAAGCGCGACGAGTGGGAAAAGTACCGTACGCGCGTAAGCTCGTGGGAGATCGCGCAGTACATCACAGCATATTGATGCTCAAAAAAGGATCCTGCCGCTAAAGCGGCAGGATCCTTTTAGTTTGTCCTTAAAGGTCTCACCGAGTTCCGTGTCTTCGACACGGAATAAAGCAAAACCATTTTCTCCGGCGGCGTGTACGTCGGAGAAAATACTTCTCGCTCCGCAAATGTGCGAGCTGCCAACGGGCAGCGAGTGCGCTGCAGCGGGGCGCAAAAAACTCGAAAAAGTGGCAGAGCCACTTTTCCGACAGTGCAGCAGCTGCAGGAGGGAAGAAGCGCTTTATTGCAGCTCGTCGAGCGTGAGGTGGAAACTTCCCATAAAGTTATCGAGGAAATAATCGACCTCCGGCAGTTCCATCGCGCGAAGAGAAGCGAGTGTCTGCTCTTCGGCGCGGGAAAATTCAGCGTTTCCGGCTTTGCGCTCGTCGATGCATTTGATATACGCCGAGAGCTTGTCCGCCGCCTTGACGAGGATGTGTATCTCATCCGGCACCTCGGTGAGCGCAGGGGCATAATCTTCGCGAAGCTCCTGCGGCAAAAGGGAGAGGAGCTTGCCGCAGGCGATGCGCTCGACCTCGCGGTACGACTCACGCAGGGAGTCATTGTAGTATTTGATAGGCGTCGGCATATCGCCGGTAAAGATCTCGCTCGCGTCATGGTAGAGCGCCGCAAGTGTGACCGCGCCGGTATCGACGCTGCCGCCGAAACGGCGGTTGCGGATCACGGCGAGTGCATGGGCAAGAACGGCGACCATGTGGCTGTGCTCCTGCACATTTTCGGTGCGCGTATTTCGCATGAGCGCCCAGCGCGAAATATAGCGCATACGCGCGATGTATGCAAAAAACGGACTTCTCATGTCATTTTCCCTCCACCAATACTCCTGCCAGCATCCCAGCGGCACTTTTTGTAATGCGAACAGGACAAACCACGTTATGCAGTGCCGACGCATCGACCGCTACTTCCATATAATTGGGCGCGTGTCCTGTGCTGCGTCCATTCTTCTCCTGTTCAAAAAGGACGGCAAATGTTCTGCCGACACACGCGGCAAGATACGACTCATGCATTTGCGCAGCAGCCTCCGCCGCACGTTCAGCGCGCTGTGCTTTGATCTGCGGTGCGACCTGACGCATTTTTGCTGCGGGTGTGCCGGGGCGCGGGGAGTAGGGGAAGATGTGCATATCGGCAAAGCCGCACGCGCGGATAAAATCGAGCGTTTCGGCAAACTCCTCCTCCGTCTCCTCCGGAAAGCCGACGATAAGATCGGTCGTTACAGCCGGCGCGTCAAAATACTCGCGCAAAAGCGTCACACTTTCCAGAAATCTTGCTGTGTCATACTTTCGGTTCATGCGGCGAAGCGTCGCGTCGCACCCGCTTTGAAGCGAGAGGTGAAAGTGCGGACAAAGCGTTTTGAGCTTTGCCGCGCGCGTGCAGAAGTCGCGTGTAATGGTGCGCGGCTCCAGACTCCCAAGCCGCAGGCGCACTGTCGGCGCGGCGGCGGCAATGGTTTCCAGCAGATCGATGAGTGTCGTGCCGTCTTTGAGGTCGTGTCCATAGGACGAGATCTCAATGCCCGTTATGACGATCTCACGGTACCCCTCCGCGCAAAGCTGTGCCGCCTGCTTTGCAGCCTCCGCAAGCGGAAGGCTTCGCACACCGCCGCGTGCGTAAGGGATGATACAGTAGGTGCAGAAGTTGACGCAGCCGTCTTCGACCTTCATCATCGCGCGCGTGCGCGCCGCAAGCCCACCCGGGGGAAGCAGCTCAAACTCCCTGCGCCGCAGCGCGTCATCAAGGCGAACGATGCGCTGCCGCTTATCATACGCACGCTCCAGATCGTCGATGAACGCCATCCTGCCGCCCGTGCCGCCGACCAGATCGAGCGCGAGCGACTCGACCTCGCGCTGGTGCGTCTGTGCATAGCAGCCGCACGCGGCGACGATGGCGTTGGGAGCTGTTTTTTTCGCGCGGCGGAGCATCTGACGCGATTTTTTGTCGCTCACCGCCGTAACGGAGCAGGTGTTGACAACGTAGGCATCAGCCCTTTCGGAAAAATCGACGATAGCATGTCCGCGGCGCATAAGCTCCTGCTCCATCGCCTGCGTTTCATATTGATTGACCTTGCACCCCAGCGTGCAGATGGCGACTTTCATAGACTCTCTCCTTGCGTTTTGCATGGCAAGCAATTATAATATCGGAGAAGATGCGAAACATCTTCTCCGATATTATAAAGCGAATCATCCGCAGGAACAAGAGCAAAAATTTTCTGTGGAAAAGGAGATCTCTATGCACTATCTCGACTATGCGGCGACGACGCCTGTTTCACGCGAGGTCGCCGATGCTGTATATGCGGCGCTTGTGGAGGGGTTTGGCAACCCCAGTGCGCAGTATGCCTGCGGCCGTAACGCGGCGGCGGCGCTCTCCCGCGCGCGAAACACGGTTGCGGCGGCGCTCGGCTGCGAGGCGGAGAGGCTTACCTTTACCTCCTGCGGAACAGAGAGTGACAACTGGGCGATCCGCGCCGCACTGCACCATAACCGCCGCGTCGGACGGCACATCATCACAACAGCCGTTGAGCATCACGCCGTTTTGATGACCTGCCGTGCGCTCATGCGGGAGGGATATGAGGTCACGTTTTTGAAACCGGACAGGCAGGGGCATATCGGTGCGGACGCTGTTCGTGCGGCGCTGCGCGAGGATACGGCGCTCGTTTCGATGATGCTCGTCAATAACGAGCTTGGCACGATCTACCCCGTCGGCGAGGTCGCGCAGCTTCTGCGCGAGCTGAACCACCCCGCGCTTTTGCATACCGATGCGGTGCAGGCGTTTGGAAAGATCCCTTTTTCCGCGCGCACGCTCGGCGCGGACTTTATCGCCGTGAGCGGGCACAAGCTCGGTGCGCCCAAAGGCATCGGTGCGCTCTATATCGCCCCGCGCGTAAAAAATCCCTGTCCGCTGCTCCACGGCGGCGGACAGGAGGAGGGGCTTCGCTCCGGTACGGAGGCAACGGCGCAGATCGCCGGCTTTGCAAAGGCGGTCGAGCTGCACTTTGCTGACCTTGCGGGAAAGCTCGCCCATATACGCGAGCTTTGTTCCTATGCGCGAGGGGAGCTTTCCAAAATAGACGGTGTCGTGTTTCTCTGTGACGATGCCGCGCCGCACATTCTTGCCTTTTCGCTTGCAGGGTATCCAAGTCAAAATGTCGTTTCCGACCTTGATGCGAAGGGTATCTGCATCTCAGCAGGCTCGGCGTGCCACAAGGGAAAGCCGAGCGATGTTGTCGCCGCGATGCAGCTTCCGAAGAAGGTCGCCGCCGGCGTTTTGCGCGTGAGCTTTGGCGCGGAGTCGACGCGCGGGGATGTGGACGCGCTGTGCGCGGCGCTGGACGAACACCGTCAAACGCGCTTTCCCATGCTGTAGGAGGGATCTTTATGCTTTCGATTTTCCGCCGCGAGCGCGGTTTCTATCGTCACTTTTTCGTCCTTGCGCTGCCGTGTATCGTGCAGAACCTTGTCACCACAGCGCTCGGCTTTATCGACACCTTCATGGTCGGTCTGCTCGGCAACGCTGAGATGGCAGCCGTGACGGCGGCGAACGTGCCCATTTTTATTTTGCAGCTCGTCCTCTTTGGCTTCCAAAGCGGCATGAGCATCCTCATCAGTCAGCATTGGGGCAAGGGCGACACGGACAGCATCAGCCGCGCGACAGGCATTGCGTTTATGTCCATACTCACGCTGACGACAGCTGTCGCGCTTGTGATGTTCTTCGCGCCGGAGTGGGTCCTATCACTCATCACGGACGAGGCGCTTCTTATCACGCTCGGCACGCCGTATTTGCAGATCGTCGGCTTCTCCTACATTTTTAACGGCTTCAATACCGTTTACGCGGGATTGCAGCGCGCGACGGAGAACCCGACCTTCGGCATGGCCGTTTTTGCCATCTCGATGCTTTTCAATACGGTCGGAAACTATCTTCTTATTTTCGGTAAGTTTGGGTTTCCGAAGCTTGGCATCACCGGCGCCGCCGTTGCAACGCTTGCCTCGCGCGTTGTGGAGTTTCTGATCGTTATTGCCTACATCGCCTTCAGCCGCCGCGTACCGCTGCGTCTTTCGCTTCTGCTGTGCCCGGGGCGCGAGATGCTGCACGCCTTCGTGAAGTATTCCACCCCTGTCGTCCTGAATGAAACGCTCTGGAGCACGGGAACGTCGATGCTCACGGTCGTCATGGGACACATGGACGAGAGCGTGGAGATGCTTGCCGCGCACGCCATCAT
>JAFQUN010000057.1 GCA_017408525.1 Oscillospiraceae bacterium
AGGAGCGGCTGGAAGTCCTCACCGCCCGCATGAAGGAGCTGGATCTCCGGGAGGAGGATTACTGGTGGTATCTGGACCTGCGCCGCTATGGCTCCTGCCGCCATGCCGGCTTCGGTCTGGGCTTCGAGCGTATGGTCATGTACCTCACCGGCGTCAGCAACATTCGTGACGTAGAGTTGCATCCCCGCACGGTGGGCAACGCAGAATTCTAAGAAAACAATCAGAAATGGGAGCGGCACCCCCGCTCCCATTTATTTGCGCAAAAAACGCAAGAAATGCAAAAAATGAAAACGAAAAAGCCCTGCAGACCCGAAAAGGATCTGCAGGGCTTCTGTTACAGGGGAATACGATAGGGTGTATCTTAGAAGATACCCTGAGCCATCATGGCGTCGGCGACGCGCTCGAAGCCAGCGATGTTGGCACCGGCAACCAGGTTGTAGCCCAGGCCGTTGCGCTCAGCAGCTGCCACAGAGTTCTGATAGATGGTCTTCATGATCTGCTTCAGCTGGGAATCGACTTCCTCGGCAGTCCAGGACAGACGCTCGCTGTTCTGGCTCATCTCCAGAGCGGAAACGGCAACGCCACCGGCGTTAACAGCCTTGGAGGGAGCAACGATCATGCCGGGCTGCTCCATCAGATACTTCAGAGCATCGTTGGTGGTGGGCATGTTGGCAACTTCGATGTAGTACTTCACGCCGGCAGCAGCGATCTTCTGGGCATGCTCCATGTGAACGTCATTCTGCATGGCGGAGGGCATGACAACGTCAACCTTGATGCCCCAGGGCTTCTCGCCGGGATGGAACTCGCAGCCGAACTTGTCAGCGTAATCCTGGACCTTGTTGCGGCCGGAAGCGCGCATCTCCAGCAGATAGTCGACCTTCTCCTGAGTGCTGACGCCCTCGGGATCATAGATGTAGCCGTCGGGACCGGACAGGGTCACGACCTTGGCGCCCAGATGCATGGCCTTCTGGCAGATGCCCCAGGTCACGTTGCCGAAGCCGGCGCAAGCGATGGTCTTGCCCTCAACGGTCTCGCCCTCGTGCTCCAGAACGTTCTGCAGATAGTAGACAGCACCGTAGCCGGTAGCCTCGGGACGGGTGCGGGAGCCGCCGTAGCTGAAGCCCTTGCCGGTGATGACGCCGTTCTCGAAGGTGCCCTTCAGGCGGCGATACTCACCGTACAGGTAGCCGATCTCGCGGGCACCAACGCCCATGTCACCGGCGGGAACGTCGATGTCGGGTCCGATGTAGCGATACAGAGCCGTCATGTAGCTCTGGCAGAAGCGCATAACTTCAGCGTCAGACTTGCCGCGCGGATCGAAGTCGGAGCCGCCCTTGGCGCCGCCGATGGGAAGACCGGTCAGGCTGTTCTTGAAGGTCTGCTCAAAGCCAAGGAACTTGATGATGCCGGGATAGACGTTCGCCTGGAAACGGAGACCGCCCTTGTAGGGGCCGATCGCGCCGTTGAACTGGCAGCGGTAACCAATGTTGGTGTGCCAATCGCCATTGTCGTCAGCCCACACAACACGGAAGGTGAACATACGCTCGGGCTCGACGATGCGGGTGAGCAGGTCGACCTTCTCATATTCGGGATGCTTGTCGATAACGGGTTCCAGAGAGGTCAGGACCTCTTCGACAGCCTGAACAAACTCGGGCTCATTGCCGTGCTTGGTCTTGACGTATTCGAGTACGCGTGCAACATAAGCATTCATAATAATCTGCCTCCTCAATATTTGTCCGTAATCGGGCATTTGATGGTTGTCCATCGATAGATTGAATATACCACTTTTTTCTCCTTTCCACAAGGGGCTTTTCCGGAAAAGGTCATTTTTGACAGCTAAAAAATCCTGTCGCTTTTTGTGCAATTTGCAACAAATCCTGCATTCTTGCTTTTGAGGACGCAGGACAAAGGAACGTCTTGACTTTTTTGCTTTAGCGGCTATACTATTATACGGGTTTTAAATATATCCCATTTTCTGCGAAGGGAGTTTTTCAATATGAACACCTATCCCATGCACGTTGCGGGGCTTGTCCGCGACCTTCCCATCTGCAAGGTGACGGACGATCTGTATATCGGTGCATTTATCCTTTTCGGTGACGCGGAGCTGACAGTCGCCTGTGCAGGTGAGCTTTTGAAGCTCGTCGAGCCGGGAAGCTATGACTATCTCCTCACCGCCGAGGCGAAGAGTATCCCTCTGATTCACGAGATGGCGCGTCAGAGCGGTGCCGATACATATTTTGTTGCGCGCAAGGGGATGAAGGTCTACCTCACCGATGCCATCCGCGTGTGTGTGCGCTCGATCACGACGCAGCGCGATCAGGAGCTGTATCTCAGCGGCGCCGATGCGGCGATGCTGCGCGGCAAGCGCGTTTTGATCGTGGACGATGTGATCTCCACCGGTGAGTCGCTCAAAGCTATGGAAGAGCTTGTCTCTCTCGCCGGCGGTACGGTCGCGGGGCGCATGGCTGTTCTCGCCGAGGGTGCGGCACAGGATCGTGAGGACATCAAGTTCCTTGCGCCGCTGCCGCTTTTTGATGCACAGGGGAATGTAAAAAAGTGAGATAAATGACTGCTGCAAGGGGTTTGCAGCAGTCATTTTTTGTTCCGGTTTAACCTTTTGTTGACGAACTGCCTACCAGAAGATTTGTTCCGCTCCTGCGGGAGCGGAGTTCCTTTTTGTGCCGACAAAAAGGAACCAAAAAGCGGCTTAAAAACCTACGGTTTTTAAGAATTTCCCTCAGCTATACTGCGACTGCCAAGTTGAGCCACGGCGCATTTTGATGGACTGTCTCTGCGTCCATTTCCGCGCGTTACGCGCTGGATTTTTGGTGATCGAGACCGCTTGCCTCTCAACCACCGCGCCTACTGCGGTTTGAGTAACGATGACACTCCCGTGGCCGCTGCTAAACGACGCATCATCGGGGCTGATAGAAGGTAGGCGCTGCTGTTAAATCTCAAGCGTTATCATCACGCACCATATAGGGCGTAACGCCCGATGAAAAAAGCAGAGTCGATCCGTCGACCACGCGCCGAGGCAAAGCACCGCACCTGCAATAGAGCGAAAGGGAAGTTTTTAGAAACCGTAGGTTTCTAAATCACTTTTTGGGTCCTTTTGCGTGACGGCAAAAGGATCTCGCGCTCGGAAGCGCGAAACAAACCCCTTTTGTCTATTCTGCACAAACAGGATCCCCCATTTTTCTATTGGACAAAGGGCGCGTTTTGTAGTAGTCTATTAAAAATCTATTTTCCGCAATGTGCGGTCACCATTATAAAACAAGGAGGAAATGATATGGCGTATAAAGAAAGCTACTCCGGCAAGATCAACCGAAAGCTCTCAAAGAAGGTGCGCATCGTTGATGTCGCCGCCGGTCGTGAGCCGGCGGATCTTGTTCTCAAGAACGCGACGTATGTGAACGTTTTTTGCAATGAATTAAGTCAGGGCGACATTGCCGTTGCCGAGGGTCTGATCGTCGGCATGGGCGAATACCACGGAAAAGAAGAGATCGACGTTTCCGGCAAGCTCGTCCTCCCCGGCTTTGTGGACGCGCATGTGCATCTTGAAAGCGCGCTTGTATCGCCCAAGGAGTTTGCAAAGGCCGTTCTGCCGCACGGCACGACGACCGTGATCACCGACCCGCATGAGATCGCAAACGTCATGGGTGCGGACGGCATCGAGTATATGCTGCAGGCGACCGAGGGGCTTCCCGTCGACGTTCGCTTTATGCTCCCCTCCTGCGTTCCGGCGACGCCGCTTGACGAGTCGGGCGCGGTTTTGGACTACCGCGCGATCGACAGCTTCTACGACCATCCGCGCATTGAGGGTCTTGCCGAAGTGATGAACTATGTGGGCGTTGAAAACGCTGACCCGCTGGTGCTTGAGAAAATCGTTGCCGCGCAGGCACACCATAAGAAGATCGATGGTCACGCGCCCGGGCTTTCCGGCAACGGGCTCAACGCTTACATCGCCGCAGGTGTTTACTCCGACCATGAGTGCTACGACGTGGAGGACGCCATCGCAAAGCTCTCGCGCGGGCAGTACATCATGATCCGCGAGGGCACTGCCGCACACAATCTCGACGCACTTTTGCCGCTGCTCACGCCGCAGTATTACACCTACTGCATGTTTTGCAGCGACGATAAACACCCCAGCGACCTTCTGGAGCGCGGGCACATCGACTACATCGTTCGACGCGCCATCCGCGCTGGCGTTGACCCCATCATCGCCGTCAAGGCAGCGTCGCACCACGCAGCACGTTACTTCCTGCTCAACAACCGCGGCGCGATCGCTCCCGGCTTTTTGGGCGACTTCATCATCATCGACAACTTTGATGATTTCAACATCGAAAAGGTTTTCAAGCGCGGCGTTTTGATGTTCGACGGCAAGACGGTCACCGACTTCCCCGCACCCGAGATCGACCCCAATCTCGTCGCACGCGCACACGATACGTTCCACGTTGCGCACCTTACTGCCGACGACTTTGCCGAGTCCCGCCCGCGCGGTGTCATCGGTCTTGTTGCAAACGAGATCGTCTCGAGCGACGAGGGCTATGCCTCTGCCATTGATGTGGATGCAGACATTTTGAAGATCGCCGTCATTGAGCGGCACAAGAACACGCATCACATCGGCATCGGATATATCAAGGGGTATGGACTCAAGAGCGGCGCAGTCGCGACCTCCATCTCCCACGACTCGCACAACATCATCGTTGTGGGTACGAACGAACAGGATATGGCGGACGCAGTCAACCGCGTGGTCGAGCTTGGCGGCGGCATCGTCGTGCTGGATGGCGGAAAGGTGTGCGGCGAAGTGCAGCTTCAGATCGCCGGCATCATGAGCGAGGCTCCTCTCGTCGAGGTGAACGAGAAGCTGGAAGCGGCAAAGGAGAGCGCATTTGCACTCGGTGTCTCGCGCAATATTGACCCGTTTATGACGCTCAGCTTCATGGCGCTGCCTGTCATTCCGACGCTGCGTCTGACAACGCGCGGTGTCATTGATGTTGTAACACAGAGATATATCTAAAAAGTCTCACCGAATTTCGCGGCTATGCCGCAAAAAGCCCGAAAAAAGGACGCATCTGCCGGTTTCGCCGGTGGATGCGTCCTTTCTTATTTTCTCCCAAGTCTTGCAAACCATGCAAAGGTCATTGGCCAAAGCGTTCCCGCGGCGAGGACTGTCGCAAAATAGCGCACGGTGTGTGCAGCGCAGTGGTCGCCAAAGAGCATTGCAAGCGGTGCTTTCAATCCGCTTTTCACAGCGAGGACAAGGGCAAGTCCGAGCGTCAGCTTCAAAAGCTGCGCCCACCACACCGCCTCCGTCCGGAAGTCGATAAAACGAGTGTCAAGGTAATAGGCAAGCAGCACACCAAGCAGCGCCCCAAAGAGCGTATAGGCATTTTTGACGGCAGAGGAGAGATTTTCCGCGTCCACGCCCGCCGGAAACTGCCAAAGCTCCACATACAGGAGATAAATCATCGAAAGAACAAGCATGAAAAGAAAGATGCGCCGCATCGTGTACTCGTCCGCACGGAGGAAGGTCGGATAGAGCGCAAAAACCAGCACTGCACCGATAAGAAGCGAGGCAGCAACATCAAGCGGCGTATGGACGCCGAGGTACAGGCGTGAAAACGCCACAGCGAAGATCGCCGCTGTGCACAACGCACGCAGCCACAGGCGCTTTGTAAAGCGCGCGACGCCGCCCATTGTGCCGACGATGCTCTGCGTGTGTCCGCTGGGGAAGGAGTAGCCGGTTGCCGCTTCGCGCGCACCTTCCACAACGGTAAGGCTCGGGTCAAGCACCCACGGTCGCGGGATGCGGACGGTGATTTTGAGAAACTGGTTGATGACCGTGCCGAAGAATCCGACCGAGAGCAGATAATATCCCTTCCGCTTATCGACGCACCAGAAGACAAAAATCGCGATCAGAAGAAAAACGCTCTCCTCGCCGATGCGTGTGATGAGCAGCATGATGCGGTCAAGCAGCGGTGAGCGGAGTTCCACTAAACAGTGTAAAAATTGAAGGTTTTCCGCCAGAAAAGTGTCCATAAGTCGATCCTCTCCATTTTTATCGCTTGAGTGTCTTCAAATATACCTTATGTTCCTCAGGAACGCGGCGGCTTTCTATCGCCTTTTGTATCGTTTTATTATGCGTCCATTCGTCAAGTTTTTTACTTTCCAAATAAGGCAGCGCTGTCTCATATTGCTTTGCAAGCGCGGTCGCAAAATACCATGCACGCATCATGTTTACATAATACTCCTCTGAGTGAACAGAGGCTACGAGGATGAGATATTCTTCGCAAAAATGATCGTCCAAATAAAAGCTCATCAGCAAATTGATCGCATACCTGACCGTATACGTTTCCCCTGTGCTGAGCCATCTTTTTATATGAGGCAGAAGCCTTTCCGGTTCTTTTTGCAACACCTTCGGCTTCATGCTGTCGCACGTCGACCAGTTGTCCACATATGGCAGAAAAGCATCGAGCCTTTCAATACATTTGTTGAAATCCCGCTCTCTTTCGATCAAAAAAGCGTGAAGATTGTTTTCTTCAAAGTATGTATGTGGAAGATCGTTCAAAAAAGCATCCTGATCCTCCATGCTTTTGGCATATTTTCGAAGGAGCGGCATCCGTATCCCTATAACGCTGCTCTTTGCAACGGTGGGTATAAGCCTTGCGCTAAATTCCCGATATTCCTCTTCCCCCATCGCGATAAGCTGTTTTTGTATCGCCGTTTCCAATCTTGACACCTCGCCCGCTTTCGCTGTTTTCCCAGTCTGCATAACTAAAATCTACCATGAAGAAAACGCAAAAACAACCTGTTTTTTGTGCCTGTTAAATGCAAGGAAAGGCAGAGCTGCGCACTCTGCCTTTCCTTGTTATACATTTTCTTTCTCTTTGGATTCCGCACGGAAGATAGCGAGCGTATCCCAATAAACATGATCTCTACCGACAGCGTCGACCACGCCTGCGTCGAGGAAGTTCTTCATCACGCGCTCCTGTACGCTGCAAAGCTTTACAGTCACGCTGCGCGTCTGCGCCGCGGTGATCTCCTCGGCAAGTGCGTGCGCCGCACAGATCTCCATACTCGGCACACCGCGCATGGAGAGAATGATCTCATGCCCATCCTCTGTTTCGCGTACGGCATCGAGCATCTGCTCCTGATTCGCAAAGAATACAGCGCCGACAATATAGATGACGCTTTCGTTTTCAAAGTCGCCCTTGAGCCCATAGTCGCGCAGCCTCGCGCTGTCGACGCGGCTCGTGTTGACCTCGAGACCGTAGCTGTTGACGACATAGAAAAGAAGCGCGGCAAAGACTCCGACCACAATGGCAATGGTGAGGTCGAAAATGACCGTCGAGACCATCGTCACGAGAAACTGCGCGATGGCGACCCACCAGCGTTTGCGGAAGAAAAGACGGATCTCATGCCACTCGTTCATGCGCCATGCTGTCACCATCAAAACGCCGGCAAGCGCCGAAAGGGGGATACGCGACATTACACCGCCAAGCAGGAACATGGACGCAACGAGTGTGAGTGCGTGGATGATGGATACCATGCGGGTGCGTCCGCCGGACTTGATGGCAACGGAGGTGCGCGCGATGGCTGCGGTCGCCGGAACGCCGCCAAAGAGCGGAATGAGCAGGTTACCGATGCCCTGCGCGATGAGCTCTCGCTGTGAGTCCATCTTCTCACCGGTCATTTTGCCGGCGCTTGCACCGCACAGAAGGCTTTCGATCATACCGAGCGCTGCAATGGAGATGGCAACAGGAAGCAGGGTTTTGATCTGCGTGAAGTCAAATCCGGAGGCAAGCAGTCCGTTGCTGCTGACGAGTGTGCGCGGGATGTCACCAACTTCTGCAACGATTGCGGCATCGGGGTTCATGATCAAGTTTACGACGAGGGCGGCAATGATGCCGACAAGGGAGGACGGAACGACCGCCTGCCACTTTTTCGGATAAACGAGCATAATGGCAACGACGAGAAGTCCGAAAAAGACCGCCATCGCATTGATCTGGAAGCCAAGGTGTCCATAGGAGAGAAGCTTTTCAACAGCTGTTGTACCCTCGGAAGTCGTTCCGAAGAAGTTGTCGATCTGACCGAGGGCAATGATGATGGCAATACCCGATGTAAAGCCGGTGATAACAGGTGCGGGAATAAACGACACAAGCTTTCCCATGCGCAAAAGCGCCGCAATAAGGAGCAGTACGCCTGAGAGGAAGCCTGCCATCATAACTCCCTTCACACCGTACTGCGCCGCGATCGGCAGGAGCAATGCAGACATTGCGCCGGTCGGACCGGATATCTGGTAAGACGCGCCGGAGAGCGTTCCGATAAGGACACCGGCAAAGATCGCCGTGATCATGCCGGCTGCTGCGTCAGCACCGGAGCTGACGCCGAATGCGAGCGCAAGCGGCAATGCGACCGCTGCGACGGTAAGACCTGCCATCAGATCTTGGGAGAAGATCTTTGCGTTGTATCCAGCAAATTCTTTTTTCAAGTCAGAAACATATTTCCCCAAAAACCACATGGGCTCCACTTCCTTTTTCTCTTCTTTTGTCGCTGCACAGCGGATACAGAACAGGAAAAAAGACCACACCTCTGTGTGGTCTTTTTTGTGTTGGCACTACCTATCTTCCCGGGCCGTCGCCAGCCAAGTATTGTGGGCAGAAGCGAGCTTAACTTCCGTGTTCGGGATGGGAACGGGTGGACCCTCGCCCTAATCAGCACCAACTTGTAAAGATACAATTTGCACCTTCAAAACCGAACAAAGAAAGGATGATGGAGTTTGGCAAGGCTGCCTGCACAATATTGTAGGTCAAGCCCTCGGGCTATTAGTACCGGTCAGCTGCATACATTACTGCACTTCCACCTCCGGCCTATCAACCAGGTAGTCTTCCTGGGCCCTTACTCCTTAACGGATGAGAGATCTCATCTTAGGGGGAGTTTCACGCTTAGATGCTTTCAGCGTTTATCTCGTCCGTACATAGCTACCCAGCTATGCCCTTGGCAGGACAACTGGTGCACCAGAGG
>JAFQUN010000058.1 GCA_017408525.1 Oscillospiraceae bacterium
AGCGACACTTGAAGAGCTGGAATATGCCGACCTTCTGCTCCACGTCATTGACGCGTCAAACCCGGACTATTTGCTGCAAACGCAGATCGTCGAGGAGCTGATCTGTGAGCTTGGTGCCGAGCAGAAGCCGTGCCTTCGTGTCTACAATAAGTCTGATCTTGTCTATGGCGGCGATCTTCCGCGCGGGGAAGAGGTCGTGCATATCAGCGCGAAAACAGGCGAGGGACTGGACGCGCTTTTGCACGCGATCGACCGCACGCTTGATAAAGGCACACGCCGCGTCACGCTGCATATCCCCTACGACAAGGGGGCGCTTTTGGATACGCTCTACCGTGAGGCGAAGGTCGAGAGCGTGGAGTACAGCGAAACGATCGACGTTGTCGCCGTATGTGTCCCGCGTATGCTCGGACAGGCGAAGGCGTATATCGAAGGCTGGGTCGAGCCGAAGGAGGACTGGGAATGAGCGAGGCGGAATATCTCGTCCCATGCGAGGATGCGCAGAGCGAATTTGTGGAAAAACGCTCACGTTTCATCGGTCATATCTTCCGTGTGGAGGATGAGGGGCAGGCGAGGGCTTGTATTGAACAGGTCAAAAAGAAACATTACGATGCGCGCCACAACTGTTGGTGCTACCTCCTGCGCGAGGGCGGCATCGTGCGCTATTCGGACGACGGCGAGCCGCAGGGAACAGCGGGACAGCCCATGCTCGAGGTCTTTCGCCGCGAGGGCGTTTTGAACGTGTGCTGCGTTGTGACGCGCTATTTTGGCGGAATACTTCTCGGTGCGGGTGGATTGACGCGCGCATACGCAAAAAGCGCGAAGGACGCACTTGACGCTGCCGGCGTGAGCCGGATGCGCCCGTGGACGCTTTTGCGCGTGCCGTGTACCTATCCGCTTTTTGAGCGGCTCAAGCTCCTGCTTGCCGCGCAGGGCGCACAGATAGAAGATACGGAGTACGGTGAGGGCATCACCATCCGCGCGGCGATCCCGAAGAAAAACGCCGCATCGTTCCACGCGCAGTTTACCGAGCTTTCACTCGGCGCGCTGCGCGCGGAGGAAACGGGCGAGGTATTTCGCCCCGGCGCGCGGGAGAGCGCAAAGTAGATCATCCCACGGCAGAGGAGGGAAAACAGTGCAAAAAAAGAAAAAGAAAATTTCTGCAAGATCCCTGCGCTATCTTGTGATGGCGGCGGTCTTTGGGCTTGCCGCCCTCATCGCAAGCTATTATGCGACCCGAGCCCCCCAGCTCGAGCTTCCGTATCTCACGGCACGGAACATCGCGGTGCTGGATATGGAAAGCGGCGATTTTGTCTACGACCTCGACGGCGGCGCGCAGCATTCTCCGGCAAGCGTCACGAAGCTGATGACGCTTTGTATCGTGCTCGATGACATCAAAGATGGTGCGCTTGCGTGGGATGATACATACACCGTTACGCCGGATGAGGCGTTCGCCATGGGCTCAAAATACGGCATGAAGCCGGGCGAAACGTTTACCGTGCGCCAGCTTGTTGCCGGAACGGCGATGGTCAGCGGCTGCGACTGTGTGCAGTGCCTTGTAAAGCTCTGTGCGGCGGACGAGGCTGCGTTTGTTGCGCGGATGAATGAAAAGGCGAGGGAGCTTGGTCTTTCGGATACTGCCTTTGCAAACGCCACGGGCATCGACTCTGCCGGACACTACATGACCGCGCGCGATATTGCCGAATTGAGTCGCTATCTCATCGAAACGCATCCGGAGATTTTGGAATTCACCTCCGTTCCCTCACTTAAAATTGAGGGAAGAACGTTTGAAAACGTCAACCGCCTTGTCGGGCGCGACGAACGCGTGAAGGGGCTTAAAACCGGCACGACGCAGATCGGCGGCAATAACCTTGTCACCTACGCCGAGCAGGGCGGACGCGGCTGCATTGTCGTTTTGCTCGACAGCAGCAGTGATGCAACGCGCTTTTCCGAGACGGTCACTGTGCTTGACGTGTTTTTTGAGGAGAGCTGATATGGCAGCAAAAAAACAGGGCGCTCCAAAGAGCGCGATGCTGCGGAAAAATACGCCGCTGCTTTTTGTGATGCTTTTGCTCATCCCTGCGCATGGAGGATATTATAATTTTGAAGTTTTTCTCTGCGGCGCGGTGCTGTGCGTGCTGCTGCTCGCCGACATGCTCGGTAAAAGGCGGCTTTGCATCCCCGCCGGCGCGGAGGCGTGGTGTCTGTACGGGCTTTGCGCATCGATGCTTTTGAGCGTACCCTTTGCCGTGAGCGCGGGAATGGCGTTTGCGGGCTTTTGGCGTATTTTGACGTGGGTTTTGTTCTTTCTCTGCGCCGCAACCTATACCGACGCTGAGCGGCGCGGCATTTTGGACGCTGTCGCCTACGAGGGTGCAATTCTTTCCGCTGTCTGCATCGCAGCGTTTCTTTACGACAGCGCTGCGGGGTTTGAGGATGCAAACCGCCGCATCGACGGACTTTTTGAGTATGCGAACACATGGTCGCTTTTTCTGCTTGTGTGTTTGATCCTTCTTGCTCTGCGTGAGCGGCGCAGGAAGGTCGACTACGCGGCAATGGCTTCGCTTTTGTGCGGCATCTATCTCTCCGGCTCGCGCGGCATCTTCCTTTTGACCGCGCTGCTTGGTATCGCATACGCCGCGTGGCAGCTCCTGCGGCGGCGCAGGCTGCTCCCTGTTCTTTTGGGCGCGCTTGCCGTCGCTGCGCTCGGCGCGCTCAGTGTGCTCTTGAGCGGCGGCATGGTACTCGACCGCCTGCGTGCCATCACGCTGCATTCATCAAGCCTGAACGGACGCCTTCTTTACTACCTTGACGGACTTTCCATGATC
Source organism: Oscillospiraceae bacterium (assembly GCA_017408525.1). Classification (GTDB taxonomy): domain Bacteria; phylum Bacillota; class Clostridia; order Oscillospirales; family Oscillospiraceae; genus RGIG2163. The sequence continues at coordinate 2,826 of JAFQUN010000058.1, forward strand.
GCCGCGCACCCGCTCGGTATCGGACGGGGCGGGTATCTGTACCTTCAAAGCGTGGAGCAGACAGGCGTTTATACGCTGCACTTCATCCACAACGAATACCTGCAATGTGCGCTCGATGGTGGGATCCTTGGCGGACTGTGTATGGCAGGACTTGCTGCGGCGCTGTTTTTCAGACGCGCCCTGCCGCTTCGTGAGCGCGTGGCGGTGCTTGCTATCGCTGCCCATGCGATGATCGACTTTGATCTGCAATTTACCGCTGTCGCATTTTTGCTGCTTTTGTGCGGAGCAGGGGGGAAGACGCGCGAGTTTGCAGTTTCGCGCCGTAAGGTGTGCGCCGTGGGCTGCACCGCGCTTGCGGTCGTGTTTTCCTACTTTACGCTCGCCTATTTTCTGGACTACTCCGGAAACCATGCGGCGGCATACGCGATGGTGCCGCATGACCTCTCCGTTGCGGAGGAGCGTCTGATGGACTTCTCCTCCGTTGCGGCGGCGCAGGGTACGGCGGACGAGATCATCGACGCCACCGACCTTTCCATGCTTGCGTGGGACTGTAAATTTGCCGATGCCGTGCAGCGGGTGGACTATGCCGCCATGGCGGAGACGAAATATCAATATCTGCGATTGAACCGTTATCGGATGGAGGTATACGGAGAATTTGCGGAACTTCTTGAAAATGCTTGTGCGCAAAGCTTACCGGATGAGCTTGAACGATATAAGATCTTGGCGCGCCTTGGTGCAAAACAGCTGGAGGAGGTGAAAGGGGCAACAAGCCCGCTTGCCTACCGCATCGCGGATAAGCCGGAGCTTGGAAGGAGTGCAGAGATCATAGCGCAGCTTATGACCATTTCAGAAAGAGAGGACTAATCTATGCGACTGAACAGCAGATTTTTTGCGGTGATCCTGACGCTTTGCATGGTGATGAACCTTGCTTTGCCTGCGTCTGCCGCAGCGATCGAAGCAACGTATGACGAGGCGAGCTATTATGACATTGCCACCACGACATACTCCCGTATGCTCATGTTCCAAAACGGCGTCGTTCCCGCCGCAAACAGTGATAAGCTTTACGGTCTTGTCGATGTGACCGGCAAGGTCGTCGTTCCGTTCCAGTACGCCGGAATGTGGAGCCTTGGCGGCGGTTATTTCAAAATTTCCGACACCGGCTACAACTGGGGCGGGAATCAGGGCATCATCGACTCTACCGGTAAGGTCGTTCGCGCGATGAGCGAGTGCAGCATCTATACAAACGGTGACACCATCTGCATCGACTCCGGCAGTTGGGAGAATAGAAAGCATGAGTGCTTCGACTTCTCGATGAACCCCGTTTCCCATGACGGGGAGCAGGATGGCAGCTCCGTGCCTTCCGCGCTTGCCGGATATGACTACTACTGGAAATCGGGCAATTACTATTATGTGACCGAATACACCGACGGTGGCAGCCGAAGCGGTCTTCTTGATGCCAATTACAACGTTGTATTCCCGCTCGGTCAGTACACATACATTGATGTCATTACGACCGCAGATGGCACGGCATTCCTTGCCGGAACGGAAAACGGCAAAACGCTTTTGAACGAGCAGAAGGAGACCGTCGTTGCTGCCGGTACATACGACAGCATGGAGCGCAACAGATACTCCGATGACTTCCTCGCCGTTACGAGCGGTGATAAGACAGGTGCGATCAGCATTAACGGTAAGGTTCTCGTTCCCCTCGGCGAGTACGACGAGATCACCGGCATGAACAAGGACGGCTATATCGCTGCCGTCAGCTATGATGGCTCTCCCTGGGGCGGCGAGCTGACCAACATCGTCTCCAAGGTCTTCAAGGACGGCGCGGAGGTCAAGACCTTTGAAGGCAAGCGTGTTGCGACTGAGGTCTACTACCGTGATCTCGCCTTCTCCACCACCGGCGAGTTCAACGGTATGATGGATATGAACGGCAAGGTCATTCTTGAAGAGAAGTATGCCTCCATCGTTGGTGCATATGAAAACGGTGCGTACACGGGCGATCTGATCACCTGTGTCGATGACGAGGAAACATGGAGCTACCGTTACGGTATGTATAGTGCTGACGGCAAGCAGATCTTTGCCGACAAGTATACCGAGCTTTATCACCTCGCCGATGGCAAGTATCGTCTCAATGACGGTGAGCATTACGGCATCATGTCCAAGAGCGGCGCGACTGTCATCCCGTTCAATTACGTTGATATGCGCGTTCACACGCTGTACTTTATCGAGCTTTACGACGGGACGTATTACAGCATCGTCGACGTGAACAACAATACCGTCATCGGCGCGAGCAGCGAGGAGATCAACCTTTTCAAGAGCGAAGCGTACTATAGTCTTGGCGATGCGCTCGATCAGGCGCGCAGAGAGGCGCCGCAGTACGACGGCTACAACGAGAATGTCTACCCCTTCTGCTACAAGACGGCTGAAGGCTACAAGACTGCCTACATTGACTACACCACCGGCAAGTCGGAGGGTGAAGTTTCTTACCGCGCGTCCAATATCAACGAAGACGGTCAGTTCGTCTATCGTGCGGCGAACGGCTTGTACGGCATTGCAAAACTGGGCGGCAATGCTGAGCCTGTTAAGCCTGTCGAGCCTACTCCCCAGCCTCCTGTCTCCACGAACACCGCCTACGCGAGCACGCAGAATGTCGAGATCGACGGCAAGGCTGTCGAGGTGCAGGCATATGCTCTGAAGGACGCAAACGGCAACCCGACCAACTATGTGAAGCTGCGCGACGTTGCGCTGCTTTTGAGCGGCTCGGCGGCGCAGTTTGAAGTCTCGTGGGACGGCGCGGTGAACATCGTCACCGGCGAGAGCTACACCGAAAACGGCTCGGAGATGAAAACGCCGTTTTCCGGCGACCGCTCCTACACCGTCCCCACGGCGGCGACCAAGATCAACGGTGCGGCGGCTGACCTTGCTGCCATCACGCTGACCGACGACGCGGGCGGCGGCTACACCTACTACCAGCTCCGCGACCTCGGGCGCAGCCTCGGCTTCAACGTCGGCTGGAGTGCCGAGCGCGGCATCTATGTCGAAACGGACAAGGCATACGTTGGCTGATGCAATCGGCATAAAATAAAGATAGCTGAGAAGGTTTAA
>JAFQUN010000059.1 GCA_017408525.1 Oscillospiraceae bacterium
CATTGTCTTGCCCGTACCGGGCTCGCCCTTGATCAAAAGCGGCTTTTGCAGAGCGATGGCAATATTTACGGCGCCGAGCAGCTCCGCCGAAGCAACGTAATTTTGCGTACCGTTAAAAGAAGTGTTCATAGCTTTCTCCCTGTTTTATTCAAAAGTGATCTGCCCCGGCGTGCGCTCAAAGATCGCCGTGTCGTACAGCGTCTTTGCCGCGCGCGCAAGGTATTCCGTGTCGCGCGTTCCCGCCGTTTCGTAGCACGAGTGCATCGCAAGCTGCCCAAGTCCCACATCGACCATGCGGACGCTCACCTGCGTGGATGCAATATTTCCAAGCGTACTGCCGCCGACCTTGTCGGAGCGGTTTGCAAACGATTGTACCGGAACATCCGCCCTCGCGCAAAGTTCACGGAAAATGGCATTTGTCATGCCGTCGGTCGAATATGCGGCGTTCACCTTCACCGCAACGCCGCCGTTGATTCGCACCTGATTGGCGCTGTCGGTATGCTCGGGGTGGTTCGGATGCACGGCGTGTGCATTGTCGGCAGAGAGCATGAACGAGTTTGCAAGCGCACACAGATGCTCCTCCTCCGACCGACCGAGCGCGCGGCTCACACGGCGAAGTGTATCAGCGAGGAACGTCGAAGCCGCGCCCTGTTTTGTCTCGCTTCCGATCTCCTCGCTGTCAAAGCAGCAGTAGACCTGCACCGTTTTGTCGTTTCCACCGTTTAAAAAGCCTTCGAGCGTCGCAAACGCACATTGGAGGTCATCAAGCCGCGGCGCGGAGATAAACTCGCTCCCGTCACCCCAGACAACGCCCTTCGTGCGCGGCACAAGGCACAGCTCATACGCTGTAATGTCCTTCAACTTTACACCAGCCGACTCTGCAAACACTTCCGCAAGCGGCTTTGCGCCCTCGTGTGCGGCGTAGAGCGGCACCATGTCGACCGCTTCGTTGAGCGCAAGGCTTTTGTTGATCTCGCGATTCATATGAATGGCAACGTTCGGGATCAGCAAAAGATCGCGGTCAACGTGAACAAGCCGTGTTTCGATCCCATTGTCGGTTCGCACGAGTATCCGCCCCGCGACCGTCAGCGGTCGGTCGAGCCAGCTCGCGTAGATCCCGCCGCCGTACTTTTCGACCGCAACACGCAGATACGGCTTTTTATCATTCAAGGCAAAATTGTGCTTGATCTTGAATGTCGGACTGTCGCTGTGCGACGCGGCGGCAATAAAGCCTCCGTCCGACACAACCCCGCCGACGCGGAAAGCGATGATCGATGAATCGTTGCGCGTAACGAAGTAATCGCCGCCGCGTTCGATTTTCCAGACCTCACCTTCGTTGATCCGTCGGAATCCCTGCGCCGTAAGGCGCGCGGCGATCTCGGAAACCGCGTGGAACGCGGTCGGGCTTTTTTCGATAAAATCAAGAAGCCGTTCGTTGATACCCATTGACCTGATTCTCCCAAAGCAAAATTTTCCTTAATAGTCTACCATAGATTGCCCCGCAATGCAAAAATTTTTACAAGCAAAAAGGCTTCGCAGAGTGCGAAGCCTTTTTGCTCATAATTCACGCTTTTTATAAAAGATGATCGATAAATACCATGACAGGGCATATATCAACCCCCCGCAACACACAAAAACAGGAAAAACGCTCATCATTGTCTGTGCACCTGAAGGGGAAGAAAGGAGATCTGCTGCGAGAACGCTCCCGCCGCACATGACGCCGGTCATCACATAAAATACGATCCTTCCCTTTTCAACACCCAGCTTGAAAACGAACGGAAATATGATGGATGACAACGCACATGTGAGCGCAAGCGCCGTCAACGGCGCCGCAAGCAGCTCTCCGGCTTGAAAAAAACCGCCGTACATCGCCGTTTTTACCGCCTGCGCCAGCCCGATCACCAGCGCCATAGCGGTCTGTGCCATCAGTCCGATCAGATACTTTGAAGAAACGATCTGTCCTCTCGTATACGGCAGCGCGGCGCTGTACTGCACCCAGCGGCTTCGCTCGTCATAGGCAAGCAGGGTCATCGGTATCAATCCGCAAAGGATACACGGGTACATGATGAAAAACATATCTTTTCCATCTTCAGTAAGCAACATGACGATTGAAAAAGCGGCAATAAGCAGATAAAGTTTGCAATATTTCCATGTCATGTAAAAGTCCTTCAATAAAAGTCCTTTCATCTCGCATTCGCCTCCTTTATCATCGAGATAAACAATTCTTCAAGGCTCACGGGACTGACCTCCATCCCCTGCGGCATCTTTTCGCGCAGCACGAGCGCTTCGACCCCGTAGGGATTTTCCTTTATGTGCCGGATGGCATCCGCGTCTATCGCCTTGACCTGTTCAGCGCTGCAATGTATGATACCGTACTGCGCGAGCAGACGGTCCTTTTCTTCGCACAAAAGGAGCTTCCCCTTGTGCAAAAACGCGATATAGTCGCAGATCTTTTCAAGGTCGCTCACAATATGCGAGGAAATAAGGATAGAGTGTCCCTCATCCCTTGTAAACTCGCCAAGCATCTCTACCACCTCGTCGCGCACCACGGGGTCAAGTCCTGATGTCGCCTCGTCAAGCAGCAAAAGCCTGCTGCCGTGCGAAAGCGCGACGGCGATGCCGAGCTTCATCTTCATCCCGCGCGAAAAGTCCTTGAATGGCTTGTTCTCCGGCAGGGACAGCTTTTCCAAAAGCTGTACATACGCCGCATCGTCCCAGTTTCGAAACGTGTGCTGCATCACTTTCCCCACTTGTTTTGCAGTCAGACATTCGGGGATGCCGACTTCGTCCATCACGACGCCGATGTCCTCTTTCGTGAGGCAGATGTCGCCCTGATTGTCGCGCCCGAGGATCGTGACTGTGCCGCTGTCCTTGTGCAGCATATCGAGGATGAGCTTGATAGTCGTACTTTTGCCTGCCCCGTTTTCGCCGATCAGTCCCATGATGCAGCCGCTCGGCAGCACAAGGTTCAAATTTTCAAGCGTGAAGCCCGGGAAACTCTTTGTCAGATTTTTGATCTCCAACGCGTTCATTTCGTATCCTCCAAACTAAACGCCACCATCTCCATGATCTCCGCACTGCTTATGTTTCCGGTTGCAGCAAGCTGCGTGATCTGCTCGATGTGCGCCTCGATTTTTTTCAGGTTCTCCTCACGGATCAGTTCCGCATTTCGCGGTGCAACGTAGCATCCCTTCCCCTGCACAGTGTAGATATATCCTTCTTTTTCAAGTTCGTCATAGGCGTGCTTCGTTGTTAGAAAGCTGATGCGCAGATCCTTCGCAAGACCACGAATGGACGGGAGCAATTCGTTCTCCCGCAGTCCTCCGCTGATGATCTGTTCTTTGATCTGCGTGTAGATCTGATTGTAAAGCGCCTCGCCGCTTTTGTTGTTTATCAGTATGGTCAAGCCATCACCGCCCGTTAATCGTGTTATGACTGTATTGTATAGACATATAACAGTTTTGTCAAGATACTTTACACTTAAAAAGGATCAAGGAAGAATAGAAAAAGCAAAAAGCGAGCGACCGTAAGGTCGCTCGCTTTTCATTCTTCGATCGAAAAGATCAGTTTTCGCCTCTCATCTTGGCGAAGCAGTCGCTGCAATACACAGGACGATCGGACTTCGGCTCAAAGGGAACCTTCGCCTCGCCGCCGCAGGAAGCGCAGACAGCAGTGAAATACTCGCGGGGACCACGAGCGGCGTTCTTGCGCGCATCGCGGCAAGCCTTGCAGCGCTGGGGCTCGTTCTGGAAACCGCGCTCAGCGTAGAACTCCTGCTCACCGGCGGTGAAAACAAACTCGCTGCCGCATTCCTTGCAAACTAAGGTCTTGTCTTCGTACATGATTTTACCCTCTCTTTGAATTCAGAAAAATATATTGCGATCAGCTCTCACTGACGGCGCACGATTCGATCTGCCGCGCGACCTTGCGCCTGACGCGCTGCACGGCATTGTCCACAGACTTTGGGCTCTTCCCCACAGTTGCGGCGATCTCCCCACAAGAGAGACCTTCCAAATAGTACCCTAAAATCTTCGCTTCAAATTCAGACAACTGTTGACGGGTCCTCTCCAGCACACAGTCCACATAGTCCCGCTCCGCAATAAGCTCGGCAGGGTCAACATGCGACACACCGGAAAGCGCACCAAAGGTGTAGGAATTACTGTCAAAGAAAGGGTTATCTAACGAAACCGATTGATTCAAAAATGTGTGCTTCTCGCGCCCATCGGCACGCAAAGCAGAGTAGAGACGATTTCGGATACAAATTTCGGCAAAAGTCCGAAACGTTGCCGCCTTCCGGGGGTCATACTCGCGGATCGCCATGAGCAATCCGACCATTCCCTCCTGCGTCAAGTCCTCGCTGTCGCCGCCTGTCAGGAACAGAGGGCGCGCACAAGCGCGGACAAACGGGCGGTAACGTGCGACCATGATCTCCTCTGCCGCACGAAGCCCCTGCGCAGCCTTTGTGCAAAGAGTCTCGTCTGTGCAGTTCAAAAGTGCATCATAGTCCATTCCGTTATATCCGTTTCGCATGATACATTATATACAGATATTTTTCCATTTGTCAAGCCTATATACAACACTTACCCAAAAAATGCATTTTTTAGATTGAACGCACGACCTCACAGATGCGCTGTGCCGACTGTGCGGCGATCTCGCTCGTCTTCGCTTCAACCATTACGCGGATAAGAGCCTCTGTTCCGGACGGACGTACCAAAACGCGTCCGCTCGTTCCAAGCATCGCCTCTTCTTTTGCAACAGCAGCCAGAAGCTCATCCGACGCCATGATTTTTTCTTTTACTCCAGCCTCGTGCGAAACGGTTACATTTTCAAGGACCTGCGGATACTTTTCGCATTGCGAAACAAGCTCGGATGCCCTGACACCGCTGCGTGCAAGGATCTGCAAAAATTGAAGCGCAGAAAGCTGCCCGTCACCGGTCGTTGCATAATCGGTGAATATCATGTGACCCGATTGCTCGCCGCCGACAGAAAAACCACCCTCGAGCATCTTTTCGAGAACGTGCCGGTCACCGACGGGTGTGCATACGATATCGATACCGTTTTTGCGGCAAAATTCATGCAGACCAAGATTCGACATAACAGTTGCTACAATGGTGTTTCCGTGCAGCACACCGCGGCGTTTGCGGTCAAGTCCGCAAACTGCCATGATCTTGTCACCGTCGATCTCCGCGCCTGTCTCGTCTACAAGCAGACACCGGTCGGCATCACCATCGAACGCAACGCCAATGTCGTACCGCCCTTCACGCACAAGTCTGCCGAGGCTGCTAAGGTGCGTCGAGCCGCACTTATCATTGATGTTCACGCCGTCCGGCTTGTGGTGGATAAATTTGGCGTGACACTTAAACCGACCAAAAAGCTCCGGCGCGGTCGCGCTCGCCGCACCGTTTGCGCAGTCGACGAGGACTCGCAGCCCCGCAAGATCATTTTCGATCGTCGAGGCAAGGTGGTTGATGTAGGTGAGCTTCGTCTGACGCATACCATGCAAACGAATACCGATATCTGCACCTGTCTTGCACTCGACCGGCTCTTTTCCGAGGATGCGCGCTTCGATCTTCTCCTCCGTCTCGTCGGGGAGCTTGTAGCCTTTTTCGTTGAATACCTTGATCCCGTTGTGCTCAAACGGATTGTGCGACGCAGAGATAACAATGCCCGCATCAGCTCCGCGTTCAACAGTTAAATACGCAATAGCCGGCGTCGGCAGTGTGCCGAACGGCATCACATTTCCGCCAACCGAGCAAATGCCCGCGATCAGCGCCGACTCCAAAAGGTCGGAAGAAATGCGTGTGTCCTTTCCAAGCGCAATGATCGGGCGTCTCCCCTTCTCTTCCGCCAAAACGGAGGCGACCGCCTGCCCCGTAAGAAATGCCGTCTGCACGGTAAGGTTAACGCCAACCACACCGCGAATGCCGTCTGTACCAAACAATTTACCCATAATGCCTGTTCGATAGCTCCTTCCGATCTCTCTACAATATTTCAAGCTGTTCGGGGATCCCCGAGTTGATGTTCAAATGCTCATACGCCTTGCGTGTCACACAGCGCCCGCGTGCCGTGCGGATCAAAAATCCGATCTGCATGAGATATGGTTCATATACATCCTCAAGCGTCACGGTCTCCTCGCCGATGGTCGCAGCAAGCGTCTCAAGTCCTACAGGCCCACCGCCATAATTTTCGATGACCGCACGCAGCATGCGCCTGTCGACAGGATCAAGACCAAGATAGTCGATCTCAAGTGCCAAAAGCGCACTGTCTGCAACTTCCTTTGTAATGATACCGTTTGACCGCACCTGCGCGAAATCGCGCACACGGCGAAGCATCCTGTTTGCGATGCGTGGTGTCCCGCGGGAGCGGCGTGCGATCTCCATTGCGCCATCCGCCTCGATGGGAACATTCAAAATACCGGCACTGCGCGTAACGATCAGCGCAAGCTCCTCCGGTGTATACAGCTCCAGCCGCAGCGTCACACCGAAGCGGTCACGCAGCGGCGCGGACATCTGTCCGGCACGCGTCGTCGCACCGATGAGCGTAAAACGCGGCAGATCGAGCCGGATCGAGTTTGCTGCGGGACCTTTCCCGATAATGATGTCGATGGCGTAGTCCTCCATCGCTGGATAGAGGATCTCTTCCACCGCACGATTGAGGCGGTGGATCTCGTCTACAAAAAGAATGTCGTTTTCGCTTAGATTTGTCAAAAGCGCGGCAAGGTCTCCCGCCTTTTCGATCGCAGGACCGGACGTAATGCGGATATTCACACCCATCTCGGCTGCGATGATACCGGCAAGCGTCGTCTTGCCAAGTCCCGGAGGACCGTGCAGCAAAACGTGATCGAGCGGCTCGCCGCGACCGCGTGCCGCCTCAATAAAAACGGAGAGATTATCCTTTGCCTTTTTCTGCCCGATGTACTCTGCAAGCGTGTGCGGGCGCAGCGAAAGCTCCGCCGCATCCTCCGCCAAAAAACTTTTGGATACGAGCGGCTGTTCGTAAATATCTCCTGCAAAATCAATGCTCAAAACTACCACCTCTGATCTTTTGACACGCTCCTATATCAGGACGCAAAAGACTTGCAAGAAACTCAAAAAAGATGCTTTGCATCTTTTTTGAAGTGATGTTACTTCATCATCCGCTTCAAGCTCTGACGGATGATCTCCTCAAGCGAGAGCGCATCGGCATCAAGTCCCTTCATCGCAAGCGAGATCTCCTGCTGCGAATAGCCGAGCACCGCAAGCGCTGCCGCTGCCTCGCTCGCCTTCGAAGCCGTCCCTCCGGTAGCTGCGCCGGAAGCCGCGACAGGAAGCAGCTGCGTCTCCTTGCTCATCTTATCCTTGAGTTCCAGAATGATGCGCTGAGCGATCTTCTTTCCGATGCCCGGCGCAACTGTGAGCATCTTCTCATCGCCCGTGATGATCGCCATGGTGAGCGCGTCCGGTGTCGCTGCGGACAAAATGGCAAGCGCTGCCTTCGGACCCACGCCCGAAACAGCGATGAGCATCTTAAAGCTCTTCAGCTCCGCTTGCGTAGCAAAGCCGTAAAGGTCAAAAATATCCTCGCGAACGTGCAGATATGTGTAAAGCTTTATTGCTTTACCGACGTTGGCGGAAGCGAGCGTATTGCTTGTCGTTGCACAAGCATATGCAACACCGCCGCAATCGACCACCGCAAGATACGGTTCGGCATGAACAAGCGTACCATTCAAATAGTAAAACATAGCGTCCTCCCTGTCAAACCGTCTGCCGCACAGTGCCTGCGCTGCGGCTCAAAAGCGATGTTGTGCTGCGCGCGTGGCAGAGGGCGATAGCGAGTGCATCGGCAGCATCGTCGGGTCTTGGGATAGTGCCAAGCTTCAAAAGCCGCCGCGTCATCTCCATAACCTGCCTCTTTTCGGCCTTTCCATACCCTGCAACCGCCTGCTTGACCTGCGAGGGTGTGTACTCAAAAAGAGGAACGCCTGCTTTTTCCGCTGTGCAGATCAAAACACCGCGCCCATGTGCAACGGCAATGCCGGTCGTAATATTCTTGTTGAAAAAAAGCTCCTCTATCGCAACAGCATCCGGTCGAAACTGTGCAAGAAGCTGTGTAAGGTCACTTTCGATCTGGACGAGCCGCGCGGCAAGCGGCAGCGTTGGAGGCGTGGTGATCGTTCCATACTGCACCACGCGCTGCACGCACGAGTCTGCCTCGATCAAGCCGAAACCGACCGTAGCAACACCAGGGTCTATCCCCAAAATCCGCATAGCGCGCCCCTCCACATCATACTGCATTGTATTGTACAATATCCTCTTCAAAAACGCAAGATAAAGTTATGAAACTTTTGTTCTACTAACCCCAAAATAAAAAGCTTGGAAAGAGCTGCATCCCCTTTCCAAGCCTTTTATCTGCTAAAAATATCTTACTGCGTTTTGCGCTTTACTTTTATGCGCGTGGATGTGCCCGCTGATACACGTCTTTGAGCTGCTTTTTGACAACGTGTGCGTATACCTGCGTCGAGGAAATATCGGCATGACCAAGCATCTCCTGGATCGCGCGAAGGTCCGCCCCGTTTTCAAGAAGGTGTGCCGCAAACGAATGGCGCAGCGTGTGCGGTGTGATGGTCTTTTTGATCTGCGCTTTCTCCTGATAGAATTTCACGATCTTCCAAAATCCCTGACGGCTCATACGCTCGCCATTCATATTGAAAAAGAGTGCGCGGTCATTCACATCGGCGCAAAGCTGCGGGCGAATGTCCTCCATGTACTCCTGCAAAGCCTTAACGGCGGCAGGATACAGCGGGATCATACGTTCTGTTCCTTTGCTTTCACAGCGGATAAAGCCAGCTGAAAGGTTGACATCGTCCACATTGAGCGAGATCATTTCGCTCACACGGATGCCGGTCGCGTACAGAAGCTCCAGCATCGCATGGTCACGAAAGCCCTTTGCATCGACGCATTGCGGCTGCTCGAGGAAAAGCTCGACTTCCTTGCTTGTAAGGATCTCGGGATATTTTCGCTCTACCTTGACCGACGCAACGCCCCGCACAGGTGAGCTTTCAACAACGCCGCTCGACACAAGAAATGCATAAAACGACTTGATGGAGGCGATCGAGCGCGTCACGGTCGCAGCGGACTTCCCCCGCCCTGTCATGTGGCGCACATACTCTTCGACCTCGCCCGCTGAGATGTTCTTAAAATCAAGACTTCTATCTGTCAGATAGTCGTTGAACTGACGCACATCCCGCATATAGGAACTGATCGTATTGGCGGAAGCGTTCTTCTCGTCCGACAGATATTCCTGATATGCACCGATATGATCTGCCACAGTCAAACACTTCCTCTCTCGTAAAAATTAAAGCGCGATCCACGCAAGAAAGCGCGGAAGGAACGCAAGCTCCACAAAAGACCCGACAAGCAAAAGCAGCGAGCAAATGCCGAAGCGCAAAAATTGCTCCCGTCCGCCGACAATACCGCCGCGCTTTCCCTTTGCCCGTCCGAACGAAAGCTGCGCAAGCGACCACGACGATAGAAGTGCGTGCGAAGCAAGATAAAGCCCGCACGTCACAGTCAAAAGGCAGCGCAGTGCAAATGCTGCGAAAACAAGCGGCATCCCCTCCCGACCAAGCGCGGAAGAGAAGCAGCAAAGCGCAAAGGAGAGAAAAAAACCCTGCGCCGCGACCGCCATCGGCAAAAGCAGCACACCGACCGATGCAAAGCCGAGCAGGAACAAAACGACAGGGTAACGGAAATAGGTAAAAAGCACCATCAAAAATCCGTCATTTCCGTGCGGTATCCCCATGCCAAGATATGTCTCGAGATATGCTGCGATCTGTGCGTCTGTCTCGCCGCTTACATTCTTTGCGAAAGCCC
>JAFQUN010000060.1 GCA_017408525.1 Oscillospiraceae bacterium
ACCGCCGCCACCGCCACCGCCGCCGCCGTTGTCGGAGGGAGCGGAGGAGCCGGTGACCGTCAGCGTGCCGTTTTGCGTGGTGAGGATGTAGTTGTGGGTGACATCGTTTCCGTCCTCATCCACGACCTTCGGCGTGCCGGAGAGGGTGATCGCATAAGTACCCGCCTTTTCCGTGTCCGCTGCGCACACAGCCGTTACGCCGGTGACCTTGTGACCGTACTCCTCGTCGTGGTATTCTTCCCAGCCGCTGACGGTGTAGGTAAATGCCGGTGCGTCGGCGCCTGCATTGACGCTTTTATCATCGACCTTGATGGTAAGGGGGCGCTTTGCGACCTCGTAGGTCACATAGGCTTTCACGTCATGGCAGATGTAATACGCCGTATAGGTGCCCGCGTCGACGGGTTCGGCGCTGTAGATGATATCATCGGGATCGGGCTCGGGGCTGAGCTGCGAATCGTAGGAAAGAGCTGCCGTGTGCCAGTCGCCCTGCGCATAGACAGCGTCCTTGGGTGCCAGAAGGGAGAGGACCCACGCCGGTTTACCATACTCTGCGCACGCTTCGCTGCAGCGGGCAAAAACGCTGTCGTTTTCGGTGTCGACCGTGCCGAGGGTAAAATCCGTGAAGCTATGGACGCAATCGACAACGGAAAGCTCACCCGACCAGCAGTTGATCTCATAATTGTCGGCAGAGAGCGCTTTTTCGTTGACGGAGATGAAATAATAGCCCGTCTCGGTCATGTCCGGCGTTTCATCGAAGGAGAGGGTGACCGTGCCCTTGATCGCGGTTTCCTCCGTGTCGGAGGAAACGAATCCCTCGATCGTATACGCGTCCTCGGCGGTCAGATCGGGAACGCTGTCGCCAACCTTGCAGAGATAGTCTCTGGGTGTGATGGTAAGCACTGCCTTTTCAATGGTCGCTTCGATGGTTTCGGTGGGGATATAGTCGTTGAAGCCCTCGTCGCCGCTCACCTTCCAGTAAACGGTGTACGTTCCGGCATTTTTCGCCGTGGGGATCTCCTCGCCCCAGTTTTTGCCGTCCGTGCTGTAAAGCACTGTGCCGCCGGTCACCTCGCCCTCGCGCACAAGCGGCTGCGTGCCGCCGTTGTAAACGAGATCGTGCTTTGCGATGGGTTCGACGATGATCTCGGGGTCGGCGGGGTCAACAGGTTCGCTCTCGCCGCCACTCACGGTGAGCGTCGCCGTTGCGGTGATGGGATCGCCGCTCTCGCTGCTTTCGGCGGGGATGGTGACGGATATTTTATATTCCCCTGCGACCGCGCCGGTTTCGGGGAACTCCACGACGAAATATTCGTCCTCGCCGGACGGATAGATCGCAAAGCCGGTCACCTTGTCCACATAGGCACTTGCCGCATCGTCATACGGTGCGGGATTGCTGTTTACCGTGACGGTAAAGTCGACGGGGAGAACATCGTACTGCCACTCCGCAAGCGGATCAGAGAAGCTTACCTCTGCGGAGAGATCGGCGCTCGCATCGGTCGTTTGTGCAGACGCGCCGGAAAGCGTGAAGGTCTTGATAGGGAGCGGAGTGGGTCCCAACGACCAGACGCCGGGCGCTTTGCGGGTGAGGATAAGGTCGCTGTCCTCCGCGGCGGCAAAGCTGCTTCCGACAGATTTTTCGGCGGTGATGTACTCACCGTAGTTGCTCGCCTCCACACTCGTCGTGCCGTTGACCGCGCCGGTGATGGTGAGCATCTGACCGCTTGCGAACGCGAGCGTACCGCCGCCGGTGAAGTCGCCGATGGTGATCTCGTCGCCCATGCTGCTCAAATCGAGCTTCGCAGTCGCGGGAACGGTCACGTTCGCATCGGTCAGGTCACTTTGCGCCGAAGGAGTAAGCGACGCACCCTCTGCCAGTACAAGGTCTCCAATGCCGGTCAGCGTATGTGCGGCGGCATATTGATCGGCGGAGAGGTTCACGGTCGTGTTCGCCGTGCCGGTCACCTTGGCGGTGGGTGTTCTGTTCAAATTGATGGTTACATCGCCGGTGACGGTATAGCGAGAGGTGTCGGGCGTGGGCGGGGCTACCTCGTAATTGGGATCGAGCATATTTGCATCACTGACATACGTTTCAAGTGCGCCGCAGGCATAGATATCCCCTGTGCTTCCGGTGAAGCCGCTGTCAAAGGTGATCTCGGACGGCTTGTCCCACGCGTTGCCGTTTCCATCCGCGGAAATGCTGCCGGCATAGATATTGCCAAGGGAGGTGCTTCCCCGGAGGATGATCTTGCCTTCATCCCCGCTTCCCGTGGGATATCCTGCATAACCGGTCAGCGCGCCGCAAAACAGGTGGACCGTGTTTTTCACATTGACGCTTTTGGTCGTGTCGATCAGCGTGAGGGTGTGGCCGTTGGCCATGATCGCATTTCGCACACGGCTGGCAAAGGCCAGCAAAACATTCTCAAAGGTCACATCTGCGCCCAGCACGATGCCGGCATAGCTGTTTGAAAGCGTTCCGCCTGTGATCGTCACGTTTTTGTCGATATACAGCGGAACATTCCCTGCCGGCTGCCCTGAATCGGCCGAATCCACGATGCAGATCGTGTCGCCGTCCGCTGCCAGCTCCAACGCACGGTCGATCGTTTCGACGGGCGCGTCAATCGTTCCGTTAGCTTGATCGCTGCCGGTGGATCCCACATAGATCGTACTGCCCGCCGCCATAACCGCAGTCGGCAGCATGGTCAAAAGCATGGCAAGTGAAAGAAGCATCGAAAGAAGTTTTCTCATAAGCTGTTCCTCCTTGGATCGTTGATTTTCTATGAACGTATACAAAGTTATTTTACCGCAATATCTCTTTTCTGGCAAGGCTTTTCGTTTCGTGCAAAAATTTTGCGCTTTGGCGCCTTTTTGCCGTTGCCTTTATTGAAAAACCACGTTATAATGTGACTATCTATGCAAAGAAACTCTGCACGAAGGAGGGGATGCTGTGCTGACCTTTGCGATCCCCTGTCTTTTGGGGCTTGAAAAGCTCGTCGGTGACGAGGTGAAGCGGCTCGGGCTTTCCGATGTACGGGTCGAAAACGGGCGCATCCTCTGCCGCGGAACACACGCGGATATCGCGCGGCTGAATGTGAATCTTCGCTGCGGCGCGCGCGTGCTGCTGGTGCTTTCGACTTTTCGTGCGACCACATTTGAAGAGCTTTTTCAGGGAACGAAGGCTGTTGCGTGGGAGGAATACATACCCATGGACGGCGAGTTTCCCGTCAAAGGATACTCCATCAATTCAACGCTCCACTCCGTTCCCGCGTGTCAGTCGATCGTGAAAAAGGCTGTCTCTGTCCGCCTTGGTGAGCGGTACGGACTGCAGACACTGCCCGAGAACGGCAAGCGCTATCAAGTGCAGTTTTCCATTATGAAGGATGAAGTGATGCTGTGTCTCGACACTTCCGGCGAGGGGCTTTACAAGCGCGGCTACCGCGCTGTGGGCGTTGCCGCGCCGCTCCGTGAGACGCTTGCCGCCGCGCTGGTGCAGCTCTCGCGCTACCGCGGGCGCGACCCGTTTTGTGACCCGTTCTGCGGTTCGGGGACCATCGCCATCGAAGCGGCGCTCATTGCCAAAAACCGCGCGCCGGGGCTTAACCGCAGCTTTGCGGCGCAAAGCTGGCGCAATCTTGACGCTTGTCTCTGGTCGGATGCGGCGCAGGAGGCGATGGACAAGGAATTTGACGGCAAATACGAGATCTGGGGCGGTGACATCGACCCGCAGGCGGTCGAGCTCGCGCGGCACAACGCGCAGCTTGCCGAGGTGGATGACATCGTGCATTTTGAAGTCGCGGACGCGACGCGCTTCCACTGGGGCGGTACGTATGGAAGAGTCGTCACAAACCCGCCTTACGGCGAGCGCCTTTTGGAGCGCGAGGAGGCAGAGGAGCTTTACCGTGCGTTCGGCAAGGCGGTGCGAAAGCTGCCGGATGACTGGTGCATCTACGTTCTCTCCTCGCATACGGAGTTTGAGCGCGTGTTTGGCGCACCGGCGGACAAAAAGCGCAAGCTCTACAACGGCATGCTCAAATGTGACCTTTTCATGTACGGCAACAAGCTCCGTGCGGGAAAATGAAAGGCGCACCACAGGTGTAAAGTAATAAAGTAAAGGGAGACCAATACTATGAAACATGTATTTATCATCAACCCGCGTGCCGGCGGCAAAGATCAGCGCACGCTCATGTTTGAAATGATGAAGGCTTTGCAGCGCCGCCATGCGCTGACGGTCGAATACCGCATCACCCGCAGCGCCGGTCATGCGACCGAGATCGCCCGCTCCGTTGCCGCGACCGGCGAGGAGGTGCGCTTTTACGCCTGCGGCGGCGACGGTACGCTCAACGAGATCGTCAACGCCATTGTCGATCATCCGAATGCCGCCGTGACGTGCATCCCCATCGGTACGGGCAACGACTTTGTGCGCAACTTCGGCGAGGAGACCGCCGCGCTTTTTTCCGATGCGGAGAATCTCTGGGACGGCGATGTGCATGAGCTGGATCTGATCGAGTGCAACGGTCGTCTCTGCGCGACCATCGCCTGCGCCGGCGTTGATGCGCGCGTTGCGCAGGATGTACATAAGTACAACAGCAAGCCCTTTGTCGGCGGCAAAACGAGCTATGTTGCCGCGCTTGGCGCGAACTTCCTTTTCAAGCCCATTTCCCGCCGCTGGACGATCACCGTGGGCAGCAAGGTCATCCCCGGCGCCTTTTCGATCGTCACGGCGTGCAACGGCCGCTACTACGGCGGCGGCTTCTATCCCTGCCCCTCGGCAAGCCTCAAAGATGGCGTTTTGAATACCATCGCCGTCGGCGGACTTTCCCGCTCCACGCTTGCAACGCTCGTTCCGGCGTACGCGCGCGGTGAGTACGAGAAGTACAAGAAGTACGCCTATCTTTTCGATGCGCCCGAAATTCGCATCGATTCCGAAAAACGCGATATCACGGTGAGCCTTGACGGTGAGGTGGAGGAGTTCGATCATGTTGTGATCCGCATTTCGGAGAAGAAGATGCGCTTTTTCGCCCCGAAGGGCAGCGACCCCGATGCGACAAAGAAATAAAAACACGAAAGAACCGCGCTCACTTCTGCGAGCGCGGTTCTTTTTGACTTTATTTAAGAAACTTTCTTCTTACAGCTCCGTATCGCTCTGATGCGAGAGCTCCTGCAAGGTTTCGACCTCATGCAGCAGACCGGACACGCCTGCCTTCGATTCTTCCGCAAGGTGCGCGCCCTCTCTTGTGATCTGCTCGACCGTATAGCTGGAGGCACGAAGCTCTTCCACAGTTCTCCGCTGGCGAGCCGAGGCATCGAGGATCTCGCCCGTAAGCTCGTTGGCCCGCTCCGAATACTTCATGGCGTCGCGAATGATCTGCGTCGCCTTGTCGGACAGAGCCTGACCGGACTTCATGATCTCGACAGTCTGCGCGATCATGTCCGCCGTCTGCTGTGCAGATTCCGCGGACTTGCCGGCAAGGTTGCGCACCTCGTCCGCCACGACCGCAAAGCCCTTGCCTGCGGAGCCGGCGCGGGCAGCCTCCACCGCCGCGTTCAGGGCAAGAATATTGGTCTGGAAGGAGATATCGTCGATCGCCTTGATGACCTTCTGGATGTCGCCGGACATGGTGTTCATATCTTCCATGACCGTGGACAAATTCTCCAGCGCCTCAACACCACGCTGCAGACACTGACCGGCTTCCTGATAGGTCACGCCGGCCTGCTCGACGTTTTTGCTGTCGAGCACGATCTGGTTTTCGAGCGCCGTGATGCCCTCGGAAAGGACGCTGATCGCGTCCGCCTGACGTGCCGAGCCTCCTGCAAGCTGCTCGGCAGTGCCAAGGTTCTGGGTGGAAAGCTGACGCACGGTATCGGAAACCGAACCGATCTGGTCGGCGAGGCTGCGCTGCTGCTCAAGCAGGCGGCTCGTTTCGGCGATCTTCTCTTCGATGCTGCCGACCATCGCGTTGATGCCGTCAGACAGGTGCGCGAATTCCGGAGACACGCGCACATTCACGCGGCGCGCCAGATCGCCCTGCTTGAGGGCGCTCAGGTCGTCTCCGATCTGCTGGATGGGCTTGACGATCTGGTTTTTCAGCAGCGAGCGGAGCATCTGGAAAACGGCGAAAAACACCAGCGCGTAGCTGATCAAAAGCAGGAGCATCTGTATATTGCGGTTTGCCATCATCGAGCTTGTGGTCTCATAAGAGATGATGGTATAATCGCCGACCGTGCGGGCGGAGGCATACACCCTCGTCCCGTCGATCCTGTAAGTGCCTTGCTTTGCCACCAGCTTCGCAGGATCCTTGATGCCGATCTCGGCGGCAGAAAGTCCGATCAGCTCCTCGTTCGGGTGCCAGGCGACCGTCCCGTCGGCGGCATTGAGAGCAAAGACGCCCTCAGACCCGTCCACATAGGGTGCGAGCACAACGTTGATCGCTGTGTCGGCAAGCACAGCCTCAAGGCGCGTAGGCTGCATACCGACCTGCATACAGCCCAGCGCATCGCGGCGGGAAACGCCGATGTACTGGAACAAAATGCCCTTGGCGCCATTGGGCTGCGGCTCCTGCACAAGCTCCTTATCCGTGCCGATAAGATCCAAAAAAGCAGCCGATTGCTCCGAAGAGCCCATGTCGAAGCCAACGTACGCGTCGACCGAGCTGTGGGTGATGATGCCTGCCGCGTCGATGACGTGGAGTTCATCAACGTCCAGAACCTCCAAAAGCTCATTAAACGCCATCTTGCTGTCGAGAATGGTGGGGTCCATCTCAAGCATACGGGCAAACGCGCGGGCGCGGATCAGATATTCTTCGCTGGTGCTCGCCTTCAGCGACGCGATCTCGGCATCGTTTTCGACAAGACTCTGCTCCACACTGTCGAGCAGCTCCGTAAGACGGTCGCTCGCATCGCCGTGGGCGATGAGCGTCTGGAACCCAAACAGCACGATACCGGTCACCAGCATGATGACCGCCAGCACGAGACTTACGCTTCGAATGAATTTTTTCTGCATGATATATCCTCGCTTTTCATTTATGATGTGGGGATAATCGCTTTTTCCATTATAAGCGAAAAGAAACTTTTTTGCAATCAAAAATCCGGTTTTTTTGCTGTTTCACCCGTTCTCATAGCACAACCGCAGTAATATCAACGCTTACAGGCAAAAGGAAGCACCCGCATTTGCGGGTGCTTCCTTCTTTGGTTTTATCCAACGTATGCCTTGTCTGTTTCAACGTAGATGCCGCGCTCGGCGCTCCAGCCGACGTTGAAGCCGAGGCTGCGCCCGAGGTCGCGAAGCTGGTAGTAGGTGTAGCCGCCGCCCGCGTCATCGGTCAGCGTGATGGCAGCAAGATCAGCGGCTTCGCCGTTGATCTTGGTCGCCGCCGTGGGGACAGTGTAGCTGCGGTCGCCGGAAAACGGCGTTTTCATCTCCGAGCCGTTTTCGGTGTAGCTCTCGCCGGTGACGATGTTGACCGCGCCATCCCACGAGACTTCAAACTGCGCGGCAGAGCCATTGAGCAGCAGCGCGACGTCGCGCAGCTTCACATAGTTCGTCGGGTTGCCGTTTGCGTCCTTCAGAGCATATGCCTGCACCTCGACAGCCTTGCCGTCGATCTCGACATTCTGGGTGCTCGCATAGGCGGTGTTCGTGGAGACAGGAGGCTTGGGCGCCGGGTCGACAGGCTTGGGTGCCGTGCTCGAGATCGTTGCCTTGCCGCCGGAGACTGAAAGCTCATACGTCATGCTTTTGCTCGAGAACGCAC
>JAFQUN010000061.1 GCA_017408525.1 Oscillospiraceae bacterium
GCGAGATTTTTATACTGCTCGAGCATATGCTCCCGCACGGTTTTGCCGTCGACGATGATAAGCTCGCCGCGATTGACAACGCCGACCTCATCGGGGAAATCGGTTTTGTAAACGAGCGTGTCTCGTTCAACGGCTGCAAAAAGTGGGGACAGGAGCGTATCCGCCGCTGCCTGAAGGCGGTGCTTTATCAGCCGCTCGTTGTACTCCTCCTCCGAAGGGTCCAGATCGGTCGGAAGATGGGAGGGGAGGTCACCCCAGGAGAGAGTGTCGCAAAGGCAGTGCATCGCCCAATGCTCTGCGGCGCTTCCGAAGTCCAGCGTGGTGCTTGGCGGAAGAAGGTGTCCGCTTTTCCTCTGCGCGAGGACCTCCTCCGGAATATCGAGCCAGCCTTCGTTTTCCGCACCCGTGTGCTCCGCGTCGAGTGCAGTGGGCCTTTTGTGGGTGAGACCCATGACATATTCGATCACCTGCACGGCTTCACTGTGCCGCTTGATATCGGGGTCTTGCAGAAGCTCCAGATATTTTTTTCGGATCAGATCGTAAAGATCCTCTGTCGGCGCCATTTTTGCCATGCGCTCGTACATATGAAGCTCTTCATACTTTTTCGCCGCAGCTGCCTCCAGCGCGCGCACATCCTCCAGCGCGCGGTCGATATACGCGCCCGTTTCCTCAGGGCGGAAACGGCGCATAAGGCGCAGCTTATCGACCCGCGCCCGAAGCGCGAGGTCGGTTTCGCAATATGTTCCGGTCGGATCCGTAGCAGCGTATTTTTCCGTCAAGGACGCATCGTCGGGGAAAAGGGCAAGGCGGTCGCGCTTTCTGAACTGATTGCGCACATGGACCGTCAAAAGCGCCAGCGCGTCCTCGGGTGATTTGCCGTCGAGCTCTTTGAGGATATCATCCATCCAGGCGAATTGGCGGAGCTGCCGCTCTGTCAGCTCACGCTCTTTCAATGTCGGAAAGCCCATATCATCCCTCCGTTATCGTTTACGGACCGGCGGATCGCTTTCGTTTTTTATCTGCGTCCGCTCAGGTACGGCATCTGTTTGTTTTTCTGTCGCTGCTGACGGCGGCGTTTTTCCGGTGTTGGCGCGCCGTTCCTCCTCCGCAGCGGCGCGGCGGGTATTCTCCCGCATCACCGCGTCAAAGTCACCAGGCAGCTTTTCCATACGGCTTTCCAAGCGGAAGTCTTCAAAGTCGGCCCGTACCTCCAGTCCTGCCTGAAATTCACCTGTGAGGATCATCTGCGACATCGCGCCGGCCTGCTCCTTTCCCGAGCGCACATACCCGGCAAGAGCCGACACGTCACGGCAATCTGCTGCGAGCATCGGGTATTTCTGTACGTCTTCTGCCGTTACCGTGATACCCGGCGCTGCCAGCGGATCATACGCAAACCGCTCTTTGATCTCCTTGCGCGCACATTCGAGCGTGAAAGGAAGAGAAAGCGTCTTATCGGCATTGCTGCTCCGCCCGTGCGCCATTTCGGCTGTCTGTGCAAGCATATTTCCATAATAGCGCACATACGTCTGCACACCTGTGTGCCGCTTGAAAAGTCGGTCAAGGTAGCCCTTTTCGCCGCCCGTTTTTTCCGAATACCCATCGGGTGCAAGGATCTTAACGGCATTTTCCATCGGGCCGCCCGCTTTGTCAAAGTCTTCCCTCGTGTACTCCTGCGCAGTGTCGAAGATCACGCTGCACGCGCTGTAAAGCGGCAGGAAATTGGGCGAGGCGAGCAGCTTCGTCTCATCGGTGAGGTCGATGCCGGCGCAAAGGCGCGACACCTCTCCGTTCACCGCCTCCGCACCTTGCACGAAAAACTCCGCGAGCCAGTTGACGTCGCCGCCCTGTATGTGACCGGCGACCTCCTCGCCGATGGCGCGCCGCTCATCCTGAAGCTGCGTAAGGTCGAGCACCTGCTCGATCGTATATCCGCGCCGCACCATCTCCATCATCGCCATTGACGTGAGTGCGCTGCGTGCGGCGCTGAAATGGTACGGATGCGACACCTCCACACCCTGAGCAGGTCCGTCGGGGAGCTTTTCGTGCGTTTCGAGCCACGAGCCGAAAAACGCGTTTTTCATCGTGCTGCCGCTGGGATTCAGCTCGCGCTGCTTTTGCAGAAAGTGCTCGATGGCAGCGACGCGCTGGGCGGGGGTAACGACCTCCGGCAGCGGCGGCGCGGGAGATTTCGCGTTTGCCTCGGTACCCTTTGCCGCGTGGTATTGCAAGTCATTGCGCTCTAAAACGCGCTTGCGCGCGTCCTCCATCGCTCTTCTCCTTGCCGCAGCCTCCTGCTCCTGCTGCGCGGCGCGCGCCGCCTTCTCCTTGAAAAAGCCGAAGCGGTTCATAAACTTTTCAAAGGCATTCAGTGTCACCGGCTCTTTCTTCGTCGGCGCAAAGCCCGTGGGCGTGAGGCGCGTGGGCGTGTCGGAAGCCCTGCCCGACGCGGTGGGCATGAAGATCTCCACCTCGCTGCCTGCCATCATGGCGGCGCCCACAAGCTCGTTTGCCGCGGTATCCAAATGCTTTTCGTAATAGGCGGCAAATTCCTCCGCAGGGCGCTCCAGTTCCCGGAAGCGCTCCACCATGATCTCGCGGACCGTCTTGCCATCGATGATGATGAGGTCGCCCCGGTTGATGGGACCGAACCTTTTCCCCTCGCCGCAGCCAAGCGTCTCGGCTTTTGTGAAGATGGGGTCGAGCGTGCGGGCGAGCGTGTTGCGGAAATATGCGCGCGTGAGCCAGCGGTTGCCCTCGGGATCGTTGGGGTCAAGATCGTCCGGTGGGACGTTTTCGATATCCTTTTCCCAGTTGTTGGGGTCACAGCGCAGCTGCATTTTGTGATGCCCCGTCGGGCGCTGGAACTCGACAGAAAGCGTTTCGGGCGCGGCGTTCGGTATGTTGCGGCTTTCAAGAAGGTCGGGGGTGTAATATCGCCCCTCCCAGCCATAGGGCTTCCGCTCCGGCAGCGTGTCACGAAGCCCCACATAGTATTCGAGCACATCGAGATAGTGATTTGTCCTGTGCAGCTCGAAAATATCCCCCTCGACCACCTTGCCGTCAACAAAGGTGTCGGGGATATCGCGCGTTTTGTCCAAAAGCGCCTGGCGCTGCGCAAGCGCCATGTCATAAAGCTCCTGCGTCGGGGCGAGCTTTGCCGCGCGGTCATATGCGCGCAGATGCCCGCCCGCCGGCGTAAAGCCGCCGATGACAGTCTTGGGCGTGAGCGCAGCCAAAAGCTGCGTCAGCTTCTCCTGATCCTCTGCGGGACGAAGCGGGATCATTGCGCGAATGCGCGCCATGCGCCACGCGATCTCCATCTCTTCTTCGCACGACTTGCCCTGCGGGTCGATATCCGGATAGCGCGCGGCAGATGTGAGATCGTCCGGAAACGCACCAATGGTGAAGTCGTGCCGCCGCACCTGTAAACGCGCAGCGATCATAAGACGCTCCAGTGCGTCGGTGCGCTCCTTTTCCGTATGCATGGGTGCAGATGCAAGGTTTTGTACTCTTTCAAACTCGGACCAAAAATCCTTGTAAGCTCCAAACTTCGGCGGTGCCATGATCGCTCCCTCCTCGTCAGAATGTTTTATGTAAACTTTCTCTTATCGTCTGCCCATGCCCATCGGTTGCGCAGGTGCCTTTTCCTCAAGCTGCAGCGATTCCTGCGGCTCGATCTGCGGCATTTTTACGTCGAAGTCCAGTGTAACGCCTTGCGTATTTTTTACGCCGCGCACTTGCAGCGCCTTTTCAAACGCGCCGGAGGCGAGGCTGCTTTCAAAGCCTTCGGCATACGCGGGATCGTTGCGGAGGCTTCTTGTCATCTCTCTCACGTCCGCTCTTCCGGGAAGAACAGCCACAGCGCCGCGATACTCGGTGAAATTGACATCCGGCGGCGGAGTACCGGTAGGAGTATTCTGCATTGCTTCTTTATAAAGACCGCTTGCGAGCTTTGCCTGCGCAATGACCGCGATCTTCATCTCAAGCGATTCCGAGCCGTCATTGATCGCAAGCTGACGCAGACCACGACTGCCCAGATCGAGCTGACGCTGCTGTGCAAAATTCACACAGGAGAGGTAGTCGGCAAGATAACGCTGTTTGCCGATATGTGCATTGACGAAGTCGGCGTCACCGAGCTGCGTTACCATCTGGGCATATTCGGGCGTTTTTGCCGCGTACGATGCGAGCATGGGGCGTATGCCGACTTTGCCGCGCGTCGCCTCCTGAAAAATGTCAAAGGAGACGGTCGTGGCGAAGTGAAGGATCTGACCGTTTCTGGTGTCAAGCTGCGTGGGGTCGGAAACGTCAACATAGGAAGAGCTTGCGGGGTCGCGCAGCTCGGCGATCTGCTTGTTGAAGATCTCCGCGCCCCGGACAAACGTCTCGCTCACCCAGTCACCGTCGCCGCTCATGACCTTGTCGACGACCTCACTGCCGATGCGCCTTTTCTCCTCCACGAAGCGGGTGGGATCCATGATGTCTTCAAGCGAGCAGCCAAGCTCCATTGCCACGCGGTAGGCGGCGATGGAGGTGAACGCTGTGCGGTCGACGGAGAGGGAGAAGGGTGCGCTCGTGGGAAGCGGACCGTTTTGCGCGACCCAGTCGCCGAAGAACGAGTCCATGAGCGGCTGGTAAGAACCGCGGACGGTCTCTTTCCGCTGCACGGCGTTTCGCAGCTCGACGCGGCGGCGTGCCTCCTGAAATGCACGATATTCCTCCGCCTTGGTGGCGCGCTCCTTGAAAAGACCGAGGTGGCGGTTCAAAAAGCGGTGTACGGCGTTGAAGGTCACAGGCTTGAGCTCGGCAAGCTGTGTATCCTTGCCTGAGTGGGTCAAAATGGTCGGACGGGAGATGTCGATCTGTCCGTTTTTATCGGGGCGGAACATCTCCACGCGCTGCCCTTCCAGGATGGCGCCGGCAACAAGCTCGCCGGCTGCCTGACGCACGTTCTTCTCGTAAAACGCCTGAAAGTCGTTCTTCTTTCCACCGCTTTCGGCAAAGCGCTCCGCCATGATCTCACGCACGGTTTTCCCATTGATGATGATGAGGTCGCCGCGGTTGATAAGACCGATCTTTGAATCCTTTCTGTCAAGCGTTGCATTCTCCGCGGCGTTAAAAAGCGGATCGAGCAGACGGTTGATCCTTGCTCCGCTGTATTTTGCGACAAGCTTCCTGTTCTCCTCTTCCTTCGACGGGTCAAGGTCGTCCGGAGGCGCGATGACAAGGTTCAGCTCTCGCGGGTCGCGCGGGGAGAGAAGCGCGGTGTTGTTCGTCGGCACGAGCCTGTCAAGATTCATCGTGACCTCAAAGCCGTCCGGCATCGCGTGCGAAGTCTCGCGCTCGGCAAGGACGGTGTCGGGGATCGTGCGCATAGGATCGACAGCTTCGCCGTCAAAGTGGTATGGCACGGGCTTTTTATCGGAAATGCCGACGGCGTACTCCATCGTGTCGAGGAGCCTGTTCATCACATTGATGGTGCTGCCGTCCTTCAAAAGCTCTTCGTGCTCTTTTTTGACGCGCTTGTAAAGCGAGGGACCGGCAGGCATCATCGCCATGCACTCATAGAGGCGGAGCTGCTGAAAATCCGCGCCCGCGCGGTCCATCCAGCCGGTGAGGGCGTCCAGCTGCGCGTCGACAAATTCCTTCGTATTCTCGGGGCGAAGCCGCTTTGCGACCTTGATGCGGGAAAGACGCTCGCTGCACTGCATCTCCCACTCGCAGTATTTTCCGGCGGGATCGGCTGCCGGATACGCATTTAAGATCGTGTCGTTATAGGGGAGGGGTCCGTACACTTGGTCACGCAGCTCCAGGTGATCGGTGACAAAATCCTTCATCTCGTCGAATTTCCACTGCACGTCACTGTGCCTGAGTGATCTTGCAAGCTCAGGACGCGTGGGATAAAACTTCGCGTAGTCATTTCTGTTTGTTACCGTCACTTTATATTCGGGAAATCCCATCGTAAGATCCTCCTGTGATTCGATTTGGGGGATGTTTCTTCTGCTTCTATTATATTTGTTGGTGCTTTTTGAAAAAAGCACCACTTTTGCAGAGAAATTGCTGTTTTTGAAGGAAAAAGAGAGACGAAAAGGTCTCCCTTTTCGTCTCTCTTTCTTCAGATCATCTGCATCAGCTCTTCAAGCGTGATCTCGTAAACCAGCGGCTCATCAGCTCTCGCTGTCTCCTGCGGTGTGGAGGCGTTTTCCTCCTGTGCATCAGGACCGGTGTCCGCAAGGCGGCTTTTTTCGAGATCTTCAAGGGATACATCCCAAGAGGACGATCCGTTCAGATCCGCCTGCGGGGTGTTTTGCGTATCCTGCGGTGTCTGTGCCGGAGGTTCTGCGTCAGATGCGCGCGGTGTCGGGTTGAACCAGTCATCATCATCGTCCGCGTCGTCACCGCCGAAATGCCAGCCGCCCTCTTTGTCTGCGGGTGCGCCAAAAAACAGATCTTCCTCGGACGGCTGGATAGCCTCCGCAGCGGGTGCCGGCTGCGGAGCGGCTGCGGTACGGGGCTTTGGGTCAAACCAGTCATCATCGTCATCGTCGGCGTCAAGGTCGAACCATGCGCTGCCGCTACCCTCCGATGCAGGGGCGAACGGGTCGTCGATGTCCTTTTCCGTAATGGCGAAAAAGGCATCGTCATCATCATCCGCCTTTTTCGGTGCGGGCGGGACACTGGCGTTTGCAGGGGACTGCAGCGCTTCGCCCTGCGGCGGTGCGGCTTCGGAGCGCTCCAGAAGCAGTGCTGCCGTACCCTCATGTCCCAGTGCGCTCAGCTCCGCTGCGACCTCCTCGCGCACCGTGCGCCGGATCTCGCCCACCAGAGCTTCGAAGCCGTAGCGCTGGAGTGCTTCGGGAGAAAAGATGCTCTCGCCGGCTGACGCAGGTACCCCGCTTTGTGTCGGCGCGGAAGAAAAAGCTTCCACTGCCTCTTCTTCCGCAGTGAAAACGATCGTTTCTTCCTGCGGTTCTTCCTCGATCTCGATGACATTGACCTGCGCCGCGCGGGAAACGAAAGCGTCCTCATCGCTGTTCCACACGGGAAGGGCGTCGGCGTGTTCTGCGTCCCATGCCTCGCGGCGCGTGCGGTTTTCCGCAACGGTGGATTCCCACACCTGCGCGCCCTCGTCACCGCTGAAATAGTGGCTTTCATAATACGGGTGCGTGAACATCTCCTCGACCGGCTCGGGCGTCCGGATGCGGACGGTCGAGCGGCTAGCGGGACCGGTCACGACGAACGCCTGCCCGCGTGGGGCGGAGATGATCTGTTCCTGCTCGCTTTCGTTGATGCCGCCTGCCTTTTCATAAAGTGTGCAAAGGTCGTGCATATCGTTGGGCGAGAGGGAGAAGATGAGGCTGTACTGACAGGCATTGATGATCGCCGTCGACTTTCGCGCAAGTTCCTCGCTGCCGACGAAGTCCTTGATGTTCTGCGTGATAACGATCTGCATGCCGTTGTATTTTCGGATGCGCTTTGCAAGCTGGAACATGAAATCGAGCGCGAGCGGATATTTCGCGTCGATGAAAACGTGCGCCTCATCGATCACGACGATGATTTTGCGCGAGGCGCCGTATTTGAGATTATACTCGCGGTTTTTGATGATCTCGTTGTCGAGATACTTCAAAACCAGCAGCATCTGCGCGTTCGCAATGGTGTTGTTGCGGTTGGCAAGGAGCGTCTGGAAATTGAACACGATCAGGTTTTCCACGGTGGAGAGGGTAGAAGGACCGTTCCAGATAGTGGAATTTCGTCCACCGGTGGAAAACTTTGAGATGTGGTTCATCAAAACGCGAAGATTGCTTTTGAGGTAGTCGCTCGTGGTATGCTGAAACTCCTCAAGGACGCAGTCGTACAAATCGTCGAAGATCGGGTAGTCCTCCGCGCGCAGACGCGCGACGGGCGTGTACTGGTCGATGCCCTTGCGGTTGTAGACGCGGTTTACGAGCGTGTTGAGATACTCCAGCGCGTCTTGGTCGACGTCGGGCAGGATCTGGCGGAAAAACTCCTCCAAAAATTGCAGGTGCGCAGAATAGGAGGTCGTCTCCTGTCCGTCTGCGGCCTCGTCATCCTCAAGCGAGGTGATGATGTGGAAGGGGTTGATACGCCCGTGGGACACGTTTGCGAGGTTGATGAATTTGCCCTTCAGGTTCCCGGCAAGCTCCGAATACTCGTTTTCAGGGTCGAGCACGAAAATCTTCGCGTCATCCGCGGCGAGGTTCGTGAGAATACTCTTGGTCGCAAAGGACTTGCCGCCGCCGGACTTGCCGACGATGACCATGTTGGAGTTGACGCGCTCGCTGTCGCGGCGGAAGAAGTCGACGAAGGCGGGCAGACCGTCGCTGCTGCCAAGGTTCAATCCGTGCTTGTCGCGAAGTCCCGCGTAGATCCACGGAAAAACACCCGCAAGCGTGGAACCCGGAACACCGCGTGCCTTGCCCAAAAACGGATCGTAGCCGTTGACCTGTGTGGCGACGAATGCCTCAAACTGCATGGCCGTAAGGTCGCTCATGCGGAAGCCCTGCTCGCGGAAGATTCGCTTGATATCCTTTTTCATGCCGCTGACACGAGGAAGGTCCGAGGGCGGCGGCTGCGGGACAAGGAGCTTGTTTTCGCGCGTTGCGGCGATATCGTACGCCGTGACGTACATGTTCATCGCAACAAGGTTTTCGTTGTTGTTTTGCAGCATCGAAAGAAGGTCCGAGAGCGTTTCGATATGGGTCTGCAATTCGATGACGCGGCTGGAAACGCTTGTCGAGGCGAGCTGGCTGTTAAGCTCGCTGATGGAACGGTCGATCGCGCGGATGGACTTTTCGCGGTCCATTTGGCTGAATTTCATAACGACCTTTGTGCCGGGCATATCAAAAAATGTCGCGCCCCATGCGTCGCCCACCGTCAGGGGATAGCCGGTGACGCGGAAGTTATGCGTGACGATGCCGTTGACGATGCTCGTGCGGAGCCTCAGCTCCAAAGATTGTGGCAGGAAGTAGTTTACATAATCTTCTGGTTCTGTATCTTCGATCTCGCGCTCGTCAAAGTCGACGCTGTTGACATAACGCAGGAATACGGCAAGCTCCCTGTCGTTCAGACGATGTGGGTCCATCTCGCCCTGACGGAGCGCGGAGAGGGCGTCCTGCACCTGATTTTCGAGCTGGCGGCGGTCACTGTCGAACAGGACAAGGTAGAAGTGCGGCAGGAGGACCTTGTCGTCAAAGTTGCGGCGTCGCAGCTCATTGATGCGGTCGTAAACGACCTCGATGCGTGCTTTGAGTTCATCTTCTGAGAAAACGCCGCGCTCATAGCTTCTTTTGAGCGCTTCGATCTTCTCGTATTCGCCGTCGATGTACTCGTCAAGGAGCATGGGCTGCTCGACCTTGACGAGGTTTGCCGCGTATTTGCTGCCGACGCTTCGCACCACGCTTCCAAGTGCGCGGTCGATGGCGTTCGTGCGGCGGTGCGGACTGAAAAAGCGGAACTCGACGGCGGGGATCTCGATCGCCGCGCCCAGATATTCCGTTCCATAGTGGATGAAGCCGTCGCGAATTTCCGTGATGAGCGTCATGCGGCGGATATCCTTGCGCTTGCGGCGATACTCCGCCTCCTTGGACGCGGCGTACCGCTCCTCTGCCTCGATGCGGCGGCGCTCGCGGATGGGGGCTTTCTCCTCTTCAGGTACCTTTTTGCTCTTGAGCAGCTTATCCTCGGCTTTGCGCTCGCGTTCGCGCTGCTTTTGCGCTTTTTTCACCTCACGAACTTCCGCCCTGCTCTTTTTAGCGGAGGGTTGTGCGCCCGCGTCCTCTTTTTTCGGGATCTGCCCGAAGTGGCGCAAATGCGAGAGATGGCGCAGGAGTTGGAGCAGGAATATGTAGTTCGGCTCACTGTCGATGCGCGCGAGCAGCAGCCCGAATACGAACACGATGGCAAGCTCTATCCACAGCTTCCAGGGAAGGCTCGATATGAACACGAGGAACATAATGAGCACGCCCAAAAAGCCCACAAGAATATCCGCGATCGAAAGACCACGGAAAAATTCCGTAGACACCTTTGTTTTTTTGGGGATGATACGCATGGGGTCACCTCGCTTCATCGATGAACAAAACGCTCACAACGCGCGATCATTAAGAATCACGGTTTGACGGCGGCGGCGGGGGTGCCGACTGTTGCTGCTGCGGTGCGGTCGTCGTTTGTTGATGCTGTGTTGGCGCCGTCTGCTGCGGTGCGGGCGGCGGAGGCGTTTGCAGGACCGGAGCGTCGCTTTGCGGCGACTGATCGCGGCTGGAAAGAGGCGCGGGCGGTGGACCGTCTTTTCCCTGCTCCTGTGTACCGGTATCCTGATTGACAAGGTTGATGTTTGTGTTCGCGTCGGGCATACTGGCTGTGCCGACTTCCGCGCGCCGCTTTTGCTGCTCTGCCAGTTCGTCCTTTTTGAACTGTTCGAGTTTTTCAGACTGCTTTTGCTTGACGGGCGTATACGAAGCCCCGGCGAGCTTGGCGGACTTGCGCGCCTGCTTTTCCGCGTTGGCGGCAAGCTGCTCCTGCTTTTGCGCCTTCCACGCGTCCTTCGTACCGGTCTTTTCGTTATTCTGGTACGCCTTGTTCATCCTGTTGGATTCAATGCGCTGCTTGTTGGCGTTGAACGCGTCGCGTTTTGCCTTATGCTCGGCATTGTTCATCTCGCGGTTTGCCCAGTTGTTTTTGAGCTGATCCTTTTCAAGCTGGCGCTTTTTGTAATTTTCGGGCGCGTCCTTGATCGCCTTTATGTCGCCGGCGATCTTCTTCGTCGCACCGAGTGCCGCACCGGGAAGACCCCACGCCGCAGCGGTGACCATGCCGGTCATGCGGCGCTCCTGCTCAGCGGCAGCCCCCGCGGGATTGCCGCTGAGGATACCGGTGATGAGGCTGTTGGACTGTACCACGGCCCACGTTCCGCCGAGGATCATCATAAGACGCGCGGCATTGTTTAGCGTGGTGTCGGAGAAGAAGACCATGTCGGAGCTGAGCATGATGGGTATAAAGATGAGATACAGCCGCATGGAGATGACCATGCCGAAAACGGAAAAGACCTGAATAACGAACGACTGCAGCCACGCCTGCCATTTGCCGCCGTCATCGAGCGGCATGACAGAGGCGAAAAGAGGCGCTGTCAAGTAAAGGAGCAGCACATTGAAAATGCGTACGATCAGCGTGAAAATGCAGATCGCCATCAAAACGACGAAGATGATCGACGTAAAATAGCCGATAAGATAGTCAAATTCCCAGATATTAAAATCGCTGCGCACCTGCGCGAGGTCATGATAGTCCTTCGATGCAAAGGCGTAGCCGGAGCGAAGCGGATCGTCCAGACTGGCGTTTTGACCGTTATAATGCGAGCTGTTTGCCGCGTCCATCGTGCACATCAAAAAGATCAGCGCGTCGGAGCGCACTTTTGTCGCCTGTCCGTTGGTGCCGACAAGACCGTTCAGATACCGGGCGTCCCACACGCTCTTGGCGGGGGCAAAGTCGGCGTAGGTCAATATCTCGCGGCTGACCGCCGAAAAAGCGTTTGCGACCGTCTGGTTATACTCATCCAGCGGCAGATCCTTCGTCAGATCGGCAGACGCAGCCAAAAGCGCGACAGCGCCCTGCCAGGTGTAGTGTTTTCCGTCGACAGACGGGTAGGAATAGCGGAACATACCGGACTGCTCGAGCTTTTGAAGGTCGCCGCGGATCGCGTTGAAGCAGCTGTTGACGTTATAGCGGTTTTGGGGGTCCGGATTGACCGAATAATTGCCGACCGTTGCCAGAACGCGCGTCATCAGTGCATACTCCTCGTCGGTGAAGGTCCGCTCCTCAATGGGGATATCAAGCTGCGCGGCGTTGCTCAGGGCGAAGTTGATGCGGTCGAGCACGACGTTTGAAATGTTGATGACCATGACCGTTGCGGCGTTGACCATGACGATGATCAAAAGGCAGCGGAAAAAACTTGTCATGATCTGCCCGACGCTTTGCTTAACGGTGCCGGCAATGTCGGTGGCTTTGCGGGCGATCTGGATGATGCAGAAGATAAACGCAAGAACCACGGCAATGAGCGCCATGGCCCAAAAAGCGTTGGAGATGGTGCTGTTGCCCAAAAAGACGTTGAGAAGGAAGGTGTCCTCTCCCTTGTAGGTCACCGGTGCGGTGCCTGCGAAAACGTCAAAAAAGGACTCGACGATGGAAACGAGATCCAAAAGACCGGTCAAAAGCCCGTAGAGAAGACGGAAAAACCAGTCGATGATGGAATCTATGATCGACTGGAACCACTTTGCCATTTTCGCGTCACTTCCTTTCTCAATGCCCGGTGCCGCGCATACACATCATCCGACGCGCGGATGGCGCCTTACGCGATAACAGTAAATCCCCAAAGCGGAGAGAATCGCCGCGACCAGCGCGATCGCGGCGCCGGCACTCATGTCGAGATATACATGGATGATAAACGAATACGGCGTGCTGTTGCCCGCCATATCGCAGACCGTCAGGTGATATTCACCGGGAGTTTCCAGTGTGTAGTCTATGCCGGTGATCTTCAATGTCCGGTCGTTGTGTGTGACGAGGACATAGGCGTCATCTTCAAGCCCTGTCAGTGTGACGGGAGAGCTTGCCTCGCCGTTTGAAACGCCGGTGAGTTCGATGGTCGGCGCGGCGGTGTCGAGCAAGAAGGAAAGCTCAAAGCGCTCTTCAAGCTGCTCACACGACCACGCGATGCGGTACGCGCCGTCCCCACGCAGCGTGAAGCTGTTGGAAAAGTCGGGCGAAAGCTCAGCGTCGTTGAGGTAGATATAGTCAAAGGAAAAGTCCGATGGAAGAACGATCTCACGCACGGTGTTGGTGATCTCGGGCATGATGACGAAGCTGAAATAGCTGCTTGTTCCGCTGCTGCCGCTTCGCACATCAAGCACATAGCTGCCCTCGCCGGAGATTTTGTTCGGGCTGACATCGTCAACGCTGTCACCGTTTCGGTAAAGCACGGCGTCGAGACCTGTGGGAAGGTCGATATAGACAACGGCATCATAGGGGAGGACGGCGCCGTTCGGGACGTTGCTTTCAAAACTGTTGTCGCCGATGCGGTTGACAAAGCGCTTTTCTTTCATATCGTAGCTAAATGAGCTGTCGGAAGCCATGTAGACGCCGGAGAGAGCCCCGCTGCCGTCGGAGATGGGAAGACCAGTTCGTGGGTCGATCTCACCGCTGAAGCCGATCTGTTCGGAAGTGTCCGCAGCGGTATCGGGGGGGGCGGTGGTCTCGACCGTTTGAGAGGGTTCACCGACCTGCTCGCCATCCTCCGGCGCGGCAAGCGCCGACAGAGGGAAAAGCAGCGGCAAAGCCGCAGCAAACAGTGCAGCAAAAATTTTTCTGCGCAAGACGGATCCTCCTCTCTTTTTGGTAGTTTTTATTTCTTCTCGCCGACGCGCAGCTTGTTTCGCCGCGTCACATCATAAAAGACCTTGTCCGCGTGGAACACGTTGGAACGCACATCGTCGAGGTCCATCTGCCCCATCTGGTAGAGCGGGCAGAGGTAGCTGGGGGTGTATTTGGTCATAAGGGGGAAGTTGCCGAACGTGACGATGATCGCGTTGCCGGTCGACTCCTTGTTGTTGAGCTTTTGCAGCTCGGAAGGATAGATGAGCGGGCGCGTTTGCAGCTGGGTCGAAACGTTCTCATCGCCTTCTTTGGTGTTGATTGAGGCGGAGACGCTGCGTGTGGAGACGGTGACGTTTCCGCAAAGCTCGGAAAACTCCTTGCAGGTGCCGATATCGTTCGAGCCGATGAACATTTTCACGCCGCAGTTGGACTTGACGATGTCGGCGACCTGCTCGCCATAGACATTGTTGAGCTGGGAATAGCTCTGCACGACCATGTTGAACCAGATCTTGCGCGAGCGGCCGACGGTGATCATCTTGTCGAACTTTTCGATCTTGGGCATATTACCAAACTCGTCGAGGATAAAATACACATTGCGCGGCAGGCTCAGATCCTCTCTTGCGGAGGCGACCTTGATAAGCGCCTTGTACATACAAAGGATGAAGACAGCGGCAAGTCCGTGACGCGTATCCTTCTCGTCGGGGATCTTCATGAAAAGTGCCGTCGGCTTTTCGGCAAAGTCGACGGGGTTGATATCGGTCGCGGAGGTAAGACCGCAAAGACCGCGGTCGTTGAACATCGACATTTTATCAAATGCGATGGACATATAGCTCGAGAGCGTCGACTCCGCCGCGGAGACGACCTGACGTGAGAGCGTGACGGCGCTTGAGAGCGGGCTTCGTCCATCGAAATACGCCTTGAGCTCGCGGAAATTGTCCTCGCTGTTTGCGATGATCTTGTTGAGGTTGAAGAAGTTGAATTTGTCCTTGGTCATGCCAAGCTCGGGATCTTCGCTGTCCTCTAACATCGCAAGGAGCGTTGCCATGATGATCGAACGCGCGCCCTTTTCCCACACGGGATCGTCCTTGCTTTCGATGGGGCAGAGGACGGATACAAGGTCGTTGAGGTCCTCATACATCTCGTCATAGATCTTCTGACGCGTGACGCTGATGTGGTCGGCAAGGCGCTGCTTGTCAAAATATGCCTTGCCGCGGTACTCGATCCAAAGCTCACCGTCGGGGATGTCCTCGGCGGCTTCAAGGTCGGGGTGGTCGGAAAGCGCGTCGCGGTGGACTTTGATGCCCTTTGCCGCCTCGACGTACTCCTGGTACATATCCCAGATGGAGTCGAGCGGATTCCAGCGGTAGGACGAATATGTATCGCGCAGGTCGAGCACCATCACGTTGTAGCCGCGCGACTGGAGATACTTGCTGTGCAGGGAGAAAAGCTCGCCCTTGGGGTCGGTCATGATCATCGACGAGCCTGCCGAGGTCGCGCCGATGATCTGGATCATGGGATTGATGAATGTGGTCGTCTTACCGGAGCCTGTTGCGCCTATGACGAGCGCGTGTGCGCCGCCGAGGACATTGACCTGCAGGTGTCCTTTTTTGTCGAGCACCGCGCGCATGGGAACGCCGTCTTTTTTCGACTCCGCCGCGTTTGCAAAGTCAAAGCCGGGGAAATATTTGTCGCGCTCGGCATCGGTGAGAAAGCGGCTGTTTTCAAGGGGGCTGTCCACGCCCTTCGCCTCGCCGCCGAGGAGCTTTTTGAAGGAGTGGCTGTGCCTGCCAAGGGCGAGATACAGCGCCGCGCAGATCAGGATCACCGTGCCGCCGAGAAGCCACGTCTGCCCATCGAGGAGCAGGCGCGGGTCAAAGATGCTGCCGCCGGAGAGGAGCGCGTTATTGAAGAGGACGGCG
This sequence comes from Oscillospiraceae bacterium, assembly GCA_017408525.1. GTDB lineage: Bacteria > Bacillota > Clostridia > Oscillospirales > Oscillospiraceae > RGIG2163. The sequence goes on from JAFQUN010000061.1 coordinate 15,297, forward strand.
CCAAGCAGCATCCCGACGACTCCCGCTGCGGCAGCGGCAGCAAGCAGCAGCAAAAGAAGCAAAAGCACACGCTTGGGCGTAAAGAACTGCTTTATCTTCATGGGCGAACCTCCCCGTGTCGGAAAATCACGATTTTTGTCTTATTACACCTTACCACGAAACGAGAAAAAAGACTCGTGCTGGTTTTGCGAAAAAGGTGTGAATTTTGAAAAATGAATTGATGTGAAGGTCATTTTTTGTTAGCGTATGATTGTATATTTGGAAAAATACTCGGAAAGGACGCGATACCATGTCCGCAAAACGCATCACAGCTTTCGTTTTGACGCTTGCCCTCACGCTGACGCTGCTGCCCGCCGTGCCGGTGAGCGCGGCACAGGCGCAGGAGAATAATCACGTTTTCGCCCTGGAGATCGTCACCGGCGCCGACGGTCTTGACCTCGACAAGGCCAAGGGGTCAACGGCCAGGATCACATACAGACCGAAAGAGGGCAATCATAAAAACGTGACATTCGACCTTGTCGAAGCGTACGACCTCTGGAACAACAGAACGGCCAGTACGAATGGATGGAATTTTGAGGACGGGAACGCCGGCTATGGTCGTTACAGCACTGACCCGACCGAATGGCTCGATCAGAACGTCTTGGGAATGGGTTATCTGTCAACGCACATTGTGACCGACGGATTTACCGCGAAGGATACTGTTTTTCCCGATGAGTATAAGGTGCTTCAGCCGTACAGCTCGACGACCTTCTTTTTCTCCCTCCCGACGACCGAGACCACCATTATGAAGATCAGGCTCGAGCTCAAGGGCAGCGACTCGGTCGATATCCAGCAGATGCGCGTCTACCACGTTGCAAACATCCAGACTGCTTCAGACGCGAGCGGACGCGGATACACCGACCACTACAACGGCGGCTTCACGCCGCAGATCATCCTCCCGTGGATCGGAAGGCTCTATGCCCAAACGACGGGCAAGACCATCAGTGTCCCCGCCGCCGGCGCTGTCACCTATTCCATCTATCCCAATCCTGATAACTACAGGCTGGTCAAAACCACCGGCAAAGGACTGCTTGGCGGGAACTGGAGCGTGAAGGATCCCAACTACGGAGACTACGGTCTGCGCATTTCCGATGCTTCCACGGGCAGCAACGCGCTCGACAGCTCGCTGTACGCAAACGCCGAGCTCGGCAAAAGCGCCATGGGCGTTGGCGTTGCGCTGCAGTTTGCCGACTTTGCCGGCGCCGGCATCGACGCGCTGCTGCTCGGCGCGGGCGAAGATCCGTATGACCGCGTTTACAGATACGACGAGTGCATGGATCTTGAGGTCACATACAAGGACACCTTCGGCAACACGCGCCGCGTCAACATTCCCTTCCTTTCGCTTTACCTGATGTATAACATTTTCCTCAACGGTGACCTTCGCATACACGGCTTTATGCAGCCGGACGAGACGGCGGCGGTGCCGTTCCTGCTGCACCAGTATGACGAGCTTATCGCCATCAAGCTGCGCTACGGCACGGATGTCCGTCCGGAATGGAGCCAGTCGTGGAAGCCGGGGGTGGATTTCAGAACGGGTGTTTACCAGCCCATCACCAACGACCCCATCACGCTTGACGGCATCAGTTTTTATGAAAACGTCACCCAAAAGGCGGGGATCGACTCCAACAACAATAAGTATGCCGAGTTCGTGATGCACGCCGATCAAACGCACAGCACGCCGCGAAAGATCATCGACCTGAAAACGATCCTCTCGCCCGCCTACAGTGTCGCCCTCGGCACAGGCTCGGGTCAGCAGATCTCAAACGGCTCGGTCGAAGGAAAGGTCTCCGACGGCACGCTCGTTTGGGGCGGTCTTCCGCCGCGCAGCCATGAGGACCGCTATCTCATCTCCATCACAAACTCTGCTGAGGAGGGCGCCGGCACCGAAAGTCCCTCGAGTATGCGCCTTGAGTACATCGACACCAGCGGTAATGTGCAAAATACCGAGCTTTACAGCGTTCCCGACCTTGTTTCCTCGTTTTATGGATTAGATTCCTACGGCTCGGGCAGCATTGTCGAGTACAGGAACCACACAAAGCACGCCGGCGCACGCACCGACTTCATCGTAGAGATCCCCAATGTCGAAAGCTTTGAATCGATCGACCTCTCCCTTGGCGGCGACGACGAGTGGCAGATCGACAAGATCGAGATCAGCGCCGTCGAGAGCCTCGGCTTCCACTACTGGGCGACGGCTGGCAGCGGCTTCCAGAAGCAGCGCGATGTGGTGCGCGGGGAAACGCTTGCATCCGTATCGCAGACGTTCCTCTTCCAGCAGGGACAGCGCCGCGTCATCACCTTTGCCCAAAGCACGGGCGCGCCCATCGAAGGCGACGGCACAACGCCCCTGCCCTCGGGGGAGAAGGACACATACCTTACGACCATTCCGCTTTCTATGACCTTTGAGGAGGCGTCGGGGCAGCTTGGCATCGGCATCGCGAAGCACACCTATGATGTCATCGTCAACGTTGCCGACGAGGTCGACGCGGGCAGCGCGAACCACTTCTATTTTCAGCTTGTCTTTGAAAACGGAACGAGCGGCTTCGTCCTTGCCAACCAGCAGCTCGCCTCCGACTCGTTCAAGCAGGGCTGCGCCGAAGTGTTCCGCATCCGCACCACGATGAACTACGGCGACCTGACCGCCGTGAACATTGTGTGCGACAACACGGCTGCGGAGGGAACGGTGTTCGATAAGCTCAACATCGACTCCATCACCGTCGCCATGACCACCACGGGAGGTCTGAGCAAAAGCTGGAAGGTCGACGCCGTCGGTTGGATCGACATCAACTATTCCGATGCGGGCAATATCTACGACGCGGAGGAGACCGACGGCGACGGCAACATGGAGATCATCCGCCGCTATCCCATCACGAGCCGCGGCACTGCCGTGCAGATCCAGCTTTGCATCACCACAGCCTCGGGCAGCGGCTATACCCCCGCCTTAAATGACACGGGCACCCGCGCGGAGCTTCTCTATACGGACTACTATGGTGTGGAGCGCTCGTTTGAGCTTGACCTGAACAAGTACATTCGCGATTACAGCAACAACAAAACCACGAGCATTTTCCGAGCAGGAAAGACCGACCGCCTGACCGTCACGCTCGATAACGTCGTCTCGCTCAAGAGCATCCGCTTCAGCCGTATTGGCGAGGGTACGAGCGACTGGCTCATCGGCGGCGTCGCGGCGCAGATCGTCGGCGAGCTGGGCGCGCCCTATCTCGCGGGCGGCGAATACATCCGAAGCGGCGGCGCCGCGAACGAAGTCAAGCCTTTCGCAACAGGCAATATCGAAGGCAGTGTGAAAGTTGGCGTCAAGGGCAGCAGTGTTGTCATTTTCAAGGACAACAAGCTCGAAGTCGACCCCGAATCCTTTGACGTTGCCTCCGTCTCCACTCCTGAAACGCAGGGCGAGAGAGAAACGATCCACGTTTACGTCGATCTCGGCCCCGTGGGAGGCACTGTGTACGGCGAGCTCAAGGGTGCGGTAAAGTATTACGAGCTTGCAAGCAGCAAATATAAGCAGGCCGCCTTTGAAAGCCTTGAAAAGCAGGTCTATAACGGCCGCGAGTACATGTGTGCAAAGGTGGAGGTCAGCGCCGTCTCGTCGATCTGCTCCGTTGTCCTTGCCGACGGGAAGGACTATTCCCGCGTGTGCGGCGTGAGCGTATACCGGCGCGGCAGCGACGGCACGATCCTTGACGCGGCATACGCCAATTTCGGGCAGAATTATGTCCGAACCACCCCCTATGAGGTCCTCACGAAGGACATCTACTCCACCGACCCATACGACAAAGCATCTACCGGTCAGACTTTTACTGTCCAGCTCCAGCCGGAGAGCGGCACGCTTGACGCTGTCATAGCTGACGCGGGAATGCTCGAGGTCGCGATGCTCTACGAGGGCATATTCGACCTTGGCGGCGGTCTCCGCACGCCCTTCCAAACGCTTGACGAGCTTGGCTGTGCGGCAGTCGAAAACGACACGTTGATCGAGCTTACCGCCGATGTGCCTGCGTGCCATCACATCACGGGCATCGCCTTCCGCGGCGTTGACGGCACGGAGTACCGCTTTGTCAACGCCCGCGCCGGCGCGGCGAAGAGCAAGACCTTCGATTCCCATGTGACAACGCCCTTTGTCATCAACAGCAGCGAAGCCGTCATGGTCGATGCAGTCTATGGCGATACCGCCAATGCCGTTGTGAAGATCAGTGTGATTTTGCAGTCGGCTTATGCGGACGATATGCCGGATGCCGGCTCGACCTCACCTGTTGCGATGGAGCTTACTTACACCGACGTGTTTGGCAGACAGCAGAGCTTTGTGACCGCTGACCTGCGCGGCTATATGTCGGAAGCCAATCGTGTGTTCGACGAAACGACCAATCTGCATCTTGCCAACGTGTATTTGAACGCGCCCGCCGCGATCAACACCGTTACGCTCACATCGAGCGACGATTGGTTCCTTGAATGTGTCAATATCAGCAAGGCTAACGCAGCAGACCCCTTAGGGAGGCTGCCGGTCAGCTACATGTATGTTTACAGGTGGGTCGATGCCGACTCACTCACGGTGGATATGCGGGGCGAGCAGAACAAGCTCGAAAAGCTCACCGTCAGCGCCGAAAGTTCCGGCACAGGGAACAGCGCGAGCGCGTATACCTACAGCAACACAAAGGAACTCGCCGTCAACGCATACGCCGGTGACACCGTCACCATCGACGCTGAGATCAAAAAGACGGGAAGCCCCGAGGATGGGCTTGTCTGGAACGGTGGACAGACGGAGTCCGAAAGCGGCTTTGCCATCAACGGCTCCACCGCGCGCTTCACCGTCCCGGGTGACGCCATGGCAGGCAACAGCTACACATTCTCCGTGTGCTGTGCGGGCAACTGGAAAATGCACGTTGATGTCACTGTCAATGTTATCGAAAGACCTGCGTCCGAGCCGGAGCCGGATTGGGGCGAGCCTGACAGCGGCGAAGCCCCAGCTCTCCCCGGTGCCGACGCGACCGCGCCATCCGGCGCGGAGCTGCCGACCGGCACCGGCGGTGACGGGAGCCTTTCCGTGGAAATATCATAAAAAAGAAGATCGATGAAGGGGCGCCCCTTCATCGACCCCTATTGATAGGGGTCGAATATCCTTGAGAACAGACATTGCCGGAAAGACGCCTGCGTCTTTTTGACCCTGACCTTGAATCTGAAAAGGAGTGATCGTAATTGCGGGTTGGAATATTCAGCAGCCGATGTGAAGTGCTGGATTGGCAGATGAGAGTGCTCGGTGAGTTCAACCGGACCGCCTGCATGGATGTGTCGTTTTCCGCCTTTCCGGACATGAAGTCCCTGCTTCGCGGCATGACAGAAGCGCCGTTTGATGTTCTGCTTTTTGACACGGAGCGGCTCGAGAGCGCCCAGGAGGACCTCCTGCGCGTCCGGCAGACGCAGCCGTATTGTCTGCTTGCGCTTTTGTGTGACAGCGAAAAACACGCCGTCATGGGCTACTCCGTGCAGGCCGCGGCGTACTGGGTGCTGCCGATGGACGAGACGGTCTACCTTTCCTCGTTTGCGGAGCTGCTCCGGCGCATCCCCTACCAGCTTGAGCATTTTCTTCCCGTTAAGATCAACGGCGTGTGGAGCCGGATCGAGGTAAGCGCGCTCGCCTACCTTGAGTCGGCGGGTCACACGCTCATCTTCCACATGACCGACGGGCGGGAGTTCCGCATGACCGCCAATTTCCGCGATTACCGGCATCAGCTTGATTCAAGCAGCAGTCTGCTTCGCTGCCACAAGAGTTTTGTGGTCAATTTGAGCTGTGTGCGGGAGTGGCAGATGGACAGCTTTCTGCTCATGGATGGAACGTCCATCAATATTTCCCGCCCCTACTGGCAGATCGCGCGCAGCACATACGCACAATTTGTTACGACGACACCGCAAAAGAGGATGCCTGCGCAGCCTCTGCGCGAGGACGATGAAGAGGAGGCAGTGCAATGAGTAATGGAGTTGACCGCATGGAAGGACAGAATGGGCAGTCCACACCTGTTATGCCGATCGACGCACGGTGCTCACTGCTCTATCCGGGGATAGACCCTGTCGGTAAGTACAGTATCATAGATATGGCATTTGCGTACCGTCTGGCGCGTGTGAAGGCTGTTTTGCAGTTTCGCGCCCCCAATGTCCGCAGATTCGTGAAGGATATGCTCGATACATTTGAGACCGATCCCGGTCTTATAAGAGCAAAGGAGGATATGATCCGAGCTGTCAGGGACCACCGCAGCATTGAGGAGGAGGCGGCGCGGACCGAGGAGTCTGCAGGGCTTCGTGCGCGCGCGCGGGCGCTGGAGACATCCGAGGCGGTGGAAAAATACTCCTGCCTTATCAGCGGGCTTGAATATGCCGTGGGCATCAAGCCCAAGCATACGTTCGCCGCTGTCAGGAACACATATTGGGACACGATGCAGATCCCGCCCGATTTCTCTCGCGTGGAGGAATATGTCGATACGATGGACCGCGCGGCGACGGAATATGAAGTCGAGTTCCAGAATTTTGACAACATTCTCCGCCTTCGCGCCAGCAACGCACTCTCACCCTCGTGGGAGGACGCCATCTCTTCCGTTTCGCCCTACGCGCGAAGCACTGTCTCCCTTCTGCTTGACCCGCTTTTTGAAAAGACACGGCACGATGGGCGGCGCAATTTCCAGATCGACCTTATCACGGTCAACGGTGTGACCGTCCGTGAGCTTTTATACAGCCAGTACCTTCTTGAGCGCGAAAGAGATCCCCGGTATACCTTCCGCGAGTTTTTGAGGGAGGACAATCTTCACCAGAGCACACATGAGATCGTGGCTGCCGCGCTGATGGCGGGAAAGCGTGTGGAGCTGTTTATCCCCGACAAGTCGGGGAACATCCCCGAAACGCCCGTGCAGCTTCTTAAAACCGGTTATACCGCGCCCGTTGAGCGCGTCACGCTCAACGCATGGGAACGCTTTTTCAGCAAGTGGGGCTTTTTCAAGGAAAAGACGGCGAAGGCGCTTGATTATGAGCGGACGATGGAGGCAAGACGGCGCGTGCAGGTCTACAACACCTGCGCGAACATCCGCACCGATACGCCTGCCGACAAATCGGTGCAGAAGGCGTTCTTCCCGGAAGCTGCCGGCGACAGCAGCGAGCATACCTCAATGACGACGCTTGCGCTTTGCGCCATGTTCGCGGACGGATACACCCTTGAAAGAGCCGCCGATCCGACCGACCTTTCCGACGAAAAGCGGCGCTACGCTGATATGGTGCGTGAGCGCATGGAAAGAGGCGACGACGAGTGGAAGGCAGAGATACTTGCCGCAGGCACGCGAAAGCTCGCAAGGATGTTCAACGAGTATGGATCATTTCTCGATTTTTCAAACGCCAATACGTTTCGCAGTCCCAAGGCGCGCCCGCTCTTTTTTGCAGCCTCGCTTGCCACGCAGATCAAAGAGGAGCTTGGAAGCTGCGTGGATGAGTTTGAAGAGCTGGCTGAGCGGGAAGACAAGCGTTACGGCGACGATCCGCAGGCGTATATCGAAAAGCGCTGTGACGGCATCTGTGCGTTTATGGCGCCGATCAGCAGCAGTCTCGACTGTCAGGCGCGGCTGATGTTCGGCGAGAGAAGGCAGACGAGAATAGCGGTCAGCGCTGTGGCAGCGGAAAAATTCCACCTGAATATTGTGAAAAAGGCGCACGCGGAGAACGAGCGCAAGCCGCTTTGGGCGCTTGCGAACAGCGATGTTGTCAAAGCCTTTTCCCACAATCTGGAAAGAGACAAGGCATTTGGAGAGTATGTCAGGCAGGTGTACAATTCGCCCGAAAAGACCGAGGAGGTCGTGCGTGATATGGCAAACGGCACTTACAGCAAGCAGCTGCACATTCGCGCAAATATGCAGACGGGTGACATGGTCTTTGGTGGCGTGGAGCGCGCGGAAAACGCGGAATACAGGAACGCGCTGCAAGAGAGGGAAGATGTGACCGCCGAGGTCGAGGTGCAAAAGCCGAAGCCGCCCACACGCAGCAGATAAAAAAGAAAAATAATGCACCGTGTGCCAAGCACACGGTGCATTATTTTTGCTTTTCAAACAGTTTCACAGAATTTTGCGCCATCGGCACAAAACAAAGTTAAATCATCTCCGACCCATGACGGGTGCGCTCTGCGTGAGCTGCGGCTGCTCGGGAGCGGTCTTCTCCGGCGCGGACAAAAGCTCACCGCGTGAGGTCGTCATCTCGGAAAGCTCGATAAAGTCGTTGAGCTTCGGCGTTTCCGCTTTGAGGTCGGCGGCGAAGGGACCGAGCGCGTCCTTTGCATCCTTGGCGATCTTCGCAAGGAGCATCTGGCGCTGTCCTTCGGGCGTAAAGCGCTTGTCACCGGACATCACGTCGGGATCGAGCATGGACTCGATTTTCGAAAGACCGCCATTTACCGTGTCGACGAGTTTTTGTCTGCCGCCGTCCGCGCCCTCCAGCGCGGCGGCGATGTTTCTGCCGATCTCCTGCCTTGTCATGGAGAGCTCATCCATCTGCGGGTCAAGCAGCTTCTCCGTCGGGAAATCGTTGCCGTAGGTCGAAAGCATTTTGCAGGCGACAACAGCGCGCAGCTTTTCAACATCCACGCCGGAGGGCAAAACGCCGTTTGCCGTCTTCTCCCTCGCGTTGGCGAGGCTGCTGTCGAAATAGCCGTCCGTGAGGAAGCCGTCCTTGTCCTTGACGGCGGTGTTGGTGAATTTCTCGTACTGGATGCCAAGCTGCTTTGCCTGCACGCGCGCACGCGCTTGCATGGTGCGGTCGTATTCCTCCTGCTGCGCACGCGCCTTGGCAGCCTCGTCCTTGAAAAAGCCGAATTTCATAAAGAACTTTTTCACCGAGCCGAATGCTTCTGGCTGGCGGACGGGGTCGGGCGTAAAGCCCGTGCGGGTGACGGTGGTGGGCTCTGTGGAGATGAAGCCGTCCTTGTTGGGAACGAACATTTCCACGCGCTGATCGGACGCGAGCGCCGCACCGACAAGGTCCTTGGCAGCATTTTTGAGGTTTTTGTTGTAATATGCCTCAAAGTCTGACTCGGGAAGCTGCAGCTCGCGGTAACGCTCTTCCATGATCTCGCGGACGGTGCGCCCATCGATGATGATAAGGTCGCCGCGGTTGACCGCGCCGTTCGTATTGCGCTCGGCTGCCTCGAAGATGGGCGAGATGGTCTGGTCGACTGTGCCGCGCACATAGTTTGCCGCCATTGCGGCATTCTCCTCCGGCTGCGCGGGGTCGAGATCCTCGGGAAGCGCGGCGGGGGGAGAGTGCAGATTCGCGTCATCGCACAGGAGCTTTGCGTGCTGCTGGTGAAGAAGGTCGGAAAAAGGTATCTCGATGTGAGGACCGACCTGGATCTGGCGTTCATGCAGCGACTTTTCCGCGTCGCTGAGACCTGCGGGCTCCTTGTCGGTGAGACCGACGATGTACTCCATGCGTTGGAGCTGCTGGTCGACCGCGTCGATCTGCGCCTTATACTTTTGCCTGTTGCGCTGATACAGCGTCTCCGTATAGTCGTACAGCTCCTTTGTGGGAGCGAGGCGCGCCGCGCGGATACACTGGCGCTCGCGCTTGGAAAAGTCCGCAAGCTCGGGCGTCATAACGTCCATCTTGCCGCGCAGATATTCCGCGATATCGCCATGGCACACCTGAAGGCGCGCGCGGATCCGGTTGAGACGGTCGTCGATTGCCATGTCAAGCTCCGACATCTTGCCCTTCGGGTCGGCGGCAGGATAGCGGGAGATGAGCGCCGCGTCATCAGGATAGACACGCTCACCGTGCTTGTCACGGGTCACAAGCTGCATAACGGCGATCTTCCCAAGCTCGCTGCGTGCGGTTTTCTGGTCCATTCCGGCAAGCCTTCTGTGTACTCTTTCGATATCCTCCGGCTTTTCCATGCCGGGTTTGCTGTAATCCACAAATGCGGGAAACGGCATAGGCGTATCCTCTCTTTTCTTCGATTTTGCGGCGCTCAGCGCCGTCCCATGACCGGTGCGCCCTGCGTATGCTGGGGCTGGTCGGGCGTGTTGTCACGCTCTGCGGCGGGTGCGCTCATCTCAAGCTGAATGCCGTTCTGCTTTGCCACCACGCGCTCACGCGCGCGCATGGTGCGGTCATACTCATCCTGCTGCGCGCGCGCCTTGGAAGCCTCTTCCTTGAAAAAGCCGAACTTCATGAAGAACTTTTTCACCGCGCCGAACGCTTCGGGCTGACGGACGGGGTCGGGCTGGAAGCCGGTGCGGGTGACGGTAGTGGGCTCGGCGGGGATGACACCCATGCCGCGGCTGGGAATGAACATCTCTACGCGCTTATCTGATGCGAGTGCCGCGCCGACAAGATCCTTTGCCGCACTTTTCACATTCTTTTGATAGTACGCATCAAAGTCCGCCTCAGGAAGCTGCAGCTCGCGATAACGCTCTTCCATGATCTCGCGGACGGTGCGCCCGTCGATGATGATAAGGTCGCCGCGGTTGACCGCGCCGCGTGTATTGCGCTCGGCTGCGTCGAAAAGCGGCGCGAGCGTGCGGTCGACCGTGCCACGCATGTAATTTGCCGCCATTTTGGCGTTTTCCTCCGGCTGCGCGGGGTCAAGATCCGTGGGAAGCGGCGGCTGCTCCTCCGGATAGAGGGCAAGATCCCATGTGTCCGTGCTGCAGAGCGTCTTTGCCTGCTGCTGGTGGATAAGGTCGGCAAAGGGGATCTCGATCTTGGCGGGAATGTGCTGGGGGAGATTGTGCAGGGAGATCATCTCGTCCGTCGCGCTCTCCGGCTCCGCATTGCGCAATCCAACGATGTATTCACAGGCGCTGATCCGGTCTTCGGCACTGTCGAGGAACGGCTGCATCTGTGCTTTGGTTTGTTCATACTTCGCCTTGACCATGTCGTACACCTCGCGAGTAGGCGCAAGACGTGCCATGCGCATATAGGTGCGTTCCATGTTGGCAAACGTTGTGATGACAGTCGGTACCTCAAGGTAGGCGTCTTTCATGTACTCTTGAACATTCGGGTGACAGGTTTGCAGTTTCGTCCGAATAGCGGCAAGGCGCGAGGCTGCCGAAATATCCGACTCGGACAGTCTGCCCTTGGGGTCGACCTCGGGATAGCGCGTGATGAGCGACATATCCTCCGGAAATCTGTCGCCGGCGTGTTCGTCCAGCTTTGTAAAAAGGGCGTTCGTAAGGTAACTGAGCTTTTCAAAAGCAGAGGCTGCATCCTTGTTGCGAAGCTCCCTGTGGATGTTCTGCACAGACTGCGGCTTTTTCGCGCCGGTTTGCGCATAGTCTAAAAATTCGGGAAACGGCATTGTTTGCTCCTCCTAAATCATAGAATGGTTCAGACGCCTGCAAAGCTTTTCAAACGACATGAAGGAAACCGAGAAAGCCCGTCATTTCAAGGACTTCCTTGATAGAAGCACTGACATTTGTCAGTGTCAGCGTGCTTCCTGCCTTGTTCGCCTGCTTCTGCATGGCAAGAAGTACACGAAGACCGGCGGAGCTGACATACTGCAAAAGGGAAAGGTCCACCGTGATGGTCTCGTATCCGGCGGAGGACTTCAAAAGCTGCTCCTGCGCGGCGGGCGCTGCGACAGCGTCCAGTCTTCCTTCGAGGTGAAACACTACACCGGCGGGCGGCTGCTTGACGATCTTAATGGTCATAATTCGTACTCTCCTTGTCAAAAAGCTGTGTTGTTGTAAGAATAGCAGACTGTTTTTGTCAATTCAATCGTTTTAACGTACCAGTTCAAAAACAGCAGCTTTTATTCACTTTTGAAAATTGTCGATAAAAGACGCCCTTGCTATAATATGGTCAGGAAGGTAACAGCCTGTATATTTTATTTTTGGAGGTTTCATCTATGTTTGATACCGTCGTTCAGCCCATTATCACTCTGATCAACAGCCTTATGGGTCCGCTGCTCGGCATTGTCGGCGCGCTCGGCTCGCTCTACTGCGTGGTCCTCGGTGTGAAATACGCCAAGGCGGAAGAGCCGCAGGAGCGTGAGAAGGCAAAGGGCTCTTTGAAAGGCGCCGTGATCGGCTTTGTTCTCATCTTCGTTTTGTTGCTTGGTCTCAAGCTGCTCACGCCCCAGATGGTCAATTGGGTCGAAACGAACGGCGGCGGCAATATCACGATCACCGAGGCGGTCGACAACACGAAGAAGTGACCGGCTTCGCGTGTGCCTTGGCGCGACCGAAAGTACATGAGCGAATACAGCCGGGAGAGGCACACGCTGTCTTCTCCCGGCTTTTTTACAAAGAAGAAAAGAGGTAGAGCATGAGCGAAGCGATGATCGTCAATTATCCGGAAGATGTTGTCGTCCTTGAACAGGGCGACGCATCCAGGTGCCTGTACAAGGTCCTCTCCGGCAATGTCGGGCTTTTTCTCAATTACGGCAGGGAGGACGAATACCTTGTGGGCATCCTGTCTTATCCGAGCTGTTTTGGAGAGATGACCGTGCTTGCCGGTCGCCCAAGCCCCTATACTGTGGTGACGCTGGCAGATACGGCGCTGCTGCGTGTGCCGGAGAGCGATTTTGAGCGTTTTGTCCGCGACAACCACCAAAACGCCATCATGATCATGAAGACCATGGCGAGGAACCTTGCCATGGTGAACACGAACATGGAACTTTTGATCGACGAGCTGACGGAGCTTGGACGCGGCGGCTCAGTGAACGACGCGGCGCTGCAGCGGCTCGTGGCACAGTACAGCGGTGTTGACGGTGAGATGCTCCCGTCTGCGGAGCGGCCGTCGGAGGAGGCGGCAGCAGAGGACAGCCCCGTGGAAGTGATAGACATTGAAGCGTATCTTCCCGGGCACAGGGACCATCCGAATGTCACGCATCCTGAATATCTGCAAAATGTCTACGAAAAGGCATATACCTGTCCCCACTGCGGAAAGAGCTTTACAAGCTGGCGCATTTTCCACTCCAAGCTCATTCCCCTCGCCGACGCGGAGTGGATGGAGCGCTACGACGGGCGTATTTTTTACAAGGACTTTGACCCGAGCTGGTACGAGATCGTCACCTGCCCTGCGTGCTGCTTCAGCGCGATGTCTGGCTGCTTTCTTGAGCCGCATATGCTGCTTCGCGAGCGCTATGCCGAACAGCTCAAGCAGACGGCGCAGTCGCTCCGGATCAACTTCGACGCCGAGCGCGACCTTGACTTCGTCTATGCCCAGCACTATCTGGCGCTCGTTTGCGCGCAGGGCTTTTTGCAAACGCAGCGTAGACAGCTCACTGCGCAGCTTTGGCGAAATCTTGCGTGGTTGTATGAGGATGCGGGAGACAAGGAGCTCGAGCAGCGTGCCGCTGCAGCAGCCGCGCAGGCGATGGTCGACGCGCTGGATCTGCATGACCGGTTTTCGCTCCAGCAGCAGAAAAACTTTTTGGATATCGCCGCTATGTTTGAAAAGGCGGGCGATACGCTCCATGCCCGCGAGTGGGCACTTAAGGTGCGCCAGGCAAACGAGGGAAGTTTGTATGGCGATATCGCCGGACGGCTGATCTTTGAGATCCACGAAAAAATCAAGGTCAATATGAAATGAAAGAAAAATCGACATCCTTCGTTTTCGAAGGATGTCGATTTTTCGTTTGTGTATCATAAAAGGATATCCTGAGCATAAGTAAAATCAACTATTGCCTCCGAGCAGAAAGCGCAGAATAAAGAGCCGAAAGGCAACGGATTTGTGAGGATGGATACTGACAGGATCCCCCTCTCGCTTTTCTCTTGTCATTTATTTGTGAGTGTGCTACACTCATTCTGCGGCACGACCGAATGGTCGTCTATCGGAGCTATGCGTTTTTCAGTGCGCAGCTTCGGCTGCGCACTTTGCAAAGAGTGCTGTCGCCAAGTTTGAGTTGCGCCGCGGAGCATTGCGTTGCCCCGCAGAATAAGGAGTAAACTATGCTGAAATTTATTTGCTATCCCAAGTGCACCACCTGCC
>JAFQUN010000062.1 GCA_017408525.1 Oscillospiraceae bacterium
CATCACGCAGATGGTGAGCGAGGGACTTGGCGTTGCCATTGTTTCGCAAAGCGCGGCACGGGACTACTGCAGATTTGGGAAGCTCCTTGCGTTCGACCTTGGGAACGTGACGGCGCGCCGCAGGCTCTATATCATCAAGCACAAAAACAACATTCTCTCGCCCATTGCCCAGACGTTTTACGACTTTGCAAGAAAGTACTATTTGCCATAGAGAAGCGGACTTGTGCCGCTTCTTTATGGCTTTTCGCTTTTTTAATAAATGATATGATAAAATCTTTACTTTTTCATCGTTTGGGTGTATGATATAGCGTGGTAGTGGGTGGCGAACTGTTTATACCACCTGCGAAAAGAGAAAAAATCTGCCCAACGCACCTGCCGCGCTCTCGTCTGCACGGCGCGAGTGAGGCGGAAATTGCTGTGGAAAAGAGGTTGCTTATGTATCGTATCGTTACAAAAAGGGCGCTTACGCCGACCCTCGTCCTTTTGGAGATCGAGGCTCCGCTGATCGCCAAGAAAGCTGAGCCCGGTCAGTTTATTATCCTGCGTGTGGATGAGGACGGCGAGCGTATTCCCATCACCATCCATGACTTTGACCGTGAAAAGGGAACGGTCTCCATCATCTTCCAGATCGTCGGCGCGACGACGGAAAAGCTCAACCGCAAGCAGCAGGGTGAGTATATTCAGGACTTTGTCGGTCCGCTCGGCATCGCGACCGAGATGCCCGGCGTGAAGAAGATCGCCGTCGTCGGCGGCGGTGTCGGCACGGCGATCGCGTTCCCCGTCGCAAAGAAGCTGCATAACCAGGGCGTTCACGTTGACCTGATCGTGGGCTTCCGCAACAAGGACGTCGTTGTTTTGGAGGAGGAGTTCAAAAACGCTTCCACCAACTTTATCGTCGGCACGGACGACGGTTCCTACGGACGCAAGGCGCTTGTGACCGAGCTTCTGGAAGAGCAGATCCTCGCCGGTGCGAATTACGATGCCGTTTTCTGCGTTGGTCCGATGATGATGATGAAATTCGTGTGCAAGGTCACCGAAAAGTATAACCTTAAGACCATCGTTTCCATGAGCCCGATCATGGTCGACGGCACGGGCATGTGCGGCGGCTGCCGCCTCACCGTCGGCGGCGAGACGAAGTTCGCCTGCGTCGATGGTCCCGACTTCGACGGTCACCTTGTCGACTTCGATGAAGCCATCAAGCGCGGTAAGATGTACGGCGAGTTTGAGCGTCACGCGCACGAGGCAACGTGCAACCTGTTCAAGAAGGAGGTCAAATAACCATGCCGAATATGAGCTTGAAAAAGAACGAAATGCCCTCCCAGGACCCGAACGTTCGTAATAAGAATTTCAGCGAGGTCGCCCTCGGCTACACCGAGGAGCAGGCACTCGATGAGGCGGCGCGCTGCCTCAACTGCAAGAACCATCCGTGTGTCGGCGGCTGCCCCGTCAACGTCAAGATCCCCGAGTTCATCCAGAAGATCCTTGAAAAGGACTACGAGGGCGCCTATCAGGTCATCAATGAAACGAGCAGCCTTCCCGCTGTCTGCGGTCGTGTCTGCCCGCAGGAGACGCAGTGCGAAAAGTACTGCGTGCGCGGCGTCAAGGGCGAGGCGGTCGGTATTGGACGCCTTGAGCGCTTTGTCGCTGACTGGCACAATGCACATGCGGCAGCCGAGGTCAAAAAGCCCGAGAGCAACGGGCACAAGGTTGCTATCATCGGCTCCGGTCCTGCCGGTCTCACCTGCGCGGGTGACCTCGCCAAGAAGGGTTACGATGTCACCGTTTTTGAGGCGCTCCATCTTGCCGGCGGCGTTCTTGTTTACGGTATCCCCGAGTTCCGTCTGCCCAAGTCCATCGTCCAGAAGGAAGTCGACGGTCTGAAAGCGCTTGGCGTGAAGGTCGAAACGAACATGGTCATCGGCAGAGTCCTCTCCATCGATGAGCTGATGGAAGAACATGGCTTCGAAGCGGTCTTCATCGGCTCGGGCGCAGGTCTTCCGATGTTCATGCACATCCCCGGCGAGAACCTTTGCGGCGTCTACTCCGCAAATGAGTTCCTCACCCGCATCAACCTCATGAAGGCGTACCGCGAGGGTGCAGATACTCCCATCCAGAAGCTCGAGGGCAAGCGCGTTGCCGTCGTCGGCGGCGGCAATGTCGCAATGGACGCGGCTCGCTGCGCCAAGCGTCTCGGCGCGGAGGTCAGTGTCGTCTACCGCCGCGGCATGGAGGAGCTGCCCGCCCGTCACGAAGAGGTCGAGCATGCCATCGAAGAGGGCATCATCTTCAAGACGCTGCACAATCCCGTGGAGATCAAGGGCGACGAGAACGGCTATGTGAGCGCCATCCGTGTTATTCAGATGGAGCTTGGCGAGCCCGATGCCTCCGGCCGCCGCAGCCCCAAGGCGATCCCTGGCTCCGAGTTCGATATCGACGCCGACTGCGTCATCATGTCGCTCGGCACCTCCCCGAATCCG
>JAFQUN010000063.1 GCA_017408525.1 Oscillospiraceae bacterium
GGGGATGGCAAAGCCGATGCCTTCGACCATCGTTGTTGAATAAGTCGAATACTTCGCGCTCACGATGCCGACGACCTCACCCGCCGCGTTGACGAGCGGCCCGCCGGAGTTGCCGGGGTTGATGGACGCATCGATCTGGATCATATTGAACGGCGTTCCGTCCACATTGATGGTACGCCCGACGCTTGAAACAATACCCGCCGACATGGAAAACGTCAGGTCGCCGAGAGGGTTTCCGATGGCGGCGATCGTTTCGCCAACTTCAAGCGCTTCGCTGTTGCCGAGAACAACGGGGGTAAGACCCGTCGCTTCGACTTTGATGACTGCGATGTCATAGTCCTCATCGCCGCCGATGACCTTTGCTTCGTAGGAAGTGCCGTCGTACATCGTGACCTCGACAGACGATGCGCCCTCGACAACGTGGTAGTTTGTGACAATATATCCGTCGGCCGTGATGACAAAGCCGCTGCCCGAGGACGGCGTCTGCGTCGTCTGGCCAAATGCGTTGACGGATGTGGAGAGGCAGTTGATGGAAACGACGCTTCCGACGACGTTTTTATAAACCTGCGTGAGATCCTGCACCTTTGCAGGGGCAGAGGTCGTCAGATCGGCATTTTTCTCGCCGCTTACATAGATCGTCGAAACGCCGCCGGCAAGCTGCGGCGGTGTCACAAGGCGGCTGACGCCAAAGCCGGCTGCGCCGCCGATGAGCGCGCAGGCAAGGGCAAGCGCCGTCACCTTCAGACCGAGGCGGGACTTCTTGATGTGCTTTTGCGGCGTTGGCTCGCTTCTGATCTCCGGGTCGTAGATGCGCTCGGTCGGGCGCTCATTTTTAGGATAACTGTAATGATAGAGATTTTTCTCGTCTTCGTAGTACATTCTATGTAGACCTCCTTCGGGTTTTCTCGTATAGCATTATAATGCACCTTTGTGTCCAATTTGTAAAGAAACTTGAACGAATTTCAAAATTTTTTGTAAGCGGTCGGTAAACGCTTTTTTTATGGGGAAAAGTGTGGTATACTCAAAAAAATTGCACGATAAGCATCGTGCTTCAAATAGGTCTCACAGAGTTTCGCGGCTGTGCCGCGAAATAAAATGAAACCATTTTCTCCGGCGGCGTGTACGTCGGAGAAAATTCTTCTCGCGGCGTAGGCGGGTGACGCGTCGCCGCGCAAAACACTCACAAAAGATGTGCAACATCTTTTGTGAAAAAAAGGCGGTGGACGGTTTGCTGCGGATCGATGGCTTGAAGCTCTCCTGCGATAATGATAGTACCCTTCTGCGCGAAAAGGCGGCATCTGTGCTGCGCGTTCCGGCGCAGTCGTTCATCGACTTTCACATCCTGCGCCGCTCGGTCGACGCGCGGGGGGATGTGCGCATCGTTTACAGTGTCGGCGTCGAGCTTTCTGATGAAGAGCGCGTTTTGCGCCGCTGCCGCAGCGCGTCGGTCACGCGCTATGCGCCGGAGGTGTACACGCTCCCAGCGCGCGTGCGTGACGGCATGCCGCGTCCCGTCGTTGTCGGCGCAGGTCCTGCAGGACTTTTCTGTGCGCTGGTGCTGTCGCTTTGCGGCGCACCGCCGGTCCTGCTCGAGCGCGGGCAGTGTGTCGAACAGCGCACGCGTGATGTTGCACGCTTCTGGCAAACAGGAGAGCTTGACACGTCTTCTAACGTACAGTTTGGCGAGGGCGGCGCCGGCGCATTTTCCGATGGAAAGCTCAACACGGGAACGCGCGATGTTCGCCACCGATTTATTCTTGAGCAGCTTGTATCGTTCGGCGCACCGGAGAGTATTTTGTACGACGCGAAGCCGCACGTCGGAACCGACAAGCTGCACATCACGCTTCGCGCGATGCGCGCGCGGCTTTTGGAGCTTGGGTGTGACATTCGTTTTGGGCATCATGTAGTTGACATAACGTGCAAGGACAGCTCTCTTTCCTCCCTCACGGTTCGCTCTGCGGAGGGGGAATATGTTCTACCCTGTTCGCACGCGGTCTTTGCGCTCGGTCACAGTGCGCGTGACACGTTCTATATGCTGCATGGGCACGGCGCGGCGATGGAGCGAAAGGCATTTTCTGTCGGTGTCCGCATCGAGCATCGGCAAAGTGATATAGATGCTGCACAATATAAGCAATACGCGGGACATCCGTCGCTCGGCGCGGCAAGTTACAAGCTCTCGTGCCATTTGGACAGCGGACGCAGCGTGTACTCGTTCTGCGTATGTCCCGGCGGTACGGTGGTTGCCGCCGCATCGGAGGATGGCCGGCTCGTGACCAACGGGATGAGCGAATATGCGCGCGACGGCGAGAATATCAACGGTGCGATATTGGTAAACATAACGCCCGGCGACCTCCCCGGCGATGACGTCCTTGCAGGTGTTGCATTTCAAAGAAAGCTGGAATCGGACGCCTTCGCGCTCGGTGGGGGCGGCTACATCGCGCCGGCGCAGCTTGTGGGTGATTTCCTCGACCGCCGCGCATCTTCCAAGGCGGGCAGCGTCACACCGACCTACCGCCCCGCAGTGCGGTTTTGCGACCTGCACGACTGCCTCCCCTCATTTGTGTGCGGCGCGATCAGTGAAGCGCTTCCTATTTTTGAGCGGCACATCCGCGGTTTTGCCTGTCCAGGCGGAAGAAGTCAAGCAAAGTGTTAAGCATATCCCGCATACGGTCGGAGGA
>JAFQUN010000007.1 GCA_017408525.1 Oscillospiraceae bacterium
GGCAGCCGCAGCACTGTCGCCGCCGCCGATGATGGTCACAGCGCCCGATTCGGCAAGCGCCTTTGCCATCGCTTTGGTGCCCTCTGCGAAAGCAGGGAATTCAAAAACGCCCATCGGGCCGTTCCAAACGATCGTGCCCGCGCCGCGCACAGCGTCGCAGAAGGCTTCGGTCGTCTTCGGGCCGATATCCATGCCCATCATGTCGTCGGGAATGGCTTTCGTTTCGACCACGGCGCGCTCCGCGTCAGCGGCAAATTCCTTCGCCGCGAGTGTGTCGCTCGGAAGCAGGAATTTAACGCCCTTTGCCTTCGCCTTTTCGACCATCTCACGCGCGTAGTCGAGCTTATCCGCCTCCAAAAGCGAGGTGCCGATCGATCCGCCGAGCGCTTTTGCAAACGTGTACGCCATGCCGCCGCCGATGATGATGGTGTCTGCCTTTTCAAGGAGGTTGTTGATCACGCCGATCTTGTCGGAGACTTTCGCGCCGCCGAGAACGGCAACGAACGGACGCGCGGGATCGTCGAGCGCCTTGCCCATCACATCCAGCTCACGCGCAACGAGAAGACCGGAGACGGCGGGCAGATACGCCGCGACGCCGGCAGTGGAGGCGTGTGCGCGGTGGACGGTGCCGAACGCGTCGGAAACGTACAGCTCCGCCATCGAGGCAAGTTCTTTTGCAAAATCGGGGTTGTTTTTCTCTTCTTCAATGTGGAAGCGCAGGTTTTCAAGCAGCATGATCTCGCCGCCTTTGAGGGATGCCGCTTTCGCCTTTGCATCTTCACCGATGACGTCCTTTGCAAAGATGACTTCCTTGCCCAAAAGCTCGCCGAGGCGCTTTGCAACAGGCGCAAGCGTCAGCTTTTCCTTCCACTCGCCCTTGGGCTTTCCAAGGTGGGAGCAGGCAATGACCGCCGCACCGTTTTCAAGAAGGTGACGGATGGTCGGAAGCGCGGCGACGATGCGCTTGTCGCTGGTGATCTCGCCGGTGGCTTTGTCCTGCGGCACATTGAAGTCGCAGCGGAGCAAGACCTTCTTCCCCTTCACGTCGATATCGAGGACTGTCTTTTTGTTGTAGTTCATAAAAGCATTCCTTTCTGAAAATTTTTAGGGTGATATTGCCATCTCACCAAAGCGTGCAAGATCAAAAAAGCCGATCTGGCGCAGCGCTTCATAGGTGACGACGGCAACGGAATTCGCAAGATTCAGGCTGCGCGCCTCGGCACGCATGGGAAGCCGCAGGCAGCGCTCGCGATGGGCAAGACGAAAGGACTCGGGCAGCCCTGCCGTCTCCTTCCCGAAAAAAAGATAGCACTCGTCGGAAAAATCAGCGTCGCAGTAGATCTTCGGTGCTTTTGTCGTCATCAGCCAAAGATTCTCTGCGGCTTTCGGATTTTTCGCGAAAAAGTCATCAAGATCGCTGTACTCAAAGATCTCCACCAAATGCCAATAATCCAGCCCCGCGCGCTTGACGGCACGCTCGGAAATGTCAAAGCCGAGCGGATGGATAAGATGCAATCTGCTTCCCGTTGCGGCGCAGGTGCGTGCGATGTTTCCGGTGTTCATGGGGATCTCCGGCTGGACAAGCACGATGTTGAGCATAGAAAAAGACCTCTCCGACTGCAAGAGTTTACTCATTATACTTCAAGAAGTTTGCAAAATCAACCGTTCCGGCAAATTTTTCACGGAATTTTCCTGCCCTTTTTTGCGCAAAAAACAGCCGCACCGTCGTTTTTCCCAAAAAGAAGCGCCCGCGTTTTTGCATTCTGCCGTGCGAATTTGCCAAACAGCAAAAATATTTGCGTCTCGGGCGCAAATATTTCGCGGAAACACTGGATTTTTTCAAAGTGTCTGGTATAATTGCTCTATGTTCTGTCTCTGTCTGCGTTGGGCGGTCTTTTTTGACCGCCGCCGCATATCATTATAGTATGCTGAAAAGGGGGAATATCCGATGGACTTTAAAAGCGCCGTCTTTTTTCTTCCGGACGCGATGACCCTTGGGTCTTCCCGCCCGCCGCTCGTGCTGCAAACCGTCTTTTTCTGCCCCGCGCTCACCTGGACCGCGGAGGAAATGGCGGCAAACGGTGTCGAGCGTTTTTTTGTTGTCTGTGACAGCACCGCCCATGACCTTGTCCGCCCGCTCTTTCCCGAGGGGAAGACCACGATGGTCGACGGTGCGACGCACGCGGACATTCTTGCAAAAGAGTTTGAAAACTGCACCGAGCGTCTTCTGATCGTAACGGGCGTTGTGCTGCCCGTCGGCGTTTTCGGCGGCGGCGCGGCGTTTTCGGCGGACGCGGAAAAGGTCTGCAGTGTGCTGCGCGAGCATGGCTCGTTTGCCGCCGTACCGGAGGGCGCAAAGCCTGTCGACGGGTATCTTCCCATCGGTGATGCCGCCGAGCTTGCAGACGTTCTTCCCATGTGCCGCGAGAAGATTTTGCGCCGCCACATCGAAAACGGCGTCTGCATCATGGACACTGCCACAACTTACATCGACCCGCGTGCCGTTATCGGCGCGGGAACGACGATCCTCCCCGGCACGATCATCCGCGGGCGCAGCGTTATCGGCTGCAGCTGTGAGATCGGTCCGAACAGCGTCGTTCGTGACTGCACGGTGGGTGACCGCACGACGATCAACGCCTCGCAGGTGAACGAGAGCCGCATCGGAAGCGATACGACTGTCGGACCCTTCGCCTATGTTCGACCCAATTCGACCATCGGCGACCATGTGAAAGCGGGCGATTTCGTTGAGATCAAAAACTCCGTGATCGGAAACGGCACGAAGATCTCGCACCTGACCTACATCGGAGACTCCGATGTGGGCGAGCGCGTGAATTTTGGCTGCGGCACGGTGATGGTCAACTACAACGGCTTTGAAAAGAACCGCACCACCGTTGAGGACGACGCTTTCATCGGCTGCAATACGAATCTTATCGCCCCTGTGCGCGTCGGGCGCGGCGCGTATACCGCCGCCGGCTCGACCGTGAGCGAGGACGTTCCCGCCGGTGCGCTTGCCATCGCGCGCGAGCGCCAGACAAACAAAGAGGGCTGGGCAAAAAAATTCGCCGCGCGGTATCCCGGAAAAAAATAGAGCGCCATGCGCTTTTTTAGGATATATGGAACACAAATGAGAAAATACAAAAGGGAGAGTATGACGTTATGATTTCTCACGGCAAGGACATCAAAATTTTTACAGGCAACGCAAACCCCAGGCTTGCGCAGGACATCTGCCGCATCATCGGCACGCAGCTCGGCGACGCGGAGGTCAAGCGTTTTGCCGACGGTGAAGCGTCCGTTTCTCTGTACGAGACCGTCCGCGGCAGCGACGTGTTCCTCGTCCAGCCCACCTGCAAAAGCGTCAATGACCATCTGATGGAGCTGCTCGTGATGATCGACGCGTGCCGCCGCGCCTCCGCCGGACGTGTC
Organism: Oscillospiraceae bacterium; assembly: GCA_017408525.1. Classification (GTDB taxonomy): domain Bacteria; phylum Bacillota; class Clostridia; order Oscillospirales; family Oscillospiraceae; genus RGIG2163. Next base: position 3,424 of record JAFQUN010000007.1, read on the forward strand.
ACTGCCGTCATCCCTTACTACGGCTACGCCCGCCAGGACCGCAAGGCAAAGGCGCGCGACCCCATCTCGGCAAAGCTCGTTGCCAATATGCTGACGGCTGCCGGTGCGGACCGCGTTCTGACGATGGACCTCCATGCCGCGCAGATCCAGGGCTTTTTTGATATCCCCGTTGACAATCTCCTCGGCAACCCCATCTTTGTCGATTACTATGCGAAAAAGTTTGGAAGCGACTGCGAGGATATGGTCGTTGTCTCTCCCGATGTCGGCTCCGTTGCACGCGCGCGCACATTCGCCCAGAAGCTGCACATGAACCTTGCCATCGTTGACAAGCGCCGCCAGAAGGCAAACCAGTGCGAGGTCATGAACGTCATCGGCAGCGTCGAGGGTAAGGAGTGCATCCTCTTTGACGACATGGTCGACACCGCCGGTTCTCTTTGCAACGCGGCAAAGGCGATCGTTGAAGTCGGCGGCGCGAAGAAGGTCTATGCCTGCGCGTCCCACGGCGTTCTCTCCGGTCCTGCGATCGAGCGTTTGAAGGATAGCTGCATCGAGGAGCTTGCCCTGCTTGACACCATCCCCGCCCATCCCGACGCGGAGCAGGCGCGCATCAAGTACCTCTCCGTTGCGCCCATGTTCGCCGAGGCGATCGAGCGCATCTATCAGGAGATCTCCATCGCCAAGCTCTTTGGCTAAGCCAAAAGGAAAGGCTGCGCCTTTTCTTTTGGGGTTTTGCGCTCCGCTCAGCGCACTCGTTGTCCGAAGGACAACTCGCACGTTCGCTGCGCGAGAAGAATTTTTGCCGACGCACATGTCGTCGGCAAAAATGGTTTGATTTCTTTCGCGCCGATGGCGCGAAACTCTGCGAGGCTCTTTTAAGTTTACGATGCAAAACGCGGAGGCGTTTATGAAATTTTTTCAGCGCGGCGGCGCAGCGGATTTTCTGCTCGTCTGCCTCGGAAATTACGGCGCAAAATATGAAAACACGCGCCACAACATCGGTTTTATGGCTGCCGACCTTCTCGCGCGGCGCGAAAACCTTAAAATCACGCGCCTTCGTTTCCGCGCCCTGACCGACACATGGGTCGTCGGCGGAAAGAAAGTTCTTGTGATGAAGCCGCAGACGTATATGAACCTCTCCGGCGAGGCTGTCGGTGAGGCGGCGCGATTTTACAAGATCCCGCCTGAGCGCGTGATCGTCATCTCCGACGACGTTTCTCTTCCTGTCGGGAAGCTGCGCGTCCGCGCAAGCGGCAGCGCCGGCGGTCATAACGGTCTTAAAAATATCATCGCTCATCTCTCGACAGACGCTTTCCCCCGCATCAAAGTCGGCGTCGGCGCACCGCCGCACCCCGATTACGACATGGCGGACTGGGTCATCGGCACATTTTCGACGCAAGAGCGCAAGCTTATCGACGACGCGCTCACCCGTGCGCTCGGCGCGGCGGAGTGTATCGCGACGGGCAGTGTCACGGAGGCGATGAACCGTTTCAACGGAAACTGAGCAAAGACCAAAATATTCGACAAGGTACGCACCCCCTCCCCCATGTTGGAGGTGCGCGCCTTGTTGTGCTCTTTTTGTTTGTTTTTGTGAGGGTTTGTTTCGCCGCTCCGGCGGCGAGTGACTTTTTTATCGCTGAATAAAAAGTCACCAAAAAAGTCAGTTTAGAAACCTGCGGTTTCTAAAAACTTCCCTCAGACCGCTTGATGGTGCATTGCTTCGCCTCGGCGCACCGTCGACGAATCGACTGTGCTCTTTTCCTCGGGCGTTACGCCCTACATAGCGATTGTCGATGGCAATTGCGTCCCAATGACAGCGCCTACTGCAATTTCAGCCCCGATGGTGCGGGGGGTGATGCCGTCCACGCAGTGCTATCGGTACTCAATCCAGAGTAGGCGCGGCTACTAAAACGCAGGTACTATCATAAACTAAAAATCCAGCGCGTAACGCGCAGAGTAAACGGCAGTGACAAATTCGTCAACAGGCGCCGCGGCTTATCCTGGCAGAAGCAGTATAGCCGAGGGAAATCCTTAGAAACCGCAGGTTTCTAAGCTGACTTTTTTGGCTTCTTTTTTGTTCAGCGACAAAAAAGAAGCTCGCGCCGGAGCGCGAAACAAATCCCCTTCGCAGACAGTGCGTTAACGAAAAAACAGCAAGGAGGCGGCAGCACATGGATGCACTTTTGGATGCGATCTTAAAAATACCGGAACTTAATGAGCTTACCGCCGCGCTTGACGGCGGCGTGTCTCCTGCCGCACTCACCGGCGTGCAGTCGACGCACCGCGCCATTATCGCCGCTGCAGCAGCACGCCGGCTTGACCGCCCGCTGCTTTTCATCTGCGCGGACGACGGCGACGCGCGGCGGCTTTGCGGCGATCTTTCAACCATCCTGCCCGATGCTCCTGTCTATCTCCCCGCGCGCGAGCTCTCCTGCCGCGTGGGGGCGGTTGTCTCCCGCGACTGGGAGCGCTCGCGCATCGCCGCGCTGCACAGGATGTCCTGCGGCGAAGCGCGCGCCGTTGTTGCAACCGTCGATGCGCTTTTGCTGCATACGATGCCATGCGATCTGATGCGCGAGGCAAGCTTTACGCTGTGCCTTGGCGCGCGCCATGACCCCGCAGCGCTTTCAATGCAGCTTGTGCGCGCAGGCTACCGCCGCTGCGAGCAGGTGGAGGGCGCGGGGCAGTTCGCGCTGCGCGGCGGCATCCTTGATGTTTTCTCGCCCCTCATGGACGCACCGGTGCGCTGTGAATTTTTTGACGACGAGATCGACTCGCTCGGCATATTTGACCCTGCCACGCAGCGCCGCACGCAGAATGTCGACTGCGCGCAGGTCCTTCCCGCAAGTGAGGTGCTGCTGACAGTCGACACACCTGCACTTTTCGAAAAACTGACAAAGCTTTCCGAAAAGGCGGCAAAGCGCGGCGCAGACAAGCTCTCCGAAACGCTCCGCGCAGACGCGGGCCGTGTGCGCGAAGGACTTCCGATCGACGGCACGGACCGCTATCTTGACGCTGTTTGCGCCGATTCGACAGCGCTCGACTATATCGATGAAAGCGCACTCGTTTTTGTCAGCGAAACAGCGCGCGTTACAGAACGCATCCGCGCGTTCCACGCAGAGCTTCGTGCAGACGCGGAGGTTTTGCTTGAAGAGGGCATTCTTGCCGGCGAATTTGCATCCTTTGCGATGCCGCAGGATGCGTTTGCCGCACGCATCAGTGATTTTTGCACTGTGATGAGCGATGCGCTGCCCACCTCGCGCTATCTTCTGCCGCCGCGTGAGATCGTCTCCCTCACAGCAAAGCAGCTCCCCTCCTACGGCGGGAGTCTGGAAACGGCAGCATCGGACATGGCACACTATTTGGGGACCAAAAATGCGGTCGTCGTTTTTTGCGGCAACGAGCAGCGCGCGCGCAATTTGCAGCGTCTTCTCGAAGAACACAGCATCGAAGCTGCCCTGCGTCCGACGCTTGACACGCTGCCGCGTCCCGGTCAGGCAGTCATCGCGCTTGGCGCGCTTTCATCCGGCGCGGAATTCCCGCAGCTGCTCCTTGTTTTGATGACCGAAGGGCAGCTTGCCGCACCTGCCGCACCGCGCGCGAAGACCGCTCGCGCGAAAAAGAAAAGCGCACAGCAAAAGCTTCAATCTTACACTGACCTCTCACCCGGCGATCTTGTCGTTCATGAGCATCACGGACTCGGGCGCTTTGTCGGCATCTTTCGGATGTCGGACGAGGGGGTCGAGCGCGACTATGTAAAGATCGCCTACGCCGGAAGTGACAGCCTGTACGTTCCCGCGACGCAGCTTGACCTTGTTTCAAAATTCATCGGCAGCGGCGAGGATACGGAGCGTACACGCCTCAATAAGCTTGGCGGCACGGACTGGAGCCGCACAAAATCGCGCGCGAAGGCGGCAGCAAAGGACCTTGCCAAGGGTTTGATCGCGCTCTACGCCGAGCGCCAGCGCCAGCCGGGCTTCGCCTTTTCGCCGGACTCTCCCTGGCAGCGCGAATTTGAGGATGCCTTTGACTACGTCGAAACGGACGACCAGCTGCGCTGCATCGAAGAGATCAAGCGCGATATGGAGCGCCCCACGCCGATGGACCGCCTCCTTTGCGGCGACGTGGGCTACGGCAAGACAGAGGTCGCCCTGCGTGCCGTGATGAAGTGCATCCTTGACGGGAAGCAGGCGGCATTTCTCGTTCCGACGACGGTGCTTGCCCAGCAGCACCACGCGACTGCGCTTGCGCGGTTCCGCAGCTTCCCTGTCCGCATTGAGGTTTTGAGCCGCTTCAAAACGCCGGCGCAGAAAAAAGCCATCCTGGAACAGGCGGCGCAGGGCAAGATCGACCTTTTGATCGGCACGCACTCGCTTTTGCAGAAAAATTTGCAGTTCAAGGATCTCGGTCTTCTCATCGTCGACGAGGAGCAGCGCTTCGGCGTGAGCCACAAGGAAAAGCTCAAGGAAATGTCGCGTCAGGTGGACGTCCTCACGCTCACGGCAACGCCCATCCCTCGCACGCTCAACATGGCGCTGTCCGGCATCCGCGATATGTCGACGCTCGAGCAGCCTCCGCACGACCGCAAAAGCGTCCACACCTATGTTCTGGAACACGACTGGGGCGTGCTCGCCGATGCAATGCGCCGCGAGATCGCGCGCGGCGGACAGGTCTATTACCTCCACAACCGCACCGAGACGATCGACCGCTGCGCCGCGCGCATCCGCGCGATGCTCGGTGATGAGGTGCGCATCGTCACGGCGCACGGGCGCATGAGCGAGCGCGAGCTTGGCAGCGTGATGCAGGCAGTCGTCGGCGGCGAGGCAGATATTCTTGTCTGCACGACCATCATCGAAACGGGGATCGACATCCCCAACGTCAATACGCTTATCGTCGAGGATGCCGACCATCTCGGACTTGCCCAGATGCACCAGCTTCGCGGGCGTATCGGGCGCAGTGCGCGCCGCGCCTATGCCTATATGACCTACCGCACGGGGAAGGTTTTGACGGAAGCTTCGGCAAAACGGCTTTCCGCCATCCGCGAGTACGCGGAGTTTGGCTCCGGCTTCAAGATCGCCATGCGCGACCTTGAGATCCGGGGCGCGGGAAACCTTCTTGGCGCGGAGCAGTCCGGCTACATGATGAGCGTCGGCTACGACCTCTATCTCAGGCTTTTGGAGGACGCGGTTTTAGAAGAGCGCGGTGGGGCAGCGAAACGCCGCACCGACTGCTCGGCAGATCTTCGCATCTCGGCAAATATCCCCGAGTCCTATGTTCCCTCCGCCGAGCAGCGCATGGACCTCTACCGCCGCATTGCTGCCGTTCGCACAAGCGACGATTCTGCGGACATTCTCGATGAGCTGATGGACCGCTACGGCGAGGTTCCGAAAAGCGTCCTTGCTCTTCTCGATGTTGCGCTTCTCCGCGCAGCAGGAGCAAAGGTCTGCGTGAGCGAGATCACGCAGCGCGGGGATGACATCCAGTTCACGTTCACCGATGACCTCCCACTCAAAGCGATCACGGCTGTTTGCGCGATGGCGCGCTACCGCAGACGGCTCCAGCTTGCCTCCGGCGCGGCGGCAACACTCACGCTGCACCTGCAATCGGGCGATGACCCTCTCGAGAGCGCCCTCGCACTTTTGGAGGAGCTTCGGCTGCAAAATGAAGCAGAATAAAAAATTCGGAGAAGATGCTTCGCATCTTCTCCGAATTTTTTATAGTCTTGTGACAACGGGGATGATCATCGGGCTGCGCTTTGTCGTGCGGTAGAGATAGGTGCTGATGGCGGATTTGACCGCGCCTTTCAGCTCCCCGTCATCGCGTGAGCGCTTGCGGCGGAGACTTTCAGCGGCAGACATGGCAATATTGCCAAGCTCCTCGATCAGTTCCTCCGACTCTTTAACATAGATGAACCCGCGCGTGATGATCTCTGGCTCTGCAAGAAGCTCGCCGTTTTGCGCCGAAAGCGGAATGACCACCACGACCATACCATCCTCTGCAAGATGGCGGCGGTCGCGAAGCACCACAGCCCCAACATCACCGACACCCGAGCCGTCGACCATCACTTCGCCCGCGGCAATGGCACCGTCCGTGCATTTCATCGTTTTCGCCGTCAGCTCGATGACAGACCCGTTTTCCGCAATGGCAACGCGGTTTGCATCCATGCCCATTTCAATGGCAAGGTCGACGTGGCGCTTGAGATGGCGCTGCTCACCGTGGAGAGGGATGAAAAAGCGCGGACGCGTGAGCGCGTGCATGATCTTCAGCTCCTCCTGACACGCGTGACCGGAAACGTGCAGCGCGTCGGCGCGGTCGTAGACGACCTCCACACCCTTTCGCACAAGCTCATTGATCACGCGGCTGACCATTTTCTCATTCCCCGGAATAGGGGAGGCGGAGATGATCACGCGGTCGGTCGGACCAAGATCGATCTGCTTATGCTGGGAAAAAGCCATCCGGTAGAGTGCCGACATCTCCTCGCCCTGCGAGCCGGTGGTGACGATGATCTGCTTTTCCGCAGGGAGGTTTTTGAGCTTGTTGATATCTGTCACGGTGTTCTTCGGCAGCTTCATATAGCCAAGCTCCGTCGAAACGCGCATGATATTTTCCATGCTGCGCCCCGTCACAGCGACCTTCCTGCCGCACGCCGCCGCCGCATCGATGACCTGCTGGATGCGGTGGACGTTGGAGGCAAATGTGGTGACGATGATGCGCTTTTTGCATCCGCCGAAAAGGCGGTCAAACGTTTTGCCGACGGTGCGCTCGCTCATCGTATAGCCGGGACGCTCCACATTCGTCGAATCGGAAAGGAGCGCGAGAACGCCGCGCTTTCCAAGTTCGCCCAGCCGCGCAAGGTCGATCACCTCGCCGTCGATAGGCGTGGAGTCGATCTTGAAGTCGCCCGTGTGAACGACGGTGCCAAGACCTGTATGGATAGCAAAGGCAACAGAGTCGGCGATAGAGTGGTTGACGTGGATGAATTCCACGCCAAAGTGCCCCGCGCGCACGGTGTCACCCGCTTCGACCACAACGAGCTTCGCCGACTTGGCAAGCCCGTGCTCTTCAAGCTTGAGCCGAATAAGCCCCGCCGTGAGCGCCGTGCAGTAGATGGGCATATTGACCTGCTTCAAAACATAGGGGATGGCGCCGATGTGGTCTTCATGCCCGTGGGTGATGAAAAGACCGCGGATGCGGTTTTTGTGCTTGATAAGATAGGAAACATCGGGGATGACGCAGTCAATGCCGTACATATCGTCCCCGGGGAATGCCATGCCGCAGTCGACAACGATGATCTCGCCGGCGAACTCATAGACGGTCATGTTCTTGCCGATCTCATTGAGTCCGCCCAGCGGAATGATCTTGAGTTTTTCTGCCAAAGTGTCTTCCTCCTTTTGAAAGTGCGCCGAAAAATGGCGCATTATGTCGTTTTCTTTCCCTTGATGTAGAAAAAATTCCCTTTTGCGCGGCAGCGGCAGGTCGGCAAAAAAGGACGCAAAACACAAAGACGTCCCTCTGCTCCTCCGCACGGCCCTGTACGCCGTCGGATGCAGCAGGCATCGCCGCCGAAAAAAGATGAAATTTTCAAAGAGCCGGCACGGACGCCGCGCTCTTTTATAAAAACCCACGCACGGTCTGCGCCGCGCGCGGGGCAAGGACATGGGTGCAAAAGAAACTTGTCGTTACAGTATAACACAGCTTCGATCGATTGTATACCTCTTTTTTGCGAAAAGGAACATATATTTTATGGTTGTAGAACAAGGGGTGGTTGTGATAGAATAAGTGCGATATACCCTGCCGTCAGTTTTTTTGCAGCGCCGCCCATACAGCAAAAAGCAAGGAGATGATCGAAAATGGATAAAAAACTCTCTCGCCTGATCGAATCAAATATGCAGCTTTATTTCCTTGTGCTCGTGCTGTTTGCGGTCGCGGCGCTTTTCCTTGACCTTTGGCTCGGCGTCTTTGAGGCGGCAGCCACGGTAATGCTCTTTGTCTATTTCCAAAGGGGGAACAAAAAGCGCGAGCAGGCAGTGCAGCGCTTTATCAGCGACATTGAGACGGGAATGGACTCCGCAAATCGGACAACAATGCTCAACGCACCCTTCCCCATGATGGTCTTCCGTCCCGATACGGCGGAGATCCTCTGGAGCAACGACAGCTTCCTGCGCCTTACGGGTATGAAAGAATCGCTTTTTGAAACGCGCGTGCAGGACGTTGCGCCGCAGTTTTCGCTCCAATGGCTTTTGGAGGGCAAAACCGAGTGTCCCGAGCCCGTCGAGGCAGCAGGGCGTCATTTTCGCGTGTACGGAAGCCTGACCCGTGCGGGAGGGCGCGGTAAAACGGTGCAAAGCCTCCTTGCCACGACCTACTGGATGGATACCACAGAGCAGGACATGCTCCACTCGCTCTACACCGCAAGCCGTCCCGTAACGCTCATTTTGATGATCGACAACTATGAAGAGCTTGTCAAGGCAAGCTCGGAAACGGGACGCGCCGCCGTTTTGGCACAGGTGGACGAGAAGATCAACGCGTGGGTCGAGCACCGCGGCGGGATGCTTCTTAAATATGACCGTGACCGCTATCTGTATGTATGCGATACCGACACATATGAGCAGATGCTCAAAGAAAAATTTCCGGTGCTCGACGCGGTGCGCGAGGTCGTGACGGTCGACGGTGTTGCCGCAACGCTTTCCATCGGTGCGGGCATCGGCGTTGAAACGTTTGAAGAGCTTTTTCACCATGCCTCGCTCGCCATCGAAATGGCGCTCTCGCGCGGCGGCGATCAGGTGGTCGTGCGAAACCATCTCGACTTCGAGTTTTACGGCGGCAAGGCAAAGGCGACCGAAAAGCGTACCAAGGTCAAGTCCCGCGTGATGGCAAACGCGCTTGGCGAACTGATCTCCGATGCGGGACAGATCTTCGTCATGGGTCATAAGCTTGCCGATATGGACGCGCTTGGAGCGGCTGTCGGCATCTGCTGCCTTGCGCGGCGGCGCGGGAAAGCCGCGCAGATCGTCATTGACGAGGAAAAAAACGCCTGCGGCGCGCTTCTTGCGAAGCTGCGCGAGCACGAGGAGTATAGGAACGTTTTTACAAGCGGGAACGATGCGTTCATCTCTGCCCAGCCCGGGGCGCTCCTTGTCGTGGTCGACACGAACCGCCCCGAGATGGTGGAGTCGGAGCCGCTTTTGGATGCTTGCAACCGCGTTGCCGTCATCGACCATCACCGCCGCGCGGCAAGCTACATCGAAAGCGCGGCGCTCAATTTCCACGAGCCGTATGCATCCTCCGCGTCCGAGCTTGTCACGGAGCTTTTGCAGCATTTGATCGAGCCGTCGGACCTCCTTCGCGACGAGGCGGAGGCACTTTTGGCAGGCATCGTGCTCGATACGAAAAACTTCACCATGCGTACCGGCGGGCGCACGTTTGAGGCGGCAGCATTTTTGCGCCGCGCCGGCGCCGATACGACCGATGTGCAGCGATTTTTCCAAAGCGGTCTTGACGATATGCTCCGCCGGCACGAGATCTTGCGCAATGCGGAAATGTACCGTGAGAATATCGCCGTCGCCGTCTCGGAGACGGGCGTGGCGCGTCCCGTTGCCGCGAAGGCTGCCGACGAGCTTTTGACGCTTCGTGATGTTGCGGCGTCGTTCGTTATCTTCCCGGTGGGAGAGGATGTCAACATTTCCGCGCGCTCGCTCGGCGATATCAACGTGCAGCGCGTGATGGAAATGCTCTCCGGCGGCGGCAATTCGACCACGGCGGGCGGACAGCTTGAAAATACGACGCTTGCGGCTGCGCGTGAGCAGCTTCTTGCGGCGATCGACAGATATTTTGAAGAATAATAAAGAAAGGTGATACGAAAATGAAAGTGATTTTGCAGCAGGATGTCCGTGGACAGGGCAAAAAAGGACAGATGATCGACGCGGCGGAGGGATACGCACGCAATTTCCTCATCCCCCGCAAACTTGCGGTTCTCGCGACGCCCGACGCGGTGAATACGATGAAGCGCCAGGAAAAGGCGCGCCTTGCCGAGGAGGCGGCAAACAAAGCTGCCGCACAGGAAGCTGCCGAAAAGCTCAAAAACTGCCCCGTGCGCGTAAGCGCGAAGGCAGGCGCGGGCGGCAAACTCTTCGGCGCGATCACGTCGAAGGAAGTCTCCGAGGAGCTGATGCGCCAGCACAACCTTGATATTCCCAAGCAGAAGATCGTCATTGACGAGCCGATCAAAAGCTTTGGAAACTATGAGCTTAAGGTCAAGTTTGGCTACGAGGTGACCGGCACGGTCTATCTGATGGTGACGGAAGAAAAGTAAAAATATCAAAAAGGTCTCACCGAGTTTCGCGCCATCGGCGCGAAAAGGAGTAAAATCATTTTCTCCGGCGGCGTGACTGCCTCCGAAAATACTTCTCGCGAAGCGGAGTGTGCGAGCTGCCTTTTGGTGGCGAGTGCGCGGAGCGGAGCGCAAAAAACTCGCAAAAGGGGGGAGATGCAACATGGATGAATTGACATACCGCCAGCTTCCGCACTCGCTGGAGGCGGAGCAGGCCGTCCTCGGCGCCATGCTCATCGAGCCGGAGTGCGTCGCGGACGTGATGGACAAGCTGCGCGCCGAAGATTTTTATCTGCGCCAGAACCGTGACATCTTTGAGACGATCTATCAGATGTTCAGCTACTCCAAGCCCATCGACGGTCTTACCGTCGCCGGCGAGATGGAGCGCACCGGCGTTCTGGACGATTCAACGCGCGGCTACCTTGCCCAGCTCATGGAGCTTGTCCCCACGGCGGCAAACGTCGGCGAGTACGTCAAGCTCGTGCGCGACAAGTCGCTCATGCGAAGCGTCGCCGTCACGGCGGCGGACATCTCCGGCATGGTGCAGGACGGCATCGGCGGCGCGGAGAGCGTGCTGGAGGCGGCGGAGCAGAAGATCTATGCCGTGCGAAACGGCAGAAGCGACCAGGCGATGGTGCCGGTCGGCGTTGTTTTGCAGGGCGTGATCGACCACCTTGCCGAGCTTTCGGCGTCGGGGGGCAAGGGCGTTCCCGGGCTTTCGACAGGGCTTTCGGGACTGGACGCGAAAACGTCGGGACTCAATAAGTCTGACCTCATTTTGCTTGCGGCGCGTCCCGGTATGGGCAAGACATCACTTGCACTCAATATTGCCCTCAACGTCGCCAAATCAACGGAGATGGCAGTTGCCGTATTTTCGCTTGAGATGTCGCGCGACCAGCTTGTCACGCGCCTTTTGTCGAACGAGGCGCTGGTGGAAAACCGCAAGCTCATCACGGGCGATCTGAACGAGCGCGACTGGGAAAAGATCGCAAACGCGTCCACGACCCTCCTGCGCGCCGATATCCAAATCGACGACAACCCGCTTTTGACCGTTGCGGACATGAACGCAAAGTGCCGCCGCATCAAAAACCTTGGTCTTGTTGTCATTGACTATTTGCAGCTGATGACTTCCGCCGGAGGAAAAGGCTATGCCGGCGAAAACCGCCAGCAGGCGGTGTCCGACATTTCGCGTATGCTCAAGATCATGGCAAAGGAGCTGCAGGTTCCGGTGCTGTGCCTGTCGCAGCTCTCGCGTGCCAACGAAAAGCGCGATGACAAGCGTCCCATGCTCTCCGACCTTCGCGAGTCGGGCGCTATTGAGCAGGATGCCGATATCGTCATGTTCATCTACCGCGACGACTATTACCATGAAGATTCCGAAAAGCACAATATCGCCGAGTGCATCATCGCAAAGAACCGCCACGGTGAAACGGGCAAGCTGGAGCTTCGCTGGTCGCCGGAATACACCACCTTCAGCTCCATCGAAAGCCGCTATGACGAATAAGGGGCTTTCGGACGCTGTGCGTGGATTTGCGCGCAGGTTGAATATGCTTCCGTCCGGCGGCATCGTTTTGTGCGCCGTTTCCGGCGGTGCGGATTCAATGTGCCTTCTGCACATTTTGTGTGCGCTCTCCAAAGACGGCGGCTTTTCCGTCGCGGCAGCGCACTTCAACCATTGCCTTCGCGGCGCGGCATCAGATGCTGACGAATCGTTCGTGCGCGATTGGTGCCAAAGACAGAATATTCCCTTTTATACCGCGCGCGCTGATGTCGCCGCGCACGCCCGCGCAAACGGGCAAAGCGTTGAAGAGGCGGCGCGCACGCTGCGATATGCCTTTTTGGAAAAGACGGCGGACGAGATCGGCGCGCTGCGCATCGCAACGGCGCACAACGCCGACGACAACGCCGAGACCGTCCTTTTGAACCTTGCGCGCGGAACAAGCATCGCCCTTTCTGCTATCGCGCCGGTGCGCGGGCGCATTATCCGGCCGCTTTTGGAAACGCCGCGCGCACAGGTCGAAGAATACCTTGCGCAAAACAGCATCCCCCATGTGGAGGACGAAACGAACGCGCAGGAGTTTGCCGCGCGAAACCGCGTGCGTCTGCACGCAATGCCGGCGCTTCGCTCGGTGAACGGGCGGGCAGTTGAAAACATTGCTCGCACAGTGCAAAAAGCGCGGCAGGAGAGCGATTTTCTCAATGCCCTCGCTGCGGCGCACCTTGATGGGAAAGACGGTGATGCTTCCGTCTCGCGCGCGGCACTGTGCGGCGCGCCGGAGGTTCTCCGTGCGCGCATGGTGCGGCTTTTGATCGCGCGCCTCGGCACGGGGCTGAAGGATATCTCTGCCGCACATATTGAGGATATTGTTCGTCTTGCCGCGTCGAGCCGCGTATCGGGGCAGCTTTCCCTTCCGGATGGAGTGGAGGCGGTCGTAACGCGCGATCGGCTTTCTTTGCAAAAATGCGCAGCAGCGGACGGCGCGCTGACCCTGCAAGACGGTAAAACGGTGCATTGGAACGGGTACCGCGTGGAATGCCGATATATTTTCCCTTTTTTTGAGAAAAAGGGGGATGCAATTTGTATTTCTTGTGGTACAATAGACGCAGCGCCAAGTCTTGCGGCGTGGGAAAGCGGTGCGCGTATGCGCCTTGCCGGCGCGCGCGGCGCACGAAGCCTGAAGCGCCTTTTTGCGGAGCATGGCATCATGCCCGCACAGCGCGGCAGGATCCCTGTCATTTCCTGCGGCGGCTCGGTTGCCGCCGTGTACGGGATCGGGACCGCGCAGGAGCATCTTCCCCGACAGGGCGAGGGCGCATGGGAGATCAAAATCGTTGATGAACGTCAACAAAAAACAAAGGGAGAATGATTATGAAACGCAGTGAAATGGAACAGAACATCCTGAAGGTGCTTGTCAGCGAGGAGCAGATCCAAAAGCGTGTTGCGGAAATGGGCGCGGAGATCTATGACAAGTTCAAGGGCAAGGAACCGCTCTTCCTCGGTGTTTTGAAGGGGTCGTTCGTCTTCATGGCGGACCTTGTACGCGCATGCCAGCTCAAAAGTGATGTGGAGTTCATTGCCGTTTCCTCATACCAGAACGCGACGAAAAGCTCCGGCACGGTGAAGATCGTCCACGACCTGCAGCAGGACATCACCGGCCGCGACATCATCGTAGTGGAGGACATCCTCGACTCGGGCAATACGCTGTACTTCCTGAAAAACTATTTCCTTACCAAGGGTGCGCGCAGCATCACCATCGCGACCCTGCTCGATAAGCCCTCGCGCCGCGAAAAGGACATCACGCCCGACTATGTCGGCTTTGAAATTCCTGATGAGTTCGTTCTCGGCTACGGTCTTGACTATAAGCAGCAGTACCGCAATATGCCGTATATCGGTGTCTTGAAGCCCGAGGTCTATTCCGGAGAATAAGGTATACTGCCGCAAAATGCGCATAAATTAAGTCAATGGGTAAGGGGTGCGATGCGCCTCTTACCCATAGCTTATCGAATCGGATCACATTCTTTCGCGGCGGGAAAGGGGGAATGCTCGAATGAAGGGAAAGGGCGTAAACAAAAGTATTCTATGGCTTACTGTCATACTTCTTTTTTTCATCGGCTGGGAGCTGATCAATGCAAATCGTCAAAAGGAGATCTCTTACGCTGAGGTGATGGCGCTTTTTGAAGCGGAGCAGGTCGAAAGCTTTGCCATCAGCGACACGACGCTGATCCTGAACCTGCGTGAGACGCAGGACGGGAAGGCAAAAACGCGCGTTGTCAAGGAGCTTTACGACTTCGACCTTTTCTACGACACGCTCGGAGAACTCGTTGCTGAGCAGAAGGCTGCGGGGATCCTGACCGATTACGACTACAAAGCCGACCATTCGACAAACTGGCTCACGCTTCTTTTGCCGTATGTTGTCGCCGTTGTCGGACTTTTTGCGATCTGGTATTTCCTTTCGATGCGCTCGATGGGAAAAGGTACCGAGGCGAAGTTTGGCTCCGTGCGCGTAAAGCTTCCCGAGGACGGGAAAAAAGTCAGGTTTTCCGACGTTGCCGGCGCAGACGAGGAAAAAGAGGAATTGCAGGAGATCGTGGAATTTCTGCGTGACCCGCAGCGGTTCAATGACCTCGGCGCGCGTATCCCCAAGGGCGTGCTGCTCGTCGGTCCTCCGGGTACCGGTAAAACGCTCCTTGCCCGCGCCGTCGCGGGTGAGGCGGAGGTTGGGTTCCTCTCCATCTCCGGCTCGGATTTTGTCGAAATGTATGTCGGTGTCGGCGCATCGCGCGTGCGCGACCTCTTTGAGCAGGCGAAAAAGCTTGCCCCTGCCATCGTCTTTATCGACGAGATCGAC
>JAFQUN010000064.1 GCA_017408525.1 Oscillospiraceae bacterium
AGCTGCCTGGACGAGATTCGCAGCCTGCCCGCCGTCAAAAAGTACGGCGAGGACGTGAAGGTCTCCATGTACATGTACGAGAGGCCCTCCTGGACCGGGGAGGTCTACGCAACTGAAGCGTATTTCCCCACCTGGATCAACCGGGAGAACACCGCCCACGTGAAGGCGCTGGTGGACGCCCATGTGACCCTGTTCGGCGATAAACGCATCGGCGCGCCCAGTTCGGTGGGCACCCGTGCGGGACGGCCCCTGACGGACAAATGGACCTTCTCCACCAACGGGGTGGCGATACAGGGCCGCTACGGCATCCCCTGCGTGGGCATCGGCCCCGGCGCGGAGAGCCAGGCCCACGCTCCCAACGAGATCACCTGGAAGCAGGACCTGGTGACCTGCGCGGCGCTGTACGCCGCGGCGATCCACCTCTACCCCACCGAGACGCCCACCGGCGACGCCACCCAGTTCCGCGCCGGCTCGACAGACAACAACATACAGTGACAGGGGGACGCAAAGCATGGACAATAAACTGCAAGCCTATATTGACCGGCTGAATGACCTGGATTTCAAGGGCATGTACGGGGGCGACTTCTTCCTGACCTGGGAAAAGAGCGACGACGAGCTGGCGGCGGTGTTCACCGTGGCCGACGCCCTGCGCCACTTGCGCCAAGGCAACATTTCCACTAAAATCTTCGATTCCGGCCTCGGCATATCGCTGTTCCGGGACAATTCCACCCGCACCCGCTTCTCCTTCGCCTCGGCCTGCAACCTGCTGGGCCTTCAAGTGCAGGACCTGGACGAGGGCAAGAGCCAGATCGCCCACGGCGAGACCGTGCGGGAAACGGCCAACATGATCTCGTTCATGGCGGACGTGATCGGCATACGGGACGACATGTACATCGGCAAGGGCAATCAATACATGCGCGCCGTAGCGGACGCGGTGGCCGACGGCCACAGGCAGGGCGTGCTGGCTCAGAGGCCCACGCTGGTCAACCTCCAGTGCGACATCGACCACCCCACCCAGTGCATGGCCGATATGCTCCACATCATCCACTACTTCGGTGGTGTTGAGAACCTCAAGGGCAAGAAGGTCGCCATGACTTGGGCGTATTCTCCCTCCTACGGCAAGCCCCTGTCCGTTCCGCAGGGCGTTGTGGGTCTGTTCACCCGCTTCGGCATGAACGTTGTCCTCGCTCATCCCGAGGGATACGAGATCATGCCCGAGGTCGAAGAGATCGCCAAGAAGAACGCTGCCGCTACCGGCGGTTCCTTCTCCAAGACCAACTCCATGGCCGAGGCGTTCAAGGATGCCGACGTCGTTTATCCGAAGTCCTGGGCTCCCTTCGCTGCGATGGAAAAGCGCACCAAGCTGTATCAGCAGGGCGACAAGGCCGGCATCGACGCTCTTGAGAAGGAGCTTCTCAAGCAGAACGCCGAGCACAAGGATTGGGCCTGCACCGAAGAGATGATGAAGCTCACCCGCGACGGCAAGGCTCTGTACATGCACTGCCTGCCCGCCGACATCACCGGTCTTTCCTGCCCCGAGGGTGAAGTCGACAACAGCGTGTTCGATCGCTACATCGTTCCTCTGTACAAAGAGGCTTCCTTCAAGCCCTACATCATCGCTGCGATGATCTTCCTGGCTCAGGTCAAGGATCCCGTCCGCGCCATCATGGATATGGACGCTTCCGACGCTGAGCGCAAGCTGTTCTAATTTTCCTTCAAAAAAGGGGGAGGCTTTCCTCCCCCTTTTTTCACTCAAACAAGAAATTGGGAGGAGGGCTTCCTTCTCCCAATTTGAGTCTTAATATTATGCAAGAGGTGCAATATGTCTAAACGTATCGTTATCGCCCTCGGCGGCAACGCTCTGGGCAACACTCCCGCTGAGCAGCTCTCCCTCGTGACCGAGACCGCAAAGCCCATCGTCGACCTCATCGCGCAGGGCAACGAAGTCATCATCGCCCACGGCAACGGCCCCCAGGTCGGCATGATCAACCTCGGTATGGCTACCGCCGCTGAGGCAAAGGCCATCAAGTCCGACATGCCCTTCCCCGAGTGCGGCGCTATGAGCCAGGGCTACATCGGCTATCATCTTCAGAACGCCATCGGCAACGAGCTGATCGCGCGCGGCATGACCAAGGACGTCGCCACCGTCGTTACCCAGGTGCTCGTCGACGAGAACGACCCCGCATTCAGCAAGCCCACCAAGCCCGTCGGCGCTTTCTATGACAAGGAAACCGCTGAAAAGATCGCGGCTGAAAAGGGTTACACCATGGTCGAGGATGCAGGCCGCGGCTATCGCCGTGTCGTCGCCTCCCCCAAGCCCATCGACGTCATCGAAAAGAACACTGTCAGCGCCCTCATCAAGAGCGGCTGCGTCGTCGTGACTGTCGGCGGCGGCGGTATCCCCGTTGTTCGCCGCGACGGCAAGCTCTACGGCACGCCCGCCGTCATCGATAAGGACTTCGCGTCCGCCAAGCTCGCCGAGCTCGTCGACGCCGATATGCTTATCATCCTCACGGCTGTTGAGAAGGTCGCCATCAACTTCGGCAAGCCCGATCAGAAGAACCTCGACTCCCTCACGCCCGACGAGGCACGCCGCTACATCGACGAAAAGCAGTTCGCTCCCGGCTCCATGCTGCCCAAGGTGCAGGCTGCTATCCAGTTCGCAGAGTCCAAGCCCGGCCGCACCGCCCTCATCACTCTGCTTGAGAAGGCGCACGACGGCATCGAAGGCAAGACCGGTACGGCGATCCACCTGTAATTTTTTGTACAAATCCTACATAAAGGGAAGAGCCATTTCTACATGGTTCTTCCCTTTATTGTGTTTTTCCCAATTTTTTCTGTGCATCTTCACAAAATCTTTTGGTGCAGATAATTTAGAGTTGATATTTTCTCAATTTTCCTGTAACATAACAATTAAGGTTCAAAAGGACCTGCTGTTGCAAAACAGAAAATTTTTAAGGAGGATCCAAAATGAAGAAGTTTCTTGCAACTCTGCTGGCTCTCGTGATGGTTCTGTCCCTCGTCGCCTGCGGCGGCGGCGGTGACGACACCAAGACCCCCGATTCCAGCACCCCCAGCACCGGTGACACCAGCACCCCCAGCACTGGCGACACCACCACTCCCGACGCCAATCCCGCTGCCGATGTCAAGGTCGGCGTCATCCTGATCGGCGACGAGAACGAGGGTTATTCCTATGCTCACATCGCGGGCATCCGCGGCGCGCAGCAGAACCTCGGTCTGAGCGACGACCAGATCATCTGGTACTACACCATCCCCGAGGATGAGACTGCCTACGACAAGTGCGTTGACCTTGCCGATCAGGGCTGCGATGTCATCTTCACCAACTCCTATGGTCATCAGTCCTTCGCACAGCAGGCCGCTGCCGAGTATCCCGATGTCACCTTCGTCGCTATGACCGGTGATACCGCTCTCGCTTCCGGTCTTCCCAACTTCAAGAACGCTTTCACCGAGATCTATGAGGCCCGCTATGTCTCCGGCGTTGTTGCCGGCATGAAGGTCAAGGAGCTCGTTGAGGCCGGTTCCCTCAAGGATTCCAACTTCGACGCTAACGGCAACGTTAAGCTCGGCTACGTTGGTGCGTTCCCCTTCGCGGAAGTGGTCTCCGGCTACACCGCTTTCTATCTGGGCGCCAAGTCCGTTTATGACAAGGTCGTCATGGACGTTCGCTTCACCAACTCCTGGTTCGACGTCACCGGCGAGTCCGAGGCTGCTAAGGCTCTGATGGCCGGCGGCTGCGTCATCATCGGTCAGCACGCTGACTCCACCGGTTCCCCCACCGCAGTCCAGGCTGCGTATGAGGCTGGCGACACCGTGTTCTGCGTTGGCTACAACATCGACATGCTCGCTGCAGCTCCCGATGCTGCTCTGACCTCCCCGACCAACGACTGGTCCGTCTATTATACTTACGCGATCGAGACCATCATCAACGGTGGCGAGATCATGACCAACTGGGCTGAAGGCTACGACCAGGGTGCCGTTGCCATCACCGCGCTTGGTCCCCAGGCTGCCCCCGGCACTGCCGAGGCTGTTGCCGCTGCTGAGGCCGCTCTGAGCGACGGTTCTCTCCATGTCTTCGAGACCTCCAAGTTCACTGTCGGCGGTCAGGAAGTCACTTCCTTCCTCGCTCGCGACACGGACGGCGACTGGGTCAACGATACCGACGAGGCTGTTTTCGACGGTTATCTGCATGAGTCCTATTTCCAGGCTGCTCCCTGCTTCAGCCTCGAAATCGACGGCATCACCAAGCTCAACTAATTGAAGCTTCCTTTGAGGGGACGGCGTAAGCCGTCCCCTCAATTTTTTGCCCATGACGCACGAAACATCTCGCATACGTTACGGAAAGAGGACGGTCTTTTCTGTCCTCTTTTTCTTTCTTTTTTCCTAAAAAATTTTTTGGTTTCCGAAAAATTTGTCATTTTGACAAAAAATATGGGATAATTTTGTCTGTTTGGGCAGACTGCTTTTGATTTACATTGTTTGAACAGTGTGTTAATATAAATGAGTAATTAACGGTATGGTGCTGTTTATTCACTTTCTCAGCCAGCTCCCCCGAAAAGAAAGGATGGTTTTGCTTTGGACAATGTCAACGCAATCGAAATGCGGAACATAACCAAGCGTTTTGGTAATGTTGTCGCAAACAACGGTATCAACATGGTCCTCCGCAAGGGCGAGATCCTCTCGCTCCTCGGTGAAAACGGAAGCGGAAAAACTACGTTGATGAACATGCTCGCCGGCATCTACTACCCCGATGATGGGCAGATCTATGTCGACGGCAATCCGGTCTCCATTCGCTCCCCCAAGGACTCCTTCCTCAACGGTATCGGCATGATCCACCAGCACTACAAGCTGGTCGATGTCTTCACCGCCGCTGAGAACATTGTCCTCGGTCTTGAGGAGGAAGGGAAGCTCGACCGCAAGGTCATCGCAGAGAAGGTTCGTGAGATCGCCGAGCGTTACGGCTTCGACATCGACCCGAACCAGAAGGTCTATGATATGTCTGTTTCTCAAAAGCAGACAGTCGAAATCGTCAAGGTCCTCTATCGCGGCGCAAACATCCTGATTCTTGACGAACCCACCGCCGTTCTTACTCCGCAGGAAACGGATAAGCTCTTTGCCGTTATGCGCAACATGCGCGCCGACGGTAAGGCCCTTATCATCATCACCCATAAGCTGCACGAGGTGCTCAGCGTTTCCGACCGTGTTGCCGTTCTGCGCAAGGGCGAATACATCGGTGACGTCCCCACCGCCGAGGCGACGCAGCAGTCCCTCACCGACATGATGGTCGGTCGTGCGACGACGCTGAACATCAACCGCCCCGATCCCGTTAATCCGCATCCCGTTCTTGAGATCAAGAATCTCACCTGCGTTGATAAGGATGGCGTCAAGCGTCTTGACGACGTGACCTTCACCGCAATGGGCGGCGAGGTTCTCGGTATCGCCGGTGTTGCCGGCTCCGGTCAGCGCGAGCTGCTTGAAACGATCGCCGGTCTTTATCCCGCTGTCTCCGGCGAGGTTCTCTACCGTCCCGACGAATCGACCAGCATCTCCCTGCTCGGCATGGATCCGCTGGAGATCAGAAAGAACGGCGTTGCGATGTCGTTCGTTCCCGAGGACCGTCTCGGCATGGGTCTTGTCGGCAGCTTCGGTATGTCCGCCAACATGATGCTCCGCTCCTGGCGCAAGGGCTTCGGTCCCTTCCTTAACCATAAGGACCCCAACGAGCTTGCTAAGAGCATCTGGGAGAACCTTGAGGTCGTTACCCCCAGCATCAACTACCCCGTTCGCCGTCTTTCCGGCGGTAACGTTCAGAAGGTCCTCGTCGGCCGTGAGATCGCCGCAAAGCCGAAGCTGCTGATGACAGCCTACGCGGTGCGCGGTCTTGACATCAACACCTCCTACACCATTTACAACCTCCTCACCGATCAGAAACTCAAGGGTGTCGCCGTCGTTTACGTTGGTGAAGACCTTGACGTTCTGCTTGAGTTGTGCGACCGCATCGTCGTTCTCTGCGGCGGTCAGGTTTCCGGCGTTGTTGACGCCCGCACCACTACCCGTGAAGAGGTCGGTCTTTTGATGACCCAGTTTAGAAAGGAGGAGGCCGCTGTATGAGTACCCTTGAACGTAAAAAGGATCCTTTCATTCGCATTTCCAAGCGCAGCGAAGGTATGTCCGCCGGTAAGGCATGGGGCATCCGTGTCATCGGTCTTATCCTCGCGCTCATCGTTTCCGCTATCGTTATCTTCGTGATCGTCCGCATGAACCCGATGGATGTTTACGCCTCCATGTGGAAAGGTGCCTTTGGTACGACCAAGCGCTCCTGGATCACGGTGCGTGACACAATGACGCTTCTTTGTATCGCCTGCGCGCTCGCGCCCGCGTTCGCCATGCGATTTTGGAACATCGGTGCGGAAGGTCAGGTCCTCGTCGGCGGTATCGTCACTGCCGCGTGCATGATCTACTTTCCCGAGATGCCCACCGCGCTGCTGTTCCTCGTGATGATCGTTTCCAGCCTTGCGGCCGGCGCGATCTGGGGTCTTATCCCCGGCTTCTTCAAGGCCAAGTGGGGCACGAACGAGACGCTGTTCACCCTGATGATGAACTACATCGCCATTCAGCTTACGGCGTTCTTTGTTTCCCTTTGGGAAAACCGCCCCAACTCCCGCAAGGTCGGTATCATCAACCAGAACTCCAAGGAGGGCTGGCTGCCCAATATGTTCTCCGAGGGCTATAACAACGACTTCGGCTGGAACGTGCTGATCGTTCTCGTTATCGCGACCGTCGTTTTCTTCTATCTGCGTGAGACGAAGCAGGGCTATGAGATCTCCGTCGTCGGTGACTCCGAAAACACCGCCCGCTACGCAGGTATCCGCGTGAGCCGCGTCTATGTCCGCACGATGGCGATTTCCGGCGCGATCTGCGGCTTTGCAGGCTTCCTCGCGGTCTCCGGTTCTTCCCACACGATCTCCACCTCCACCTCCGGTGGTCAGGGCTTTACCGCGATCATCATTGCGTGGCTCTCGCGCATGAATACATACATCATGCTTGTGTTCACGCTCCTTATCGTCTTCCTTGATAAGGGTGCTACGCAGATCGCTTCTGAGTTCAACCTCAACGAGTACTGCTCGGAGATCATCACAGGTATCATCCTGTTCTTCGTCCTCGGTGCTGAGTTCTTCGTCGATTACCGCGTGAAGTTCCGCGGCAGCAAGTAAGAAAGGGGGCAACGAAACATGACACAACTTTTGACGCTTTTGCACTCTTCCATCGTGTTCGGCACCGTTATTATGTTCGGCGCCCTCGGTGAGATCATCTCCGAAAAGGCCGGTAACCTCAACCTCGGCGTTCCCGGTATCATGTACCTCGGCGCGATCGCCGGCCTGTGCGGTCCGTACTTCTATGAGCTCTCCTGCGCAGAGGCGGGCACTACGCCCAGCGGTGCGGTGTGCATTCTCATCTCCATCGTCTGTGCGTTTGCGGCATCCGCGCTCGGCGGCTTGATTTACAGCTTTTTGACCATCACGCTTCGCACGAACCAGAACGTCACAGGTCTTACGCTGACGATCTTCGGCGGCGGTGTTGCAAACTTCTTCGGCGGAAGCCTGAACGTCTTCGCCGGCGGCGTTGGTCAGGTCAAGGCTACCGCTACCACTGCGGCTTTCACGAAGTACAGCTTCACCCTCTCCGCCCTCGGCGCAAATGCCGACGGCAAGGGTATCGGCTATCTCCTGTTCCAGCACGGCTTTTTGACCTACGTTGCCGTGATCTTCGCTGTTCTCATCCACCTCTTCCTGATGAAGACACGCACCGGTCTGAACCTGCGCGCGGTCGGTGAGAACCCCGGTACGGCAGACGCTGCCGGTATCAATGTTGCTCGTTACAAGTATCTTGCGACCTGCATCGGTGCCGGTATCTCCGGTCTTGGTGGTCTGTACTACACGATGAACTACATCGGCGGTACCTGGGCGAACGACGGCACCATCGAGGCGCTCGGCTGGCTCGCTGTTGCGCTGGTCATCTTCGCCACCTGGCGCAGCCTCAACGCTCTTTGGGGCGCGTATGTGTTCGGTATCTTCTACTGGATGTATCAGTACATCGGCGTAAGCGGCAGAGCGATCGAGCTTTTCAAGATGCTTCCGTATCTTGTTACGCTGGCACTGCTCATCACCGTTTCCATGCGCCGCCGCAAGGAGGACCAGCCCCCCGCACATCTGGGTCTTCCCTACTTCCGCGAGGAGCGCTGATTCGCACAATTTCACTTTTGCAAAAAACTCGGTACAGCGAAGCTGTACCGAGTTTTTTTGCTTTGTCTCCCTTTTTGCAGATTCTTTCGCTCTATCATCTAAAATAGAACAATCCTCTGCGGTGCTTGCTTTTCGGCGGCAGTGGTTTTATAATTACGGGTAGGAAATCATTTTTGAAAGGATGGACTGTTATGGCTTCTCTTCTTATCAAAAACATCCGCACGCTCGTGACCTGCGACGAGCGCGACAGCGTCTTGGAAAATGTCGACCTCTACTGCGAGGACGGGGTGATCCGCGCCATCGGTGCGGGACTTTCCTACAGCGCCGACGAGGTGATCGACGCAAGCAATATGCTTTGCTACCCGGGTCTTGTCAACACACACCATCATCTCTACCAGGTCTTCTCGCGCAATCTGCCGCAGGTGCAGAACATGGAGCTTTTCGACTGGCTGCGGACGCTGTACGAGATCTGGAAGAATCTCGACGCGGATGTTGTGCGCCTTTCCTCGCTCACCGGCATGGGTGAGCTGATGAAAAACGGCTGCACGACATGCTTTGACCACCACTACGTCTTCCCTGCCGCAAGCGGCGATCTCATCGGCGCGCAGTTTTCCGCAGCCGACGAACTTGGTATCCGTATGCACGTTTCGCGCGGCAGTATGGATCTTTCCAAAAAGGATGGCGGTCTTCCGCCCGACAGCGTTGTACAGACAGTGGACGAGATCATACGCGACAGCGAGCGGCTCATCGACAAGTATCATGACACCGCCTTTGGTGCGATGCACCGCGTGGCGCTTGCGCCGTGCTCCCCCTTCTCCGTTTCCGCCGACCTTCTGCGTGAGTCGGCAGTCCTTGCGCGTGCAAAGGGCGTGCGGCTGCACACCCATCTTTGCGAAACAAAGGACGAGGAGCAGTATATGCTCGAGCGCGAGGGCATGCGTCCGCTCGCGTACATGGAAACGCTCGGCTGGGTCGGTTCCGACGTCTGGTACGCGCACGGCATCCACTTTAACGATGAGGAGCTGGCTCTTCTTGCCGCGACCGGTACGGGCGTCGCGCACTGCCCCATCTCCAATATGAAGCTCGCCTCCGGCGTTGCGCGCGTGAGCGAGATGCTGCGTATGGGTATTCCTGTCGGACTTGCCGTGGACGGCTCCGCATCGAATGATGGCAGCAGTCTTTTGGAGGAGCTTCGTGTCGCGTTTTTGCTCCAGCGGCTCACATACAGCCGCGAGGCGGCAAGCGGCTATGACATCCTCAAATGCGCAACGCGCGGCAGCGCGCGGCTGCTTGGGCGCGACGATATCGGCTCTCTCGCCGTTGGCAAGTGCGCCGACCTCTTTATGATCGACGCGCGGCGGCTTGAATTGGTCGGCGCAGCGTTTGACCCCAAGAGCGTGCTTGCAACAGTTGGTGTGCGCAACGGCGTCGACTATACGGTGGTCAACGGACGTGTGACGGTGCGCAGCGGGCAGCTTGTGGGCATCGATGAACAAAAGCTTGCTTTCGACGCGCAGCAAAAATGCGCGCAGTATCTTGCGATGTAAGGAGTTTTCTTTTCCCCATGAACAGGCATATTCGGCAAACCCTCCTCCCTCTTTTGGCTGCCCTCATCTGGGGCAGCGCATTCGTCGCGCAGAGCGTCGGCGCAGATCACATCGGGGCGTTCACATTCAACGCGCTGCGCTCGATGATCGCCGTTCCGGCACTGGGGATCGTGATTTTCTTCATGCACCGAAACGATCCGCCAAAAGCACCCGAAAAGGGTGAGCGTGCAATGCTTTGGCGCGGCGGTACTTGCTGCGGCGTTGTGCTCTTCCTTGCCTCCGCGCTGCAGCAGCTCGGTTTGAGCGACACAGGCGCGGGCAAGGCGGGCTTCATCACAGCACTGTACATCGTTCTTGTTCCGATCTCCAGCATCCTTTTGCGGCGGCGTGTGGCACTTCCCGTATGGATCGCCGTTGCGATCACGGTGACGGGGCTATATTTTCTTTGCATCACGGACGGATTTTCGATCCTCCCGAGCGATTTTTTGATCCTGCTGTGCGCCGTTGCTTTTGCCGTGCATATCCTTGTCATTGACCACTTCGCGCCGCATGTCGACTGCGTAAAAATGTCGTGCGTGCAGTTTATGGTGGCAGCGGTCTTGTCGGCTATCTGCGCCATTTTGACTGAGGAGATCGATCCCGCCGCCATCCGCGCGTGTGCGTGGTCGCTTTTCTACACCGGTATCCTTTCAAGCGGTGTTGCGTTCACCTTGCAGATCGTCGCGCAGCGCGACGCAAATCCGACGCTCGTTTCACTGCTTATGAGCATGGAGTCGGTTTTCGCAGTGGTCTCGGGCGCGCTTTTTCTTCACGAGGAGATGACCTCGCGCGAGCTTTTCGGCTGCGCGCTGATGCTTGCGGGGATCTTGCTGTCGCAGATCCCGCTTGGAAAGAAAAATGAGGGGGCTGTCACAAATGGTTAAGGTTTCTATCGTTCGCGGCGACATCACGACCATGGCGGTCGATGCCATCGTCAACGCAGCGAACAGCTCGCTCCTTGGCGGGAGCGGCGTCGACGGCGCGATCCACCGTGCCGCAGGGTCACGCCTTCTTGACGAGTGCCGCACGCTTGGCGGCTGTCCGACTGGCGAGGCACGCATCACGGCAGGCTATGACCTCCCCGCGCGGCATGTCATCCACACGGTCGGTCCCATCTGGCGCGGCGGCGGTGAGGGTGAGGCGGCGCTGCTCGCATCGTGCTACCGTAACTCGCTGCTGCTTGCACTGGAGCATGGCTGCAAGAGCATTGCCTTCCCGTCCATTTCCACGGGCGTTTTCGGCTATCCCGTTGCAAAGGCGGCACATGTTGCACTGCGTGCGATCGTAGATGTGCTCTACGACCATCCGGAGCTTGACGTGACGATGGTTTGCTTCGATGAAAAGACACTCGGCGCCTACCGATTCGACTGGAATATGTGGTACGCGGAGTACAAAGAGCATCATGACTGAACGCGTGCTTCATCACACGGTGACGGACGCGGAGGACGGCTTACCGCTTCGTACGCTTTTGCGTGAGACGCTTGGGATCTCTTCATCACTTCTATCAAGGCTCAAGCGCGTTAGCGGCGCGATACAGCTCAACGGAGAATGTGTGACCGTGCGGGCTGTTTTGCGGCGCGGCGACGAGGTTCGTGTGTCGATTTCTGTCGAAGAGAATCCCCACATCCGGTTAACGGATGGCAAACTCCTTCCCCTTTCCGTTCTTTACGAGGATGAGGATATTCTTGTGGTCAACAAGGCGGCGGGCATATACGCCCACCGCGCTTCGACTGCGCCGGAGGCTCCGTGCCTTCTGGACGCGATCTATGCGCACGGTAACGGTGCGTACACGGCACATCTTGTCAATCGTCTCGATCGTGGAACGAGTGGTGTGCTGCTTGCGGCGAAAAGCGGATATGTTCACGAGCTTTTGCGCCGTGCGCTGCTTGCAGGCACCCTGCGGCGCTCGTATCTCGCTGTTGTGGAGGGTATCCCTGTCCCCGCAGAGGGCTGCATCGACCTCCCTATCACGCGCGCAGAGGGCTCGATCATCAAACGGTGCGTATCACCGCACGGCGATGCAGCGCGCACGCGGTATGAGTCTGTGGCTGTCGGGGATGGCTGCACGCTGGTGCGGCTTTTTCCCGAAACGGGGCGCACGCATCAGCTTCGCGTCCACATGAGCGCGGTCGGGCATCCGCTCGTGGGCGACTGGCTGTACGGTACAGAGGACCGCACACGCATCACGCGCCCTGCGCTCCACTCACACACCTTATCTTTCGAGCATCCAATCACACAAGAACCTCTCTCTTTCCGTGCGCCGCTTCCTGTCGACATGAAGGCTCTTTTGCCGAATATAGTCGAGGGATGGCTGAAGGATGATTTTTAGAACTATACGATAGAACAGAGACATTTTCATACCATGCTATCCGTTTAATGCGAAAGGAATTTTATGTATGCACATCGCTGAGCTTTTTATCCTTGCCGTCGCACTTTCGATGGACGCGTTCGCTGTCGCCGTTTGCAAGGGGCTTGCACTGCGGCAGATGCGCTGGCGCAGTGCGGCACTCGTGGGACTTTGGTTTGGCGGATTTCAGGGCTTGATGCCGCTTATCGGATGGTTTCTCGGCTCGCAGTTTGCCGAGTCGATCAGAGTGGTCGACCACTGGATCGCGTTCGTGCTTCTTTCCATCATCGGCGGCAACATGGTGCGCGAGGCACTTGGCGGCGGCGAGGATAAGGAGGAATCCGATTCTCTCGGTGTGCGCGTGATGCTTGCAATGGCGGTCGCAACGAGCATTGACGCACTTGCCGTCGGTGTGACGTTCGCTTTTTTATATGTACCCATCCTCCCTGCTGTGACTTTTATTGGTGTGACGACGTTTTTCCTTTCGATGCTGGGTGTCAAGATCGGGAATATGTTCGGCACACGCTACAAAGCGCGAGCGGAGCTGACAGGCGGTATCATTCTGATCCTGCTGGGCGTGAAAATTTTGCTTGAACACCTTGGGATCCTTGTATTTTAAGCGTTTTCCCGATTGCTTTTTTCTCGCAAACAGGCTATACTAAAGGATACAGGATACAAGGCAAGAGAAAGGAAGATTTTACCATGATCGATGCAAAAAGACCTATCGGCGTGATGGACTCCGGTATCGGCGGCTTGACTGTCGTGCGTGAGCTGCAGCGCATCCTCCCCGGTGAGGACATCATCTATTTCGGCGACAGCGCAAATTGCCCCTACGGAAACAAGTCCTCCGACCGCATTTTTGAGCTTAGCTGCAATATGCTGCGATTCCTCGGCGAGAATGGCGCAAAATGCACCGCTATCGCCTGCAACACTATCTCCACGATGGTCGAGCGGCTGCGCCCGTGCTTCGACTATAAGATCATCGGCATCGTCGAGTGCGCCGCCGACTACGTTGTGCGTGAGGGGCTCGACAAGGTCGGTTTGATCGCGACGGAGTTTACGGTCGCCTCCGGTAACTACGACGCGCTTATCCACAAGGGCAACCCTGACTGCCGCGTTGTCGGCAAGGGCTCGCCGCTTCTTGCTGCGCTCGTTGACCGCGGCGATTTCAACCGCCACGACATCAATCTTGAGATCACGACGCAGGTGGACAACATCCTCGCGCGCGAGAAGGTGGAAAATCTTATCCTCGGCTGCACGCACTACCCCATTGTGGAGGAGAATTTCCGCGAGTGCTACCCCGGTATGAAGCTTATCAACCCCGCGCTGGAGCAGGCGAATGCCGTGCAGCGCTTCCTTGCAGAGGAGAATGCACTCAACCCGCAGGCGAAGGGTACGTTCACCATCTGCACCTCCGGCGATCCGCAGGTGTATGTGAACGTCGGCAAACGGCTCGGTCTTTTCGAGGCGAGCGAGCTGAAGGTCGTACATATCTAAAAAGTATCGAAGCGGATGGAACCATCCGCTTCGAACTTTTTACGCTCCGCGCACTCACTGCGCGGCAGAACTCTGTGAAACTCTTTCGTGAAGAAAAAGGAAACCGTCATTTACATGACGGTTTCCTTTTTTTCTCAGGCGTAGACGTCGATGTACTGTCCCAGCGAGGAGGGCGGCGGAAGCATCTCAAGCTGCTGCAGCGCGATCTGCTCCATCGTATCCATGCTGTTTTTCACCATCGACATACTTGCCTCATACTGGATGCGTGCCATACTGGCCATAGCGCTCATTCCGGCGATGCTATTCATCATGTCCATATACGGTATCATCCTTTCATTGGAATTGAAACGTCTATTACGTCTCAATATATTTATCGGCATTTTTGGGAAAAAGTTAAGGCAGCACTGCACAATTCGGCAAGAGCGATTTGCAGTGATGTCTTTTGATGCGGCGGCGCATATACTGGAGAGAGAATATGTTGGAAAGGGTGACGGTTTTGAACGGACACTATCCTTTTACGCTTCCCGCGCTTCCATACGCCCATGGTGCGCTGATGCCGAATATTGACGCCCGGATGCTGGCGGTACACCATGAAAAGGTGCTTTCCGATAGCATTGATGCGCTCAATGCTGCACTCGCACCTTATCCGCAGTTCCACACGCAGTCTCTTGAAGAGCTGATCGCAATGCGCAGTATGCTTCCTGCCGGTGTGCGGCAGACCGTGTGGGAAAATGCAAACAGCATCTATGCGCATACGCTCTTTTTTGCGTCAATGAGCGCAGCAGGCAGCGGGGGGATGCCAACGGGGATGCTTGCCGGCGCGATGCGGCGTGCCTTCGGTTCGATCGACGGATTTGAGCGGATCATGCATTCGACAGCAATGCGGTCGGATGGCGGATTTGTTTGGCTGTGTGCTGACCGCGGCGGCGATGTACGGATCGTCGCAATGCCCGAAAATGTCGTTCCGCTGCCGCTCTACCCGCTGCTTTGCCTTGATCTTTGGGATCACGCATATACTTTGCAGTACGGCGAGGATCGCAGTGCGTACATTGAAAACTGGTTTCCTCTTATTAACTGGGATGCAGTGTCGCTGCGATACAGTGAGCTGTATGCGACAACGCCGCTATATCCGGTAAGTTAGAAAGGAGGACTGCCAAAAGGATGCAAATCATCCCTTCGGCAGTCCTCTCGTTTATTTTTCTTTCTTTACAAGATAAGTTTGCAGAAAAAGCGGCATACGCGTTTGTGCATAACGCTTGAGCCCGTACTCGCCGTCGCACAGGCACCAGTCGTACAGCATTCCACGTTCGAGCGTGGAATAATCTTTGACGATCTCATTAGCGGTAAATTCGGTACTAAGCTCCCCTGCGTGCTGCCCCTCCTCGATGATACGGCGGATGAGACGGTAGTATGTACGGTTGCGGTCGAGAAGATGCTTCTCACCGTGCGTTGTAAGCTGCGTTGCAAAAAGCCTTGTGAGCATATCGACCATGACGGAGTTTTCAATGTGGGCGAAGATCTCGCGGTTGAGGTAGATGAGCTTTTCGTAGCTGCTGAGCGTGGGATCCATCTCCTCCTCCAGCTTTTGATATGCCTCATCGAACACGAAGGTCATCGCGGAAAAAAGCGCATCCTTACTCTCAAAATAATGATAGAATGAGCCCTTCGAGGTTTGCGATGCCTCCACGATCTCATCAACTGTGGTTGCCTCGTAGCCTTTGGCTGAAAAGAGGCGATAGGCGGCGTTTATGATCTTGCCTTTTGTGTCGCGTTCATATCTCGCTCCCACGGTGAAGCCCCCTTCCTTGTTTTTTTGCTGCGGCGGTCACTCTCCTCCGCGTGACGGGTGTGGTAAAAGAGGACGGCGCGTATGCGCCGTCCTCTTTTCGGTTTTTGGATAAGTAAAGCTGTTCTTTCTTAGAACGCGCCCTGCTCCATCATGGCAGCCGCGACCTTCTTGAAGCCAGCGATGTTCGCACCGGCGACGAGGTCATAGCCAAGACCGTATTCTTCAGCAGCCTCAGCGGAAGCCTTGTGGATGTTGTACATCATCTTCTTGAGCTGTGCGTCGACCTCTTCAGCGGTCCAGACAAGACGCTCGGAGTTCTGCGCCATTTCGAGTGCGGAGACACCGACACCACCGGCGTTGACAGCCTTGCAGGGAGCGATGATCATGTGCTTCTGACCCTTCAGGAACTCAAGCGCATCGTTGGTGGTGGGCATGTTGGCGACTTCGATGTAGTACTTCGTGCCGCTCTCAGCGATCTTCTTCGCCCACTCGAGGTTGATGTCGTTCTGCATAGCAGCGGGCATGATGATGTCGACCTTGTGGCCCCAGTGCTTGGTGCCGGGAACGAACTCGCAGCCGAACTTCTGGGCATAGGGCTCGCAGCGCATGGGATCCTTCGCACGCATCTCGAGGATGTAGTTGATCTTTTCCTCGGTGACGATACCGTCGGGATCGTAGACATAGCCGTCGGGACCTGCCATGTAGGTGACCTTGGCGCCGAGCTCGGCAGCCTTCTTGATGATACCCCAAGCAACGTTACCGAAGCCGGAAATACCGATGGTCTTGCCCTTGATGTCCTCGCCCTCGTGCTTGAGGACTTCGCACAGATAGTAAACAGCACCGTAACCGGTAGCCTCGGGACGGATCAGGGAGCCGCCGGAGGAGAGGTTCTTACCGGTGATAACGCCGTTCTCCCAAACGCCCTTCAGGCGACGATACTGACCGAACAGATAGTTGACCTCACGAGCGCCAACGCCCATGTCACCGGCGGGAACGTCGATGTCGGGTCCGATGTAACGATAGAGAGCGGTCATGTAGCTCTGGCAGAAGCGCATAACTTCAG
>JAFQUN010000065.1 GCA_017408525.1 Oscillospiraceae bacterium
CGCGGCGAACCGGCTCAAAGCAGGACACGGTGATCGCCTCGGGCGTGTCGTCGATGATAAGATCGACTCCCGTGAGCGTTTCAAGAGTGCGGATGTTGCGTCCTTCGCGGCCGATGATGCGGCCTTTCATCTCGTCCTTGGGCAGGGGAACCACGCTGACGGAGATCTCGGACACATGGTCAGCGGCGCAGCGCTGGATAGCGGTAGCGACGATCTCGCGTGCGCGGGCATCCGCCTCCTCGCGCATACGGCTTTCGATCTCTTTGATCTTGAGGGCGGTCTCGTGCGTGACCTCGCTCTCTACCTGCTCGATGAGGTAGGCACGCGCCTGCTCGACGGTAAGACCCGAGATACGCTCGAGCATTTCCGTCTGGCTGCGCTTGACGAGCTTGATCTCCTCGTTTTCTTTTTCAAGCTCGGCATACTTCTGGGCAAGGACCTCTTCCTTCTTTTCGATGGCGTCGGTCTTGCGGTCGATGTTCTCTTCCTTTTGCTGCAAGCGGCGTTCCTGCTTCTGCAGTTCGGCGCGCTGCTCCTTCGCTTCCTTTTCGTATTCGTTGCGGGCACGCAAAATTTCTTCTTTTGCTTCTACCAAAGCCTCTCGTTTTTTGCTTTCGGAGCTTTTGATCGCTTCGTTGATGATGCGCCGCGCTTCTTCTTCGGCGCTGGAGATTTCCTTCTCCGAGACTTTTTTTCGATACTGAATACCGCCAAGGAAACCCACAAGCAGCGTCACCACCGCAACAGCAATCGTGATGACATAGTCCATGAGTTCCTCCTACTGTGTTTTTGTATCTATGTGATGGGTTTTTAGGATCATAAACGGAGGGTCCCCTTTTCCTCCAGCCAAAATCCACACTATATTCTATACGCTCGCCGCTCCGCTGTCAAGGAAAAGCTGTGCAGCAGGCAAAATTTTGTGCATCTATAACGAGATATACGCCGCTGCCGCATAGCCGACCGCGCCGCCGTAGTGAACGACGTACCATCCCTCCCACGCGCCATAGACCGAAACCGACGCACCATTTGGAATACGCGCGGCGACGGTCGCCGTCGCCGACGGGTAGGTGCGAAGCAGCAGCGCGCCGCCGCTCGTCGTGACAACGCCCGTCTGCTCGGCGGTCGGATAGATGAACGGGATCCCAAAATAGTCCGTAAGACCCATCGCGATCGCCTGCGCCGCTGCCGGTCTGTGCGTTTCCACCCACTGCGCATCGGCATAGTTGTCGTGGTAGCCGATCTCCAAAAGCACGCTCGGTGCGCGCGGCTGACGCACCTCCCCAAGCGTTGTTGTCGCGCGCGTGGTGACCTTGTCGGGCAGAGGATAGACCTTGCGCAGCTCGTCGCAGATCGTCTGCGCGGCACGCTCACCATTCCTGCTTGTGGGGTAGTAAAAGGCGATGATACCACGCTGCGTCCCCTCGCTCCCCTCGCCCGCCGCGTTGGAGTGGAGCGCGAGGTGCAGGTCGAACCCACCGATGGCGTTCGACTGGCGGATGGATGAGGCGGCGGTCATCTCCGGCTTGTTGCGCACGAACACGATGGCGCATGAGCGCAGATACGGCTCGAGCGCGTCGGCAAGAAGGTTCATCTGCAGTTCCTCCGACCCGCTTTGCGTTATGTACTGGTTCCACTCCTGTGTGGAGGGGCTGAGGTAGATTTTCGGCATATAAAATATCCCCCGCGGTCATAGATTTTCTCTCCATTCTATGCCGCAGGATGCAAAAATATAAGCCGCGCGGAAATGCTCCGCGCGACTTATATTTTTTATGTCAACTTACTTTGAATATGCCCCATGATGTGCTCCGCAAGATCGACCCCCGTGCAGTCGAGCGTATTTTTGAAATGCGGGTTGGAGTTGACCTCACAAATGAGCGGCTCACCATCCGCGCCAAACAGCACATCGACCCCCGCAAAATCAAGCCCCAGCGCACGCACGGCATCCACCGCGATGCGCTCCTGCGCTTCGCTCGGCGTATACGGCTCCATACGCGCGCCGCCCGATACGTTGGAGCGAAAATCGTTCTCGTTCTGCCGCAGAATGGTCGCCACGGCACGCTCTCCCACGATATTGATGCGAAGGTCACGCCCCGCACTGCCCGCAGCAAACTCCTGCAAAACAAAGCCCTTGTACCCGATCGCTTCGATGATATCCTCCGCCTCACGCCGCGTCCGCGCAAGATACACCTGCCGCCCGAACGAGCCATAAACCTCCTTGATAACAAGCGGGAGCCCCAACCGCTCGATCGCCTTGTCCAGAAAGTCCAGACGGCTGCAGCCCACACCCTCAAACGTCATCGGCGCGATCACCGTCTTGGGTATGCGGATCCCCGCACGCGCAAGACGGATGTATGTTTTCGCCTTGTTGTCGCACAGATCGATCGCATCGGCACAGTTGAAAAGGCGCACGCCTGCGTCCTCCAAAAGCCGCGCGAGCAGGATGTCCTTGTCCCAGAAGATGGCAAAATCAGGAAGTTCTTTGTCTTGAAAGCCGCCGCCCACCACGTCGCACAGCTCGTCACCGCAAAGCTGCAAAAGCGAAATGCCGTGCGCCGCTGCCGCGTCAAGGAGCAGCGAATAGATCTGCGCAAATTTTTCACTTTCCACAAAGGAATTTACCACCAGCCAGCCTCGCACGAGCACTCACCTCTCATTCTCTGAAGTATCATACCACATACCGCAAAAAAAGCAATGGCACTCGCCCAATGCTTTTTACAGCGCATTCGCTCCTTGTGTAAAAAAGGAACTCCGCTCATGCGAGCGGAGTTCCCATCTGTCAAAGTCTCTTTTTTGAAAATGCCTCAAATAAATTTCTCAAGCCGCGACGCCGTTTTCTGGATCGTATCGATCGCCTCGCCCGTCGACTGCGCATAGCGCAGATTCTGCGACGTGAGGTCCTTCGTCTCCTCTGCGTTCGCCGACACAGTCTCCGTGCTTGCCGAAATATTGGAAATGCTGTCGACCATCGCATCGTTGGAAATGGAGAGATTTTCGATCTTGCCGTCGATCTGCCCGATATTTTCAACAAGATGCTGCAAATTCTGCTCGAGATTTGCGATCATCTCCGCCGTTGTCTGCACCATACCGTGCTGCTTTTCAGACGCAGCGACAGACACGCTGACAAGCTTTACGACCGCCTCCTCGTTTGCGCGGAGATCACCGACGATGGTGGAGATATTCTCCGCCGACTGGCGCGTTTCCTCCGCCAGCTTTCTGATCTGTCCGGCGATGACGGAAAAGCCCTTGCCTGCCTCTCCCACGCGCGCACTTTCAACCGACGCGTTGAGCGCAAGGAGATTCGTTTCGCTTGAAACGTTGAGGATGATGTCGGCAAAGCCGGAGACCTCCTCCGTCTTTTCCTGCAGCCGCTCCATCGCCTCGGTCACCTGCGCGTTTGTCACACTGATGTGATTGGACTGCTCGCGCAGATCCTGCATCATCACATGGTTTTCAGATATCTGGCGGTTGGAGTCGCCGGCAAGCTCCACCATTTCCTGCGAAAGCTCACGCGTCGCACCGATCGCCCCCTGGATCTCGCGCGTCATGCGCGTCTGCTCATCAAGGTCATCGGCAATACTGCTCGACATGAGCGAGATCTCCTGCGTATTGCTCGCCGTCTGCCGCGCGGAGGCAAGCATCTTTTCCATCATGCTGTGGCTGCGGTCGGACTCGTCCTTGACGCTTTGCGAAATGAGGACCATCTCGCCGACCATCTTGTCCTGCACTTCCTTCTGCTCGGCGATCGAACCGAGCGCATCATCGCTGAACCTTTTCGTGATCGAGGCAATGCGCTGAAGCATTACGAAAACCGCAGCATTCATGATGACCTGACACACGCCATTGGCGTTTGCCTCAGTCACACCGATGCTGCTGCGGATGATCTGGCAGGCAACGTAATTGACAAAGCTTGCGACGAAGACAAGATTGAAAAACTTCGTATCAAAATATGCAATACAAACACCCATCACACCCATCAGCGCCATGCCGAGGAAGGACGCGGGCGTCACCATTGAGTAGACGATGTACAGGATAAAAACCTCGATCGAGGCAACGATCCGCATGGCGGAGGATGCCTTGTTTTTCAAAAACAGCGCTGCATCGATCAGAAGAAAACCGACCAGCACGCCGATATTCGCCCAAACAGTCCACATTCCGCGTCTGACTTCCTGTTCATACAGGTAGAAATAAACACCCAAGACCGAAAACAGGATCACACACGCCAGCAAAAAGAATCGGTTGACCTTGATCTTGCGCTCGATTGGATCATTGTAACGATATTTCCCCATATAAAACTCTCTCTTTCTTCAAAACCGCACTTATGTCCTTCCGCCGCGGTCAATGACCGCATTTGATGATACAAAAATCAACTATAATTGATATTATAGCACAAATTTGGAAATTTTCAATGCTTTTTTCCGGCAGCGGGTGCATTCTTCAAACGAAAACGACCGCCTCATAACACATGAGGCGGTCACGATCGTTTTTTAAGGCTCGTTTTTCTCTCGCAGGCTTTCTGCTAAAGCGCGCATAATGGCAACATCCTCTTTGCTGTGCCAACTGCATCTGCGTCAATCCTGCCTGAGTTCTGAGTTCCTTCAAGCGTTTCCCAAAGTCCACTAAAACCACACCCCGTTCCACTTAAGTATGTCCTTGCGGCATATTATTTGGATTGTAAGGCGAAGGCTTCGATCAGTTTATTTAATACGTCTTCCGCGATTTTGAACTGTCTTGGTGAAAGACGTTCAAGGCGGGCAGACAGCGCGGAGACGTCATTTTTATTGCCACCATCCAGCAAAAGAGAATCGCTCGATATGGACAAAACTCTGCAAATCGTGCAGACGGTGTTGAGTGATACGCCGACGGCTCCGCGCTCAATGGCAGAGATATGCTTAACGCCAAGCCCCACCATTTCGGCAAAAACCTCCTGCGTAAGTCCGGCTGCTTCACGGGCTTGCTTGATGCGCTGACCGATCTCTACATTGATAGGTTTTTTATCCTTCACAAAAACACCACCTTTTGTTGTTAGTTTAACTAACGGTGATGTTGACTATAACCACTTGCTTTTGTTATAATATATAATAAATTTATTGTTACATGTATTGGCTAAGATGGAGGAAGTCTGGTCCGACCCGCAAATAAGTGAGGGATTTTCGTGGAAGAAAAGGACGCAATCAACATTGAAATCGGTCAGCACATTAAGCAAGCCCGTGAAGCAGCCGGTCTTACGCAGGAATCTTTTGCAAATATGATCGGTATCAGTGTCAATCGCATCTGTGCTATTGAGTGTGGTTTGGTAAGCGCATCTGCCGATACTATCTGCGCGATTTGTAAAGTTTTATCCATATCAAGTGATTCTCTTTTGATAGGAACACACTATGGCACTGTCGAGCATCTGCCGAACAAATAATGATATGGGACACATCGTGTCGCATCTATCCCGTATTATTGTTTTATAGAAAGCAAAAATCCCGAAGCCCAAAGGCTTCGGGATTTTGGTGCGCGAGGCGGGACTTGAACCCGCACGCCCGTGAAGAGCACTAGAACCTGAATCTAGCGAGTCTACCAATTCCACCACTCGCGCGCACTTGATTGCAAAAGCCGCTTTTTGGAAAAGTTTGGTGCGGACGGCGGGACTTGAACCCGCACGCTCTTACGAACACAAGCACCTCAAGCTTGCCTGTCTGCCTATTCCAGCACGTCCGCATATCAAACCGTCCGAAAAACGACTGCTTGATTATTAAACCACACCGGTTCCCTTTTGTCAACACTAATTTTCGCTTTTTGGAATTTTTTCTTTTTCTGTCGAAAATGCCCGGCGTGTCTTGTACCGCAGTCGTTGCTCTTTATCGCCATGCGTGGTAAAATATGCCCGTTAAGGAAGCTGGGCAAGCGTCTCCCCCACAGCGCCGGTGATGACGAGATCAGCGTGCAGATCACTCCCAACCATCGTTTTGTTGATGATGACGAGCTTATTCCCGCGGTAATAGCGCACAAGCCCCGCCGCAGGATACACAGCAAGCGACGTGCCCGCGATGATGAGCATATCGGCATTTGCAATGTAATCGACCGCGCGCATGAGCGTGTCCTCATCGAGTCCCTCTTCATAGAGCACAACGTCCGGCTTGATGCGCCCGCCGCACTTGCAGCGCGGGATGCCCTCGCTCTTTGCGACCGCCTCCACGCCGTAAAACGTGCCGCATTTTTCACAGTAGTTGCGCTCGACGCTCCCGTGCAGTTCCAAAACCTCGCGGCTGCCTGCCGCCTGGTGCAGCCCGTCGATATTCTGCGTGATGACGGCGCGCAGCTTCCCCGCGCGCTCCCACTCGGCGAGCTTTCGGTGCGCGGCGTTCGGCTGCACGCCTTCACAAAGGAGCTTGTCTCGGTAGAATTTGAAAAACGCCTCACCGTTTCGCTCGTAAAACGTATGGCTCAAGATCGTCTCGGGCGGGTAGTCATACTTTTCGGCATACAGCCCGTCAACGCTGCGAAAATCCTTGATGCCGGACTCCGTGCTCACACCGGCACCGCCAAAAAAGACGATGTTGTCGCTGCTTTGCACCATGCCGCAGAGGCGTTCGATCTCGTTTTTCATCACCGTATCCCCTTCCACTTGAACTTTTTGCATAGGAGTGTTTTCTATGAATATTCAAATCTTCGGTCTTTCCAAGTCCTTCGACACGAAAAAGGCGGAGCGCTGGTTCAAGGAGCGCCGCATCAAATACCAATATGTCGATCTTGCAAGCAAGGGGCTGTCCGCAGGAGAATACAAAAGCATCCGCCGCTGCCTCTCCTACGACGCGCTCGTCAACACGGACTGCCGCACATACAAAGACGAATATATGGCGTATCTCACGCCCGACGCGCAGGAGGAAAAGCTCCTCCTCCACCCCGAGATGCTGCGCGCCCCGATCGTCCGAAACGGAAAAGATGCCACCGTCGGTTACTGTCCCGATGTGTGGGAAAAGTGGGAATGATCC
>JAFQUN010000066.1 GCA_017408525.1 Oscillospiraceae bacterium
CAGATTCGGCGCCGTCGCGACAAGATCGCAAAGATCCTGAATGTAAACGTTGGCAGCGTTTTCGCTGAGGATCGCCTGCAGCTCCTTGTAGAGCGCGATCTGTTCGGCTTCATCCGTGCAGGCGATCGCCTTTGCATACACGGCGTCATACTCGGCGTTTTGGAAGTTAATAAAATTGTCATCCGCCGCGCCGTTGAACCGCTCAAGCATCGCGCGTGCCGTAAAGCTCGACGCGTCGACGCCAACAACGGTGGACTGGAAATTGCGCCCGATGTAGGTATCCTCCAGCCAGGTGTTCCAGTCCACGGGGTCGACTGTCGCGTTGATACCGGCAAGACGAAGCTGCTCGGCGATCACCTGCGCCGCGTCCATGTGCGGCTGGTAGTTCGAAGGAACGGTGATCGAGAAGGACAGCTCACCTTCGCCGTAGCCGGCGGCGGCAAGATACGCCTTCGCCTTGTCAATGTCGTGCGGATACGCGTCGACAAGGTCGGCGTTGAAATACTTCGTAAAGGCGGGGTACATACTGTTCCCGACCTTTGCGCCGCGTCCGTCCGCCGTGAAAGCGAGGATCTGGTCGCGGTCGATGGCGTGGCAGATCGCCTTTCGCACATTTTCATCGTCAAAGGGTGCGGCGGCATTGTTGAGATAGACCGCCTGCACCAGGTTCATCGTGCCTTCAAGGATGTTGAAGCTGGGCGCAAGCTCCGCCGCCTGCGCGGAGGTGAGATGTGCGCAAAGCTGGATCGAGCCGCCCTTGAGCGCAAGGAGCAGCGCGTCCGCGTTTTCAAAAATTTTGTACGTCACGCGCTCCACGAACGCTCCCTCGCCCCAGTACTCGTCAAAGCGTTCGAGGATGACGTTCTCCTGCGGCGAGCGGGAGACATAGCGGAACGGTCCCGTTCCTGCGGGAGGCTGCGCTGTACCCATACTGTCGTACTCTTTGGGGATGATGGCACAGGTAAGATAGGCGAGAAATTCGTTGTTCGGCTCGCTAAGCACGATCTCCACCGTCTTCGCATCGAGCGCCGTGACCGACCGGATAACAGAAAACGCCGCCACCAGAGGGGGTTCCTCGGGTGAACCGGCGCAGCGCAGAAGAGAGTATACAACGTCCTCGGCTGTGACCGCATTGCCGTTGTGGAACAAAACGCCTTCACGAAGCGTGAAGGTATAGGTCGTTTTGTCATCCGACACGACATAGCTTTCCGCAACCGCGGGGACGA
The DNA here is from genome assembly GCA_017408525.1 of Oscillospiraceae bacterium. Classification (GTDB taxonomy): domain Bacteria; phylum Bacillota; class Clostridia; order Oscillospirales; family Oscillospiraceae; genus RGIG2163. The sequence goes on from JAFQUN010000066.1 coordinate 1,227, forward strand.
GTTCAGCGTCACTTGTGACTTTTACAAGTCCTTCGTACACGTTGAACAAGACTTCTTTGGTTCCTGCCGCTACCGCTCGGTGTGGGTCAAGACTCTCGTCCAGGTCTTGAGAGATGCCGACTGCGATCTCGCCGCCGTAAACGATCTCTCCTGTCAGGGGTTGGGTGGGGAGCTCACCGCCCGTGCTGCCGCCTCCGCAGCCGCAGAGTGCAGTGCCGAGCAGCGCCGCGAGCATGGTGAGCGCAAGGATGCGCCGTTTGATGCTCATGGTATTGCTTCCTTTCTATTTTGTTCGTCCTTTTCGGACAGGCTGATTTTAGCGCATTGCGGGCACAAATGCAAGGAAAATTTCATTTTTGCCGTCACTGCTTCAAAAATACGGAAAGGAGAAAATTTTGCTTGACTTTTGACAAATATGCTATATAATAAACAGGCTCGCTTATTGTCCGAGCTATCCTTGCTCTCGCCGCGTGCGAGGGCCAAATGTCCAAAAGGAGGTGCAAACATGGCTAAGATTTCCGCCAATTATGAGGTCGTTTTCATCATCGACCCTGCACAGGGTGAGGAAGGCGTTGCGGCGCTGACCGAGAAGTTCAAGACCCTGGTCGAGGAGAACGGTTCCAACGTGGAGGTCGAGGAGTGGGGCAAGCGCAAGCTCGCGTACTCCATCAACCACATCACCGAGGGTCACTACGTTCTTATCAGCTTCACAAGCGGCGCGGCTTTCCCCAAGGAGCTTGACCGTATCCTCGGTATCACCGAGGGCGTCATCCGTTCCATGATCGTCTGCAAGGGCGAATAAGGAGGACGTAATGCTCAACCGCATCATTATCATGGGTCGCCTCACCCGCGACCCCGAACTGCGCCGCACGCAGAACGGAACGGCGGTGACGTCGTTCTCCCTTGCCGTTGACCGCGACTTCAAAAGCCGCGAGAGCGGGGAAAAGGGCACCGATTTTATCGATGTGGTCGCGTGGCGTCAGTCCGCTGAGTTTGTCTGTCAGTATTTTTCCAAGGGGCGTATGGCTGTTGTCGAGGGACGGCTGCAGATCCGCGATTGGAAAGATAAGGACGGCAACAATCGCCGCAGCGCAGAGGTCGTTGCCGACAACATCTACTTCGGCGACTCCAAACGTGACGGCGCGTCCGGCGGCGGTGATTATGCTCCGCCGACGTATGGTATGCCTGCCGACGCTTACAGCGCCGGTGCTGCGGCCGGCTTTGCCGAGATCAGCAGCGAGGACGGCGAGCTGCCGTTCTAAATCGTGCGCAAAGCGCACCATTCTATAAAAGGAGGAACCTTCCATGGCTATGGAACGCGAAAATAGAGCTCCCCGCGCCGGCGGCCCGAACCGCAAGCGCAAGAAGGTCTGCCAGTTCTGCGCGGACAAGTGTGAGTGCATCGATTATAAGGACGCGGCAAAGCTGCGCCGCTTCATCTCCGAGCGCTCCAAGATCCTGCCCCGCCGCACCACCGGCACCTGTGCCATGCATCAGCGCCAGCTGACCGAGGCGATCAAGCGCGCCCGTCAGATCGCTCTGCTTCCCTTCGTTACCGAATAAAAGGGGTTCATGCCCGCCCGCACCGCGTGGTGCAGGGCGGGCTTTCTTTTTTATTCCAAAGGATATTCGTTAATGAGCATCAAAAAAGAACAAATGTATTTCCTTTTCCTCTTATGTGTGATAAAATACGGTGTTAGAAATTTTCGGAAAGGGTGGTCATGTGGTCGTTACGGTCCGTTCTCTCGCGCTTTCGGGCATCAGCGGATATGAAGTGTCTGTCGAGTGCTTCCTCTCGGGCGGCCTTCCCGCCTTCGATATCGTCGGACTTGGTGACACCGCCGTGAAAGAAGCGCGTGAGCGTGTGCGTGCGGCGATGAAAAACTGCGGCGCGAAGTTCCCTGTCAGCCGCATCACCGTCAACCTTGCCCCTGCTGCCACGCGGAAAGAGGGCACGCTCTACGACCTTCCGATCCTTTTGGGACTTTTAGCCTGTGCGGAGGAGATCCCACCCCTTCCGACAGATGCCGCCTTTATCGGCGAGCTTTCGCTCACCGGCGCGCTTCGCGGCGTGAGCGGCGTTTTGCCGATGGCGATGGCTGCGGCGCGGAATGGCGTGCGCACGCTGTATGTCCCTGCCGACAACGCTGCTGAGGCAACGCTTGCCGACGGCATCACGGTCATCGGCGTCAGCGATGTGGGAGCGCTTTTGCGCCACCTGCGCGATGAAGAGCCCATCGCGCCTGCCGCGCCGTGGGAGGCGGACACGTCGGACGAGCCGAACCTCGACTTTTCCGACGTTATGGGACAGGAGAATGTCAAGCGCGCGCTGGAGATCGCCGCTGCCGGCGGACACAACATATTGCTTGTGGGAAGCCCGGGCGCGGGAAAGTCGATGCTTGCGCGCCGCCTTCCGTCCATTTTACCCGACATGAGCCGCGCGGAGTCGCTCGAAACGACGGAGATCTACTCCGTTGCGGGACTGACTGAATCGCGCCGCCCGCTCGTCACGCGCCGCCCTTTCCGTGCGCCGCACCACACCGCGTCGGCTGTTGCCCTTTCCGGCGGCGGAGCTATTCCGCGACCGGGCGAGGTGTCGCTCGCACACAACGGCGTGCTGTTTCTTGACGAGCTGCCGGAATTTGACAAATCCGCGCTTGAAATACTGCGCCAGCCGATCGAAGACGGCGAGATCCACATCTCCCGCGCGTCGGGTACGCTGCACCTGCCAAGCCGCTTTATGCTCGTTTGTGCGATGAATCCGTGCCGCTGCGGGTGGTACGGTCACCCCTCGGGGCGCTGCTCGTGTACGGAGGCGTCGGTCGAAAAATACATCAGCCGCATTTCCGGTCCCCTTCTTGACCGCATCGACCTGCACGTCTGCGTCGCCTCGGTTGAGTTTGACGCGATGCGCCGCACGAGCGAGGCGGAGTCCTCCGCCGCCGTCAAAGCGCGCGTCAATGCCGCGCGCGCCGTGCAGCAAAAGCGCTTTGAAAAGACAGACACAACGTGCAACGCCTATATGGCGCCGCGCGACATCGGGCAGTTCTGCCGCCTCGACGAGGCGGGCGAGAAGCTTTTAAAGGGCGCGTTTGAGCGTCTTGGTCTCACCGCGCGAAGTCACGACCGTCTTTTGCGCGTCGCGCGAACCATTGCCGACCTTGACGGCTGTGAAAATATCGAAAGCGCCCATCTTGCCGAGGCGCTGCAATACCGCTCGTCGGGCATCCTTCGTGGATGAAAAAGATGACCTTTGGAAAGGATACCGCTATGCAGGAAATGATTTTATGCAAGCTTGGCGAGCTGGTGCTCAAAGGGCTCAACCGCCACGCGTTTGAAGACAGGCTTCTTGCCAATCTGCGCCGCCGGCTGAACGCGTGCGGCGGAAAGTTCCGCGTCTACTCGCGCCAGAGTACGCTCTACGCCGAACCGCAGAGCGAGAATTGCGACATTGAGGCGGCGTTCAACGCCTGCCGCCAGGTTTTCGGCATCACGTCCGTCTCGCGCGCAAAGCCGTGTGAAAAAGATAAGGATGCCATTTTGGAAACGGCGAAGGAGTACCTTGCCGATACGCTCCGTGCCGCAAAAAGCTTCAAGGTCGAGGCAAAGCGCGCCGATAAATCGTTCCCGATGACTTCCATTGAGATCAGCCAGTACGTCGGCGGTTATCTGCACGATGCGTTCCCCCACCTTACAGTCGACGTCCACAACCCCGAACTTATCGTCCATATCGAGATCCGCGACGCCGCTGCGTATGTCCACGGTCCTGCCTCCGCCGGCGCGGGCGGTCTTCCCATCGGTATGGGCGGACGCGCGGTATCGCTTCTGTCGGGCGGGATCGACTCGCCCGTGTCGTCGTACATGATGGCAAAGCGCGGCGTGTCGCTTGAGATGGTGCACTTTTTCAGCCCGCCCTACACCTCCGAACAGGCGAAGGAAAAAGTCCTCTCCCTTGCAAAACTCCTTACGCCGTGGTGCGGTCGGCTGACCGTCCACATCGTGCCGTTCACCGAGATACAGGAGGAGATCCGCCGCAGCTGTCCCGAGGAGTATTTCACGCTCATCATGCGCCGCTTTATGATGCGCATGGCGGAGCTTGTCGCCGTTCGCGTGGGCGCAAAGGCGCTTGTGACGGGCGAGTGCCTCGGTCAGGTTGCAAGCCAGACGATGGAGGCGCTTCGTTCGAGCGAGGATGTTTGTGCGCTTCCCGTTCTCCGTCCGCTCATCGGCATGGATAAAGAGGAGATCGTGCGCATCGCGCGGCGCATCGGCACGTTTGATACGTCGATTTTGCCGTATGAGGACTGCTGCATCGTCTTCACGCCCCGCCACCCGAAAACGCACCCCGTGATCGAAGAGGTGCGCGAGATCGAAGCCGCGCTCGATGTCGATGCGCTCATCGCGAGGGCGATGGAGCAGACGGAAATCGTGAAGGTCAGCTATTAAAGTTTTCGAAAAAGATGTTTTGCATCTTTTTGATCGAATTGAGGAGGCGCGCATGGCGCAAAACGGGAAAAACAATGCCGCAGCCGCGTGTTTTGCGGCGCTGATCGCAAAAGAGAAAACGCTTGCCGCAGCCGAAAGCTGCACGGGTGGTCTCGTTGCCGCGCGCATTACCGATATCCCCGGTGCGTCGCGTGCGTTTCGCGGCGGCGTTGTGAGCTATACGAACGACGTGAAGGCGGATGTTCTTGGCGTTTCACGCGCACTGCTGGATGAATACGGCGCGGTGTCCGAACCTGTCGCCCGCGCGATGGCGGAGGGTGTGCGCCGCGTCTGCGGCGCGGACTTCGGCGTCAGTGTCACCGGCGTCGCGGGGCCCGATACGGACGAGCGCGGAAACGGCGTCGGCACAGTCTATGTCGCTCTCGCCGCGTCAAACGGTACGCAGTGCCGTGCGCTGCATCTTGGCGGCGCGACGCGCGCGCACATCCGCGCACAAGCCGCCGACGCTGCGTTTTCGATGGTAAAGGAAGCCTTGGCGTGAGTTTTCGGTTTTCTTTTTGACGCAATATATGCAAAGGGAGCGGCGAAACCATCCCCCTTTGCAGGGACTATTGAAGCAAAAACAATTTGTAATATCTATATAAAATACAACAAACAGTAAACACATACAGGAGGAACATCATGGACTACAAGCAGACACTCAATATGCCTAAGAGCGGATTTCCCATGCGCGCGGGGCTGCCCGCACGCGAGCCGGATATGCTCGCGCAGTGGAACGAGCTCGACATCTACAACGAGCTTTTGAAAAAGAACGAGGGGAAACCCCGCTTTTCGCTCCACGACGGCCCTCCGTTCTCCAACGGCAATATCCACATGGGTCACGCGCTGAACAAGGCGCTCAAAGACTTCATCGTGCGAAGCTATGCCATGCGCGGTTACTACACGCCCTACATCCCCGGCTGGGACAACCACGGTATGCCCATCGAGTCTGCCATCATCAAGCAGAACAAGCTCAACCATAAAGCGATGCCCATCCCCGCCTTCCGCAGCGCGTGCGAGCAGTTTGCCCAGGACTTCATCGACAAGCAGATGGACGGCTTCAAGCGCCTTGGCGTCATCGGTGACTGGGAGCATCCCTACAAGACGATGGACAAGGTCTTCGAGGGCGAAGAGGTGCGCGTCTTTGGCGAGATGTACAAAAAGGGTTACATCTATAAAGGACTCAAGCCTGTCTACTGGTGCCCGAAGGATGAAACGGCGCTTGCCGAAGCCGAGATCGAGTACCGCGACGATCCGTGTACGACCGTGTATGTGAAGTTCGCCATGCACGACGATCTTGGAAAGCTGCCCGAGTTTAAGGATAAGCCGCTCTACTTCGTCATTTGGACGACGACCATCTGGACGCTCCCCGGCAACCTTGCCATCTGCCTCAACGGACGCGAGAGCTATGTCATCGTGCGCGCGGAAAACGGCGAGCATTACATCATGGCGGAAGCTCTTTGCGAAAAGGTCATGGGCGTCGGCGGCTTTCAGGACTACGAGATCGTTGCGCGCTATGACGGTCACTTCTTTGAAAATATGCTCGCCAAGCACCCCTTCCTCGATAAGACCAGCCAGCTCGTCCTCGCCGATTACGTCACGATGGACTCCGGTACCGGCTGCGTCCACACCGCACCCGGCTTTGGTGCCGACGACTATCAGACCTGCCGCCGCTACGGCATTGAGCTTGTCGTTCCCGTTGACGATCAGGGCCGCCACACCGAGTACGCCGGCAAGTACGCAGGCCTCACCACCGACGCCAGCAACCCCATCATTCTGGCTGACATGAAGGAGAGCGGCATGCTCTTCGCCAGCGAGGAGATCACCCACAGCTATCCCCACTGCTGGCGCTGCAAGAAGCCCATTATCTTCCGCGCCACCCCCCAGTGGTTCTGCTCCGTGGACGCTTTCAAGGATGCAGCCGTTGAGGCCTGCGAGGATGTCCGCTGGGTGCCCGCATGGGGTAAGGACCGCATGC
>JAFQUN010000067.1 GCA_017408525.1 Oscillospiraceae bacterium
CCGGCGGCGAGTGACTTTTTTATCGCTGAATAAAAAAGTCACCAAAAAAGTCAGTTTAGAAACCTACGGTTTCTAAAAATTTCCCTTCGCGCTATTGTTTGTGCGTTGCTTTACTTCGGCGCGTAGATATCGAATCGACTATGCTTTTTGCCTCGGGCGTTACACCCTGCATGGCGGTCAGTGGCAGCGCGTGCGTTTTAAGTACAGCGCCTACTGCCAAGAACCCCCGATGGTCTGGGGGGATTGAAAGAAGCTTTGCATTTACCTCTCAGTCAGCTTCGCTGACAGCTCTCCTTAAAAGGAGAGCCAAGTAGGTATGTGCGCGTCAACGCAGTGCCATCTTTACGCAAACCGCAGTAGGCGCAGTCGTTGAAACGCAGACACTGCCTTCAACCAAAAGGGCAGCGCGTAACGCGCGGGGACGGAGGCAGAGACAAGTCCGTCAACATGCGCCGTGGTTCACCTTGGCAGTTGCAGTATAGCCAAAGGGAAATTCTTAGAAACCGTAGGTTTCCAAGCCGGTTTTTGGTTCCTTTTTGACGCAAAAAGGAACCATTCCGCTCAGACGCGAGAGGAATGGTTCCTTGCAGGCATTACAGTTAGAAAAGATCGAAACAGAATAAAAAGGAAATCGCAAAAACCTCGCCTTGCGCCGCGGAACAATCCTCCCTAAGATATTTATTTTGCTATTTCCTTTTTCGAGCGGTTGTGGCATAATGGGAGGCGTTGAAAATTGTGTAAGACTTGGAGGATGTGAGTTCTATGAGTGATTTTAACGAACGCTTTGCTGCGGCGCGGCGTGTAGTCATCGCGCGCGATTTTGCGCACATGAATCCGCCTCAGCGCGAGGCAGTTCTGACAACGGAAGGACCGCTTTTGCTGCTTGCCGGCGCAGGGTCGGGGAAGACGACGGTTCTTATCAACCGCATCGCAAACCTTTTGCGCTACGGGCGCGGAAGCGACACGGACGAAGTATCGCCCGCTGTGACGGAGGACGACCTTGCGTTTTTGGAAAGTTACCCGCACGACCCGACAGAGGAGGAGCGGCTGCGCGCGCGCGCGCTTTGCGCGGTCGAGCCCGTCAGACCGTGGGAGGTGCTTGCGATCACGTTTACGAACAAGGCTGCGGGGGAGCTGAAAGACAGACTTGAAAAAATGCTCGGCGCGCATTCGCGCGATGTTTGGGCGTCTACTTTCCACTCCGCGTGCGTGCGCATCCTGCGGCGCGACATCGATAAACTTGGTTTTTCAAAAGATTTTACCATCTATGACACGGATGACTGCAAGCGCGTTGTGAAGGATCTTTTGAAGGAGATGGACCTTGACGAGAAGCAATTCCCTGTGCGGGAAGTGCTCTCGATCATCTCAAACGCCAAAGACGCGATGGAACTGCCCCCTGCATTTATTGCACGGTGGGAGCCGAGCGGCGACTGGCGCAAGGTGCGCATCGGCAAGCTCTATGAGAAGTATGTGGCGCGGCTGCGTGATGCGAATGCGCTCGACTTTGACGACATCATCCTGCACACGGTGTGGCTTTTGCAGAAGGACGAGGAGGTTCGCGCGTACTATCAGTCGAAGTTCCGCTATATCCTCGTCGACGAGTATCAGGATACGAACCATTTGCAGTATCTTTTGACAAAACTCCTTGCCGGTGGACACAAAAATATCTGCGTCGTCGGCGACGATGACCAGAGCATCTACCGCTTCCGCGGGGCGGATATCCGCAATATTCTCGATTTTGAAAAAGACTACACGCGTCCGCGCACCATTCGCTTGGAGCAGAACTATCGCTCGACGCAGAACATCCTTGACGCGGCGAATGCCGTGATCCGGAACAATCTGGGGCGAAAGGGAAAGAAGCTATGGACTGAGAGCGGCGCGGGTGAGAAGATCATTGTCAAGACGGTTTTCAATGAGAACGACGAGGCGAACTATGTTGCCGGCGAGATATTGATGGCGTACCGGCGCGGCCGTGCGTGGCGTGAGAACGCTGTGCTGTACCGCATGAACGCGCAGTCGAATGCGATGGAGCTTGCCTTCAAGCGAAACGGTATCCCGTACAGGGTGTTTGGCGGTATGAAGTTTTTCGACCGTGCCGAGGTCAAGGATATGCTCTCCTACCTTGCGCTTTTGAACAATACGACCGACGATCTGCGTCTGCGACGCATTATCAACAATCCTGCGCGCGGTATCGGTGCGGCGAGTATCGACAAGGTGCAGGCTATCGCCGCCGAGGAAGGGCGGTCGATGTTCGACATTGCACGCGAGGCAAGGTCTTATCCGCAGCTCAAAACGGCGGCGGGAAAGCTTGAACAGTTTGCGCAGATGATCGAATCGCTGCGGCGGACGGCGGACACGATGACGCTTGACGCGCTCTATGACCGCGTGTGCGAGGAGAGCGGATATGTGCGCGCCTTGCAGGAAAAGGGCGACATGGAAAGCCGCGGACGGCTTGAAAATGTGCAGGAGCTTAAATCGAGTATTCTGGCGTTTATCGACGGTGAGCCGGAGGATGCGACGCTTGCCGGATTTTTGAACGAGATCGCGCTCTACACAGATCTTGACAGCGCCGAGGCAGGCGATGAGTGCGTGACGATGATGACGATGCACAGCGCGAAAGGACTTGAATTTTCGGCGGTGTATCTGATCGGTATGGAGGAGGGGATTTTCCCCGGAAATCGCGCGATGGGCGAGGCTGAGGAGATGGAAGAGGAGCGGCGGCTTTGCTACGTTGCGATGACGCGCGCGCGCAAGAATCTGACGCTTACCAATGCGCGCCAGCGTATGCTCTTTGGACGTACGACACCGAACCTGCCCTCGCGGTTTATCAAAGAGATCCCCGAAGGGAACATGGAGTGGATATCTAAGCCGGAACCGCGCGCGGCGCGTGAGGATTTTGATGACTTTGACGGAGGCTTTGGCGGAAGCCGCTTTGGTGGCTTCGGTGGAACTTCACGCAGCACGACGGAAGTGCGCAGCGTATCCGCCGCTTCGCGCAGTGCTGTTTCGCGAGGCGTGAGTGCTTCTGCACCGAAGACGGCAGTTTCTATCCCGCAGTTGAGCAAGGGGGATATGATTCAGCACAAGGCGTTCGGGCGCGGCATGGTGCTTGCGATCACACCGATGGGCGGCGATGCGCTGCTTGAAGTCGCGTTCGACGAGGTGGGAACGAAGAAGCTGATGCTTCGCTCTGCGGGCATACATATTCAAAAGCTGTAAAGGGAATATACTGTACGCAAAAAGACCGGACAGAAATGTCCGGTCTTTTTGCGTATCGGGAGAATTTAGAGAAGCTCGGAAAAGCCGGTGATGAAGCGGTCACAGACACCGGGCATATCGGCTTTGGTGGATTCGAAAAATCGATCGTATACGCCGACAACGTGCCAGCCGGCTTCGCGGGCGCTGCGGCAGGACTTGACCGAGTCGTCAAAAAGCGTACACTCGGATGCGTCGACACCGAGAAGCTGCGCCGTTTTATGGAAGATCTCCGGTGTTCCTTTGTCTAAGCCGAGTTCCTGCGCAAGAATGACGCGCTCAAAATACGGTTCAAGGTCGTGCGCGGCGAGGGCGGCTTTGCAATGCTCGGGAACGCAGGCGGTCAAAAGCGCCATGCGCTTCCCCTCGGCGCGGCACTTATCGAGAAATTCGCGCACTGACGGTTTGAGTGCAACGTGAGCGTATTTACCTTGTGCAAGTTCCATCCATTCCGCCATGATCTCCTCGCACGATTCTTCGAGCTTTGCATACTCCTTCGTGAAAGCGGCGGCAAGGGGGAAGATCGTGTGGGCAACGCCCTCGTAATACTCCTTCGTGTAGGGGAGGTTCCGGCGGGCGAGGAAGGTGCGGTCAACATCCGCCCAGATGCCGTTGGAGTCGATAAGCGTACCGTCAAGGTCGAAAATGTACATACAAAAGCTCCCTGCTGTCGAAAATTTGCGTCTTTGGTCGTATTTTAGCACATACTGTATGTTTTTTCAACGCGCTGTTTTTTTGCAGGTGCGGGTGGGGAAAATAGAGGTCGTGCGGGTGCAGAAATTCGTGTTTTCATGATGGACAACGGCGGTATTTTGTGATAAAATAACTTGAATTTTCGGGCGAGGTGCGTCTATGAGAGTAGAGATATTGGGCGTTGGCTTTGACAATGTGACAATGGAGCAGGCGATAGAGCGCGGTCGGGCGCTTCTTGCGCAGGAGGGTTCGCACTATGTCGCAACACCGAACCCCGAGATCGTGGAGACCTGCCGTGAGAATGAGCAGGCGCGCGAGGCGGTGAACGCTGCGTCACTTGTCCTGCCGGACGGCATTGGTGTTGTGTATGGAGCGCGGATGCTTAAAACACCGCTTTGTGAACGTGTGCCGGGGATCGAATTCGGCACGGCGATGATCGAGCATTGCGCAAAGGTCGGGAAGAGCGTCTATCTTCTCGGTGCAAAGCCGGGTGTTGCCGAAATGGCGGCAGAGAATTTGAAGGAGCGCTTTGAAGGACTTATCATCGCGGGAACAGGCGACGGGTATTTTAAAGACGACGCCGCAGCGGCGGAAAAGATCCGCGAAAGCGGCGCGGCAATGGCGCTTATTTGTCTGGGTGCGCCAAAGCAGGAGCTTTTTATGCACCGCTATGCCGAGGCGACGGGTGCGCGGCTTTTGCTGGGTCTTGGCGGTTCGCTTGATGTGTTTGCGGGTGTTGCGCAGCGTGCGCCGAAATTTTTCTGCGACCACAATTTGGAATGGTTTTACCGCCTTGTCAAGCAGCCCAGCCGCATTGGACGCATGATGCGCCTGCCGCTCTTTTTGGTCCACGTTGCAAAGGAGAAGCACAAATGAGCGGGAAGCTGATCGTGATCGAAGGCACGGACGGGTCGGGCAAAGCTACGCAGACGCAGCTTTTGTGCGACCGTCTCGCGCGCGAGGGTATTGCATACCGCCGCTTGTCGTTTCCGCGCTATGGTGAAAAGTCGGCAACGCTTGTGCAGATGTATCTTGACGGTGCATTTGGGAGCGCGCCCGGGGATGTGAACGCCTACGCCGCGTCGGCTTTTTTCGCTGTCGACCGCTATGCGTCCTACAAGGAGGACTGGGGGCGGTTTTATGAGGCCGGCGGCTTGATCGTTGCTGACCGGTATGTGACCTCCAACGCCGTGCATCAGGCGTCGAAGCTGGGTGAGGACGAGCGCGCGGCGTTTGTGGACTGGCTGTTCCATTTCGAGTATGACCTTTTGGGTCTTGCGCGCCCGACGGAGGTTTTCTATCTCGACGTTCCGACGGAGCTTACGGAAAAGCTCCTGCGTGCGCGTGAGAAAAGCACGAATACCAGCGCCGATATCCATGAGCAGGATGCTGCGTATCTTGCACACTGCCGCGCAAACGGCCGATGGATGATGGAGCACTGCGCCTGGCACGGGATTGATTGTGCGCGTGAGGGCAGGCTTCGTGACGCGCAGGATATCCATGAGGAGATATACGGCGCTGTGAAAGCTCTGCTGTAAGGTTGTCCAACTTTACAGATAAGAATTGGGATGCGCAAGGCATCCCAATTCCAAGGAGAGTTCCCGTGCTAAGTAAGGTTTAGCAGCAGCACGAATCGCTGCAGCAATGGTGGCAGCAGCAGTTGCCTGAGCCTGTGTTGGTGCCGCCGACGCCGCTGTTATTGCAGCAGTGGCAGCAGCAACAGCAGCAGTTGCCGGTGCTGGTGCCGCCGACGCCGGAGTTGTTTCCGCCGCAGCAGCAGATCACGATGATGATGAGAATGAGCCAGAGGCAGGAGTTCTCACCACCGTTGTTGTTGAAGCACATCTTTTTTCACCTCGCTTGTCGTTTCATAGTTCATAGTATGCGGAAGGTCCGGTTTGGTAGCTTGACCACGGACCTGACTGCGATTTTTTTCTATTTCACCACGGAAGGACGTGCCACAGATGTCGTTTACGGACAAATTCGATTCTTTGGAGGAGCGCTTTAATGCGCTTGCACGCGCGGCGTCGGAGACGTCGAGCTGGGATGCGGAGGAGGTGCGGCGCGAGAGTGACCGCTACGCGCGTTCCCGCAGCCAGCAGGGCGAACGCCGCAGCAGCAAACAGAGCGAGCGGCGCAGTACGCAGGGAGCGCCGTCGGGCGAGCGCCGGCGCAAGGAACGCGGGAATCCTCTGGGTCGGTTCGCGCTTTGGCTGGTGTGCGTCGTTGTGGTGTCGTTCTTGCTTGCCGAGGTCGGCTGGCTTTTAATGAACGACCTTTGTGCGTTCAATAAACCGGAGCTCACGGTCACGTTGACGGTTGAAAAGGACGACAGCATTTCAACTGTCGCAAAGAAGCTCCATGATGAAGGGCTGATCGACTATAAGTGGTTTTTCAAGCTCTATGCAGCCGTTTCCAATGCAGAGGAGAAGATCGGCGAGGGGGAACACACGCTTACAAGCGATATGGACTATCACGCGCTGATCAGCAATATGAAAAATTCTTCCGGCGGATCGCTTTCCGCTGAGACGGTGCGTGTGACGATACCGGAGGGCTACACTGTTGCGCAGACGATCGCACTGCTTGCGGAGAAAAAGGTCAATACTGTCGAGGCTTTGACCGAGGCGGCGGAGAGTTATGCCTTTGATTACGACTTCCTCAATGGCGCGGAAAGCGGAGATATTTCACGTCTGGAAGGGTTCTTGTTCCCTGATACCTACGATTTCTATGTTGGAGAGAAGCCGTCGAGCGCACTTTCAAAGCTCATGGCAAACTTTGATCTGAAGATGAACGAGGAGCTGCTTGCGGCAGTCAATGAGTCGGGCTATTCACTGCGTGAGATCATCACTGTTGCATCGTTGATCGAAGAGGAGACGGACGGCACCGACCAAAAGCGCATCGCGTCTGTCATCTATAACCGCATTCAGAATCCATCCGCCGAGACGGTCGGGCTTTTGTAGATCGACGCGGCACTGATCTACGGTCTTGAGTACGGTGCGGGCGCACAGCTTACCGACGCGGACAAGGAGATCGATACACCCTACAACCTCTATTTGCGCAAGGGACTTCCGCCGACGCCGATCAGCAATCCCGGTATGGATGCGATCAAGGCGGCGCTCAATCCCGAGGATACGGGCTATTACTACTACGCGCTCGGAAAAGACGGACTGCACCACTATTCCAAGACGTACAGCGATCATGTGGCGTTTTTGAACAGCGGCGAGTACGCGGGATAAAAAATCACGGCAGAATAAAAAACAAGGCGAGCCGCAAATGTGAGCTCGCCTTGTTTGTTAGGAGCGTTTGAACATGGAAAAGAAAAAAACGATGCTGCTCGCGCCGGCAGGTGATATGGAGCGGCTGAAAATGGCGGTTTTGTATGGCGCGGATGCCGTGTATCTTGCCGGAGAGAGCTTCGGGATGCGCGCATTTGCGGGGAACTTTGCACCCGATGAGCTGCGCGAGGCGGTGCGCTTTGCACACGCGCACGGTGTGGAGGTACACACGACGGTGAACACCATGCCGCGAAACGACGAAGTGATGCAGCTTCCCGCGCACCTTGAAATGCTCGATGCGGCGGGGGTCGATGCGCTGATCCTTGCAGACCTTGGCGCGTTCACGATGGCAAAACGCTATGCGCCGCACTGCAAAAGGCATGTGAGCACGCAGCAGAGTGTTTCAAACTACGCCTGCGCGGCGGCATGGCATGAGCTCGGCGCGGACTGTGTGGTGCTTGCGCGCGAGCTTTCGCTGGGCGAGATCCGCACGATACGCGAAAAAACACCACCCTCACTTAAAATCGAAACGTTCTGCCACGGGGCAATGTGCGTTTCGTATTCGGGGCGGTGTCTGCTTTCGAACTATATGACAGGGCGCGATTCAAACCGCGGCGCATGCGCGCAGCCGTGCCGCTACCAGTACGCGCTGATGGAGGAAAAGCGCCCGGGTGAATATTTTCCTGTGTTTGAGGATGAGATGGGGACATACATCATGAACTCGCGCGATATATGCATGATCGACCACGTTCGTGAGATGATGGACGCGGGGATCGGCTGCATGAAGATCGAAGGGCGGGCGAAGTCTGCGTACTATGCCGCCATCGTTACGGGCGCGTACCGCCATGCGATCGACGCTGCGGCGGCAGGTGTGCCGATCGACCCCGTCTGGCGTGACGAGGTGGAGCATGTGAGCCACCGGCACTACTCAACAGGATTCTATTTCGGCGAGCCGGGGCAGTATTACCAGAATTCGCGCTACATAAGAGATTGGCAGATCTGCGCGATGGTGCGCGAGTGCGATGCGGACGGAAACGCAGTGCTTACGCTCAACAACAAATTCTCCGCCGGCGATGAGGTGGAGATCGTCGGACCTGATATGCGCCCGTTTTCAATGCGTGTGGAGGCGCTTTTCGATGCGGACGGCGTGCGCGTGGAGAGTGTGCGTACACCGCAGACGACCTTTTCAATGAAGCTGCCGCGCGAGGTGCCGCCGTTTAGTCTTGTGCGTCACGCGGTGGAGCTTTCGGCGCAGGAGTGATGTGCGCGGCGCGGTAGGTTTCGATCAGCCCCGGGACAATGGAGACGGCTGAGCCTGCGAGGAAGAGCACGATGCCGAGCGCCATGTTCGCTGTGATCGCTTCGCCGAGAATGATGAGGGCGAGGACGGGCGCGAGCGCCGGCTTGATGAAGAAGATCAGTCCTGCCTCCTTGGCGGACGTCAGCTCGACCGCTTTCATATGGCAGACGAAGCCGGCGGCGGAGTTTATAAGGCAGATATAGGCAAGGTAGGGAAGCGATGCGGTCGTGATGCCTGCGAGGATGGGAACTTGCGCAAAGATGGAAAGTCCGATGCTTTCGTAAAACGATGCGATGGGGGCAAGGTGTCCGAGAAGAAGCAGCGTCAAAAGCTCCAGCGAGCCGAAAAGAAAACAAAAGCAGGTGACAGTCAGCGCACCGTAACGCACGACAGTCCTTTTGTTGAGAACGCTGTAGAGCGCGAAAAGAAGCGACGAGAGAATGGCAAACGCTGCGCCGAGCGGGTCGATCTGCGCGTTCCACGGCTCAACGATCACGAGGATGGCGGCGAGCTGGAGCGCAAGAGCAAGGATATTATTGCGCCGCACCGTTTCACCGAGGAGCAGGAACGCGAGGAAGAGGAAAAAGACGGAGTTGCTTGAAAAGATGACGGCGACGGCGGAGGCTTTCGTATATGTCACCGCCATCTGGTAGAGCACCATCGCAAGCGACACGTTCAAAAGTCCCGTGAGCGCCCATGTGCGAAGAGCGGATCTTTCAGGGAAGATGCCGTGGCGGCGCAGTGTGGTGAGCGTGAGCGGTAAAAGGGCAAGTCCGCCGACAAGAAAACGCAGGACGGTGATTTGCAGCGGTGCGAAAACGCCGTGTACTTGCTTTAGCATGATCTCCATCGTGCTGAAAATGATGGCGGTGAGGACGATATAGAGGTATCCGAGACGCTTTTTGTTCATAAAAAATCCCTTTGGTCTTCGGCAAAGATGCGCAGCATCTTTGCCGAGTATTTTGCGCTTCGCTCCGCGCACTCACTTTCGTTCGCACACTCGCTCCGCGAGAAGTGTTTTCTCCGACGTACACGCCGCCGGAGAAAATGATTTGACTTTTTTCCGCTGCAGTGCGGCGGAACTCTGTGAGACGTTTTCAATTATACGACAGATTTTGCACTTTAGCAAGTGCTGGTGTGGTTGTGGTTGACATCGTGTGCGGTTTGATGGTAATATGTGCTACGGCAGTTTGGGAAGGCTGCCGTGTTGGAACAGAGCGAAAAGAGGTATGAAAATGGGTATTACGATCTTTTGCAACGTGGGAAGCTTGCTGCTTGGCGCTGCGGCGTGGGCGATCGGTATTGCGGCGGTCAGGACAGCAAGAAGAAACGCTTCATACAAGTTTTCTGTTTTGAGCTTCACCGCATGTGCGTCGTCGCTTCTTTTGCAGCTTTTTGAGGTTGCAAACCGCGTGGCGCGTGATGATTTTGCGGCGATCGAGGATACTATTCGTGTTGTTGTTCTGGCGTCGTGCGTTTTGTTTGCGGGTACGGTTTTTTTGAACGCGTCGGCGCTTTTCAAAAGGCGCGGTGCGGCGGAAAAAAGAAGTGGTTGACAACGAAAGAGAATGTGGTAAAATAACTGCGAAGCAGTTATTTTACGCGCATTTGCGCACTCTGTGCGCAAGCGCTGTAATTTCAGCCATGCCGTCGGAGACGGCATATGGCATATTTTACCATGAATTTCATTCATGGTAAAATAACTGCGTAAATCTGAATTTTGCGATTTTGGCTTTGAGAAAAGAAGAGCGCGGCGAAAGCGGAAAAAGCGAGACAGGGGTTGGTGCGAGCCTGTCATCCATGCACGGCGCGCGGCCGCTTTTTGAGCCGGCTGCGAAAAGCAGTCCGCCTGACCTGCGTTATCGGGTCACACGAGGTCACACCGCTTCGGTGTGATGAATCGGGTGGTATCGCGAAGATGTCCTTCGCCCCGACCGGGGCGGGGGATTTTTTGTTTTTGCAGGCAAAAGAAAATTTTTATACAAGGAGAAAAACTATGTCACATCCCTACTATGGACTCAACGAGCTGCGTGAGAAGTTCCTCTCGTTCTTTGAAACGAAGGATCATCTGCGCCTCCCGAGCTTTCCGCTCATTCCGCAAAACGATGCATCCCTTCTTCTCATCAATGCCGGTATGGCGCCGATGAAACCCTGGTTCAAGGGCGAGGAAGAGCCGCCGCGCCGCCGCGTCTGCACCTGCCAGAAGTGCATCCGTACGGGCGACATCGAAAATATCGGTAAGACGGCGCGCCACGGCACCTATTTTGAGATGCTCGGCAACTTCTCCTTCGGTGATTACTTCAAGAAAGAAGCCATCGCCTGGACGTGGGAGTTTTTGACCTCGCCTGAGTGGATCGGTCTTGAGCCCGACCGCCTGTATCCGTCCGTTTATGAAGAGGACGATGAGGCGTTCGACATCTGGAACAAGGATATCGGCATCGCCAAAGAGCGCATTTTCCGCTTCGGCAAGGCCGATAACTTCTGGGAGCATGGCTCCGGTCCCTGCGGTCCTTGCTCGGAGGTCTACTATGACCGCGGCGAGGAGTACGGCTGCGGCAAGGAGGGCTGCACCGTCGGCTGCGACTGCGACCGCTATATCGAAATTTGGAACAACGTTTTCACGCAGTTTGATAACGACGGCGAGAACCACTATACCGAGCTTTCCCAGAAGAACATCGATACCGGTATGGGTTTGGAGCGCCTTGCATGCGTGTGCCAGAACGTGAACTCCCTCTTTGACGTTGATACCGTCATGAACATCACCAACCGCGTGTCGGAGCTGACCGGTGCGCACTACGGTGAGGCGTACAAGAAGGACGTTTCCCTGCGCATCATCACCGACCACATCCGTTCGGCGACCTTTATGATCTGCGACGGTGTTCTGCCCTCGAACGAAGGACGCGGCTATGTTCTGCGCCGTCTTCTCCGCCGTGCGGCGCGTCACGGAAAGCTCCTCGGCGTGAACGATCCGTTCCTCTTTGACATCGTGGACACGGTTGTGCATGAAAACGAGTGCGAGTACAAGGATCTTCGCGAAAAGCAGGCGTATATCACCAAGGTCATCCGCACGGAGGAGGAAAACTTCGCAAAGACCATCGACGGCGGCATGAAGATTTTCAACGAGCTGCTCGCCGCGCACAAGGAAAAGGGCGAGAGCGTCTTTGCCGGCGCGGATGCTTTCAAGCTGTACGATACCTACGGCTTCCCTGTCGACCTCACGGTCGAGATGGTCGAAGAGCAGGGGATGACCGTCGACCGCGACGCGTTTGCAGCGCTCATGGAAGAGCAGCGCGTGCGCGCGCGCAAGGCGCGTGAGGCGCTCGGCGACCTCGGCTGGGGCGGCGTTGAGTTCGGCAGCGAGATCCCCTCGACTGAGTTTATCGGCTACGACCGTATGAGCGCCGAGGGTAAGATCGTCGCTATCGTTGCAGAGGAAGAGCAGCGTCAGGAGATCGTCACCGGCGTCGACGCGATCGTCGTGCTTGACAAGACGCCGTTCTATGCCGAGATGGGCGGTCAGACCGCCGACCACGGCGAGATCGTGGGCGCAGACGGTGCGCGCTTTGAAGTGACGAACGTTCAGAAGAACAAGGGCGGCAAGTTTATGCACTACGGCAAGGTCGTCTCCGGTGCGTTCAAGGTCGGCGAGACCGTTACGGCAAGTATTGACGCCGAGCGCCGCCGTGCGATCATGCGCGCGCACAGTGCAACACACCTTCTTGACACTGCACTCAAACGCGTGCTCGGTGACCACGTGCATCAGGCGGGTTCTCTTGTGGAACCCGACCGCATCCGCTTCGACTTTACGCACTTTGAGGGCATCTCTCCCGAGCAGCTTGCCGAGATCGAGCGCATCGTCAACGAAGCGATCCTCGAAGGCTACGACGTTGTGACGGAAGTGCTTCCCATCGAGGAGGCAAAGAAGAAGGGCGCTGTTGCGATGTTCGGCGAGAAGTACGGCGAGGTCGTGCGCGTTGTCGAGATGGGCGACTTCTCGATGGAATTCTGCGGCGGTACGCATCTTGACAACACGGCAAAAGCCGGTGCGTTCCGTATCCGCTCGGAAGGCTCTGTTGCCTCCGGCGTGCGCCGTATCGAGGCGACGACCGGCAAGCTGACGCTTGAAACGCTTGCGGCGAATCACCAGCTCATCATGCGTGCGGCAAATCTCCTTCGCACCACGCCCGGTGAGATCGAGGCGAAGCTCGAGCAGCAGTCCGGCGAGATGAAGGAGCTGCGTCACCAGATCGAAAAGTTCAAGGCGGAGGCATCGCTCGGCGAGGCACGGCAGTTCCTGCTCTCGGCAAAGGATGTCGGCGGACTGAAAGTCCTCACCACGCACCGCGACGGTCTGGATGCAAATGCACTGCGCCAGATGGGCGATTTCCTGCGCGACAAAGAGCCGAAGGTCGTCGGCGTGCTTGCAACCGTCAACGACGGCAAGATCACGCTCCTTGCCGTGTGCGGCGCGGAGGCTGTTGAACGCGGCGTAAAGGCGGGCGATATTATCCGCCAGATCGCACCCATTGTCGGCGGCAAGGGCGGCGGCAAGAGCGACAGCGCGATGGGCGGCGGCAGCGATGTCGTCAAGCTCGACGATGCGCTCGCGGCGGTCGACAACTTTGTTGCCTCGAAGCTGGGTTGATGCCATGCTTCCAAAAGATGCGAATATTTTGTTCAGCTTTGTAAACGCAAGGCTGCGTGATGAATACGAGAGCTTTGACGAGCTTTGCGCCGCGCTCGATGCCGACGGGGAGGATGTTTTGAAAAAGCTCTCCGGTGCGGGGTACGTTTACAGCGAGGCGAAAAACCAGTTTGTTCCCGTATGACAAAATTTTAAGGAGGAAGCACCATGTCTGATTGCCTTTTTTGCAAGATCATTGCGGGGGAGATCCCGTCCGACAAGGTCTATGAGGATGACCTCTGCCTTGCGTTCAATGACATCGATCCGAAAGCGCCCACGCATTTTCTCGTGATCCCCAAGGCGCACATCAGTTCCGTTTCCGCCATATCTGCGGAAAACAGTGCCGTCGTTGCCCACATCTTTGAGGTGATCGCAAATCTCACGCGTGAGCAGGGACTTGAAAGCTACCGCGTCGTGTCGAACATCGGCGAGCAGGCGGGGCAGAGCGTGTTCCATCTGCACTTCCATGTGCTCAGCGGACGCGATATGACCTGGCCCCCGGGCTAAAAGTAATCAAAAGAAACGAGGGAGCAAAGCTCCCTCGTTTCTTTTGAGATTTTTGCACTTCGCTGTGCGCACTCGTCGCCGCAAGGCGGCTCGTACACTCCGCAATGTGAGAAGTATTTTTGCCGACGTACCCGCAAGGGGCACGCCGCATCCGTAGGGCGGCAAAGCCGCCAACGGCTGCGCAGTACACGCCGCCGCGAAAATATATTTGAATAACACGATAACGTGTCCGTTTTTTGACGTAAAAACGGACTCTTGCGCGTTTTGAGAGGGTGTGGTACACTCTTTTTGGCTCCGAATGGGTACAATCCTCCGATATAATGTTGCCGCTTGGTAACATTTTGTGGGGGGATTCAACATGGAAATTAAACGGATGCGTGATTTAAGAGAGGATAATGACAGGACGCAGCAGGAAATTGCGGATATGCTGAACATGCACCGCAGCGTCTATCGAAGATACGAAAGCGGTGAGCGTGAAACGCCTGCATGGGTGGTTGTGAAGCTCGCGGCATATTACAGCGTTACGACGGATTATCTGCTCGGTTTAAGTGATGCGGGTGTGGGAGCGCAGGCAAAATGAGAAAGCTTGCCACGACTGCTTTTTCCTTTGCGGCTGCCGTTTTTGCTGCGCAGTACTTTCTTGCGCCGGGAGAACAGCTTCTTGCGGCGGCGATCATGGCTGCGTCTGCGCTTTTGGCGGTTTTCCTGCGCGGACCGGCGCGTGTGCGTGTGGTTTTGATCGCACTTTCACTTTGTTTTGGTTTTATATATAACTTTGCATATACCGCGCTTGTGCGAAATGATATTGATGCACTTGTTGACAGAGAGCGCACCGCTATGATGGAGCTTTGCGAATATGCCGAGGAAACGGAATACGGTGCGCGGGTGACGGTGAAGCTTATCGGTGAGGACGGTGGGAGGAAGGCTGTTTACTACGGTTCGGAGGAGCTTTTGCTTCTTTCGCCGGGTGCGCAAGTTTGCGATACGGTGTTGCTTTCAGATGCCGGAAACATAAGAGGTGAAAGGGTAACATCCTTTACATCAAAAGGCGTTCATCTTCTTGCCTACAGCCGCGGTGAGGCGGTATTTGATGAGGGAAATGAGGGTGCGCTGCGCTATTTACCGCAGCGGATTTCCCACTGCATCAGCGAGGCACTTGGTGAGCTTTATGAAGGGGACACGCTCGCGCTTGCACGGTCACTTGTGCTTGGTGAGCGGAATGGACTTTCTGAGGCGGCGTATGCCGATCTCACCGAGACTTCGCTTTATCACATCACAGCGGTTTCGGGGATGCACTGTGCTTTTTTGCTTGCGCTCACGCAAATGCTCGTCGGACGGCACAGACGGCGTCTTTTGGCGGCGGTATCTGTGCCGGTGCTGCTCATCTATGTAGTGATGGTGGGCGCGGGACCTTCCGTTGTGCGGGCGGCAGTGATGCTTATACTTTTGCTGCTTGAGCCGCTTTTCGGACGTGAGAGAGACGGTCTTACGGCGCTTTCTTTTGCACTTTTGCTGATACTGCTGCAAAATCCATATGCTGCGGCAAGCGTCGGTCTG
Source organism: Oscillospiraceae bacterium (assembly GCA_017408525.1). GTDB lineage: Bacteria > Bacillota > Clostridia > Oscillospirales > Oscillospiraceae > RGIG2163. Next base: position 15,272 of record JAFQUN010000067.1, read on the forward strand.
CAGCTTTCGTTTGCGGCGGTCGGTGGGATGCTGCTGCTCACCGCACGAGTTTACCGCGCAATGATCGGTGGGAAAAAGCATATTCGCGCTTACCGCTTTGCGGCGGCATCGTTTTCGGCGTCGCTTGGGTCAATGGTATTCACGATCCCGCTTTCGGCGTACTACTTCAACATTCTTGCGATAGTCGCACCGCTGAGCAATCTCCTCTGCCTCTGGGCGGTGAGCTTTGCGTTTCCGCTCGTCCTTTTGAGCGGTCTGGCGGCGAGCGTTTTCCTGCCGCTCGGGCAGCTTTTATCGCTTCCTGCGGTACCGCTTCTCGACTATGTTCTGAAAGGGGCAAACATTTTGGCGAACATTCCGTACCACGCGCTCTATTTTTCAAATGAATTTTTAGTGCTCTGGCTTATTTTTGTCTATGCGATGCTGGCTGTGTGCATCCTCACACGCGCGCGGGCGCGGGGATGGCTGATGGCGGTCACGCTGGGTGCGGTGTCGCTTGCGGCAGTGGTCATGCTCAATGGAAAGGTCTATACCACGCAAAAGATGAATGTCATCGTACTCGACGTGGGGCAGGGTGAGAGTGTGATCGTTGCTTCCGGTGAGGATGCGGTACTCATTGACTGCGGCAGCTCGAACGGGTTTATTTCGGCGGGTGAGACCGCCGCAGATATGCTCATGAGCATGGGGCACGATGTGCTTGATGCCGCTGTGGTGTCGCACTATCACGCCGACCACGCAAACGGCTTCGACGAGCTTTTTGCAAGGGTGCGGATAGAGACGCTCGTGCTTGCGGATATTCCGGATGAGGGAGACCTTCGCGAGGAACTGGAGACCCTCGCGGCGGAGCATGATACGGAGATCATCTATGTGCGGGAGATGACGGCGCTTGCGGTCGGCGAGGCGGAAGTTTGCGTATACCCGCCGATGGGCGAAGATGGGGCGAATGAGGCATGCCTGAGCGTTCTTTGCGATGCGGGTGATTTTGAAACGCTTATCACCGGCGATATGGATATAAGCGCGGAGGAAGCGCTCACTGAACGTGTGGAGCTGCCGGATATTGAGGTGATCCTTGCGGGGCATCACGGTGCGAAAAATGCATCGTCGATGGAGCTGCTTCGCGAGACCACACCGGAAACGGCAGTCATCAGTGTGGGGTCGAACAGCTATGGGCATCCGACGGAGGAGGCGCTTATCCGCCTTGCGGCGGTGGGTGCGCAGGTTTACAGGACAGATCTGCACGGGCACATTACGATCAGTGTGAATTGAGGAAGAGAAGATGGCAGAGAAAAGAAATAAAGAGTACGAAAAACTCAAAAGCGACCTTGCGGCGGGAACACCCGGCGGCATTTACATCTTCTATGGTGAGGAGACGTATCTGCGCGAGCATTATCTGCGTGAGCTGCAAAAGGCGGTCGTCCCGCCTGCGGTCGAAGCATTCAATCTCCATCGCTTTTCGGGTAAAACTTCCATATATGAGATCGCGGAAGCAGTCGAGGCGATGCCGATGATGTCGGAGCGGACGCTTGTTTTGGTAACGGATCTTGACCTTTACAAGATGAATGAAGATCAGCGAGGGAGGTTCATCGAGCTGGTGGAGGATCATCCGCCGTATTGCTGTCTTGTGTTCGTGTATGACCTTATCGATTACAAGCCGAATAAGACGTATAAAAAGCTCTATGCCGCGATCGAAAAAAATGTGCGGGAGGTGCGCTTCGACATTCAGGAGCGCAGTGCGCTTATGGGCTGGATCGCGCGGCGCTTTCGCGCGGTGGGGAAAGAGATCGACGCGCGCACGGCGGAACACCTGATCTTCACCTGCGGCGCGCTGATGACGGGACTTGTGCCGGAGATCGAAAAGATCGGAGCCTATGCGCGCGGGAAGAGCGTCACGGTACAGGATATCGATGCGGTTGCCGAGCCGATCCTTGACGCAGTGGTGTTTGATATGACAAACGCTATCACACGCGGCGATTACGACCGCGCGTCGGAGCTTTTGGGACAGCTTTTCAAAAAGCAGGAAGAGCCGATCAAGCTTCTTGCCGTGATCGGAAAGGAGCTGCGGCGCATCTATACGGCGCGCATCGCACTTGACGAGGGGCGTGACCGGCTTTGGCTGATGGAGCTTTGGAAGATGCGCTCGGACTATCCCGCGCGCCTTGCGATGGATGCGGCACGGAAGGTCACGCGTGAGTGGTGCTGTGAGAGCGTGCGGCTTTGCGGTGAGATAGATGTGCGGATGAAAAGCGAGAAGGGCTTTGACAGCGAGGGTGAGCTCAAGCTCTTTTTGATGCGTCTTGCACAGGGGGTGCGGAAATGAAACCGAGAGTTCGGGAGGTCATCGTTGTTGAGGGACGGTATGATAAAAATACGCTCTCGCAGGTCGTCGATGCGACGATCGTGGAGACGGGCGGCTTTCGCGTGTTTGACGATGCGCAGCGCATTGCCTTTTTTCGCCGCCTTGCCGATGAGCGCGGTCTGATCGTGTTTACTGACAGCGACGGCGCGGGATTTATGATCCGCAATCATCTCAAAGGTGCGCTGCCGCGCGAGCTTGTAAAGCATGCGTATATACCCGATGTGTACGGAAAGGAGCGCCGCAAGAGAAAAGCGGGCAAGGAAGGAAAGCTCGGCGTGGAGGGGATGAGTCGTGAGGTTTTGCTTGATGCCCTCCGCGCCGCAGGGGCTACGTTTGAGGGGGAGGAAGCATCCTTTCCGCGCGGGGGTATCAAAAGCGGTGATCTCCTTGAAAAAGGACTCATCGGCGCGGGCAGCAGCGTGCGGCGCGAAGCGTTTTTGAAAAAACTGTCACTTCCGCAGCATTTATCGAGCAAGGCTCTTTTGGAGGTTTTGAACCTTTTGATGACAAAAGAAGAGTTTGATAGATTGGACTGAGTCTGTGCGGGCGGCGCATCGTGCTGCCCGCGCAAATTTTTCCGCTTCGACAAAGTTCGACAAGCGCAGTCTTTTTGCCGTGCTATCCTTGCAGGGAGGCTCTTTGAGAGGAAGGGATGCGGATGTGCGAGCTTCTTTTTACTCAGCGCGGCGATGTGGGGTGCTGGTACGAATACTATCTTCTGGTTGAAAATTTAGGGGCGTTTCAAAGCGGGGAGGAGACATTCGGCGTAAAGCTCGTTTCCTCTGACGGAGAGCGCGCTGCTGCGCTGCACCTTACGACATCGTATGAGAAGATCGTGGGCGTATTGACGCTGCTCGTTCGCAGCTGCGTGACACCGAGGACGCTTTCGGGTGTGATCTCCGAGCTTGCTGTGCGCGGCGCATTTTAGTGAAAAAGAGCTGCGGATTTGGGAAAAGCTTGCTTTTTTGCGTGTTGTTCTGTATAATATCCCTGTTCTTGCGCCGTGAGAGGACGCGGCGCGCGGTTTTGCTGCACGGATGAGATGCTTTGTCTGTAATGCGATATCGCTTTACATAGTTTACACAGAGAGGAATGGAACGACATGGCTGAAGAGGTAAAGGCTGCGATGAGTGAAGAAGCCGCCGAAGCGAAAAATTTTATCCACAATTTTATTGAGGAGGATATCGCAAAGGGTGGTCAATTTGAGGGGATGCAGGTCCATACCCGCTTTCCGCCCGAGCCGAACGGCTATTTGCATATCGGTCACTGCAAGGCGCTGATCATCGATTTTGGCACGGCTGAAAAGTTTGGAGGTATCTGCAACCTGCGTATGGACGACACCAATCCCGCTAAGGAGGATACCGAGTTTGTCGACGCCATTCAGGAGGATATCCACTGGCTCGGTTTTGACTGGGGCGACCGCTTTTTCTATGGCAGCGACTATTTTGACAAGACGTATGAGTACGCCATCGAGCTTATCAAGAAGGGGCTTGCGTATGTGTGCGAGCTTACACCCGAGGAGTTTCGTGCAAACCGCGGCGAGATCGGCGTGAGTGCGACAAGTCCGTACCGTGACCGCCCGATCGAAGAGAATCTTGACCTTTTTGAGCGCATGGCGGCAGGGGAGTTTCCGGAGGGAAAGTACACGCTGCGTGCGAAGATCGACCTTGCCTCCGGCAACTTCAATATGCGCGACCCCGTGCTCTACCGTATCCGCCACATTGAGCATCACCGTCAGGGTACGAAATACTGCCTGTTCCCGATGTATGACTTTGCACACCCCATTCAGGATGCGCTCGAAGGCATCACGCACTCGCTGTGCTCACTCGAGTATGAGGAGCACCGTCCGCTCTATGACTGGGTCGTGAGCAATGTTTCGATCCCGTATCACAAGCCGCGCCAGATCGAATTTGCGCGCCTTGGCATCAACTACACCGTTATGTCCAAGCGCAAGCTGCGCCAGCTCGTCGAAACGGGACGCGTTTCCGGCTGGGATGATCCGCGTATGCCGACGCTGTGCGGTCTGCGCCGCAGAGGTTATACCGCCGCGTCCATCCGTTCGTTCTGCGAGCGCATCGGCGTTGCGAAAGCGCCGTCGACCATCGAGTATTCGTTCCTGGAGCATTGCCTGCGCGAAGACCTCAACGCGACCGCCGAGCGCACGATGGCGGTGCTGCATCCTGTGAAGCTCGTCATTACGAACTACCCCGAGGGCAAGAGCGAAACGTTCGATGTGGAGAACAATCCGACCGACGAGAACGCCGGCACGCACGAGGTGTCGTTCAGCCGTGAGCTTTGGGTCGAGGCGGACGATTTCATGGAAACGCCTATCCCCAAGTATAAGCGTCTTTATCCTGGAAACGAGGTGCGCCTTAAAGGTGCGTATCTTGTTACCTGCACCGGCTGCAAGAAGGATGAGGAGGGGAACGTTGTCGAGGTTTACGCCGAGTACGATCCCGAATCGCACGGCGGAAATCCTGCCGACGGACGCAAGGTAAAGGGCGCGACGATCCACTGGGTCGATGCCGAAACGGCTGTCGATGCAGAGGTGCGCCTGTACGATTATCTTTTCAGCGATCCCGCGCCCGATGCGGCGGACAAGGACTTCCTGGAGTGCCTGAATCCCGATTCGCTGAGCGTGCTTACCGGCTGCAAGGTCGAAGCGAGAATGAAGAAGATCGCTGCCGAATATGCGGCAAGCGAGCGCAGCGGACGCACCGCGCCGTCGTATCAGTTCATGCGTCTTGGTTACTTCTGCCTTGACAATAAGGATACGACAGGGGAGAAGATCGTCTTCAACCGCAGCGTTTCGCTCAAAGACAGCTTTAAGTAAAGATTTTGAAAGGGACTGCCGAAGGCAGTCCCTTTTTTTCTTCCTCGAAGAAGATGCCCTGCATCTTCTTCGAGATTTTTGCGCCCCGCTGCATCGCACTCGCTTTGCTCGCACGTTTGCGGGGCGAGAAGTATTTTCTCCGACGTACACGCCGCCGGAGAAAATGGTTTTGCTTTATTTCGCGCCGGTGGCGCGAAACTCGGTGAGACCTTTTTCGACAGGTTGAGAGGGACTGCTTTCGCAGTCCCTTTTTATAATGAGATTTTCAATGCTCGTGGCGGGAAGTGGCGCAGCCGAGAGACTCAAACACGGAAACGATCTTTTCGATGCGCTGAAAACATTCGGGGTCGTCAAGCGCTTTGTCATCAAGTATCTCGCTGATGCGGCAAAGTGATTGATATGCGGCATCATGTACCAGTGCTGTGCGGTCCGCAGACTCCATACTTGCCATGACCTCACGCGCGATGATCTGCTGCATGATCCCCTGATATAGAGACAAAAAATCACCTCCAAAAAATAATGCGTCATATATGCGTCAAAACGACTACTTTTGATTATAGTGTGACATCTTATTTTTGTCAAATGGAAAGGGAGGATGTCTCGCTTGAAAGATAATTTACCACGTTATACATTGCGTGTGAGTGCGCTGCTTCTCAAAAAGCTCGAATTTGTCGCCGAGTATCACGGCAGGACAAAGAATAAGGAAATCGAGATGCTCATCAGGCAGCATATCGCTGAATTTGAAAGAGTGCATGGTCCGATCGATGCGGATGCAAAGGCGTATCCGGATGAGATGGGGGAATGAGGGAGGGATATCCTCGATTTGGGGATATCTTCTTCTTTTTGCTTTGCGGTGCTTCTTGGAAAAGGTTTTGTTTCTCCGCACTGGCGGCGAGCTTCTTCTATTTCGGTTTTTTCTTTGCGATGCCCCCTGCAAGAGGATATTCCGCGCTCCGGCGCGGGTCCCTTTTTGCGCCGTCAAAAAGGGACCAAAAACCGGCTTAAAAACCTATGGTTTTTAAGAAATTCCCTTACGCTATACTGCGACTGCCAAGGAAAGCCACGGCGCACTTTGTCGGATTTGTTTCTGCTTCTTTCTCCGCGCGTTACGCGCTGCTTTTTTGTTTGTTGCAATGCTTGCGTCTTTACAGCCGCGCCTACTGCGGTTTGAGTTCCGATGGCACTGCGTTGCCGCATGGTACCAAAGCCTCCCTTGTGTAAAGGGAGGTGCCCCGAAGGGGCGGGGGGATTGACCATGCAGACTGCTACAACCCCTCAGTCTGCCTTGCGGCAGACAGCTCCCCTTACACAGGGGAGCCTTTGTCTGCGACGCACGCAGTAGAAGGCTACAAACCCCCCTCGCGCCATCGGTGTTTATGAAAGATAGGCGCTCCCGTTGAGGCGCAAGCATACGCAACAAACAAAAAAGCAGCGCGTAACGCGCGGAGGAAACGGCAGAGACAAATTCGTTGACCATGCGCCGAGAATTATATCTGCACTTGCAATAGAACAAAGGGAAATCCTTAAAAACCGTAGGTTTTTAAGCCGACTTTTTGGTTCCTTTTTCCTCGTCGGGAAAAATGAACTCAGAGCCGTAGGCGCGGAACCCTCCCCTTGTAGGTAGTGCGTCAAAAGAAAATTAAAAAAGTGCCGCGCCGCCGGAGCGGCGAAACAAACTTCTCCGCAGGGGATGCCGCAAAGCAAAAGCCAAAATAGAAGAAAAGCCTTTGTGCATATTGCGCGAAAATTTTATCATCTTTGCAGATTTATAGTTGCATCCGATAAAAAAACGATGTAGAATAAGAATACTATGGAAGCAATCTGCACGAGGTGCTTTTCCAAAGACCCCGTGGTGACAAGGCAATCCATACATTTCGACTGAAAAGGAGTTTTGATATGGCAACCTTTGTTGTGAACGGTCAGAACGTGACCGTCGAGCAAAACCAAAAGCTCATCCGCTATCTGCGTGACGAGATGCACCTTACCTCCGTCAAGGACGGCTGCAGCGAGGGTGCGTGCGGCACCTGCCATGTACTTATCGACGGTAAGGCGACCAAGGCGTGTGTCGTTTCCACCGACAAGCTGGAAGGAAAGAGCATCATCACCGTTGAGGGTCTTTCCGATTTCGAGAAGGAAGTCTATACCTATGCTTTCGGTGAAGCCGGCGCTGTGCAGTGCGGCTTCTGCATCCCGGGCATGATCATCTCCGCGAAGGGTCTTTTGGATGTCAATCCCGACCCCACGCGCGAGGAGGCGGCGTTTGCTATCCGCAACAACATCTGCCGCTGCACCGGCTATGTCAAGATCATTGACGGTATCCTGCTTGCGGCGAAGATCTTCCGCGAGGGACGCATTCCCAAGCCTTCGGCAGATGACTGGCAGATCGGCTCGCGTATGCAGCGTCTGGACGTTCCTGAAAAGGTACAGGGCTACGGCAAGTATCCCGATGACTGGTACATCGACGGCATGTGCTACGGCAGCGCCGTCCGCAGTGAGCATCCGCGCGCGCGTGTGCTTGCTATCCACACGGAAGAAGCGAAGGCACTTGAGGGTGTTGTCTGCGTTTTGACGGCAGAGGATATCCCCGGCAAGAACTACGTCGGTCATATCAAGAAGGACCAGCCCACGCTCATCCCTGTCGGTGAGATCACGCACTATCTCGGTGATGCGATCGCGCTCGTGTGCGCGCGTGACCAGAAGACGCTGGAAGAGGCGAAAAAGCTCGTGCGCGTTGAGTACGAGGTGCTTCCCGCTGTCCACAATCCCGAAGAGGCCGCTGCACCCAATGCGCCGCTCGTCTTCGAAACGGACAAGGACAATGTGCAGGCGTACAAGCACGTCTCCCGCGGCAACGCCGAAGAGGCTATCCGAAACGCAAAGCACGTTATTACCCGCAAGTTCCACACCCCCTGGACGGAGCACGCGTTCCTCGAGCCGGAGTGCTGCGTTGCATACCCGATCGAAAACGGCGGTGTCCGTCTTCTGACCACCGACCAGAGCGCTCACACCACGCTGCACGAGTGCGCGTCGATGCTCGGCGTTCCGCATGAGCAGTGCGAGGTCGAAAACCAGCTCGTTGGCGGCGGCTTCGGCGGCAAGGAGGATATGTCTGTGCAGCACCACGCAGCGCTCATCGCTTATGTCGCGCGCGTGCCGGTGAAGGTCAAGCTCTCCCGTGCGGAATCCATCCTCATCCATCCCAAGCGTCACCCGATGGATATGGAATTTACGATGGGCTGTGACGAAAACGGTATCATTCAGGGCGTCAAGGCACGCGTTGTGTCCGATACGGGCGCGTTCGCTTCCCTCGGCGGTCCCGTGCTCGAGCGTGCCTGCACCCACGCGGCAGGTCCGTATGCCTATGAGAATTTTGAGATCGAGGGCACGGCATATTATACCAACAATCCTCCCGCAGGTGCGTTCCGCGGCTTCGGTGTGACGCAGACCTGCTTTGCGACCGAATCGCTTTTGAACGAAATGGCGGACATTGTCGGCATTTCTCCGTGGGAGATCAGATACCGCAACGCCATCCGTCCGGGCGGCGTGCTGCCCAACGGTCAGATCGTCGATGAGTCCACCGGTCTTGTTGAGACGCTTGAGGCTGTCCGCGAGCAGTACGACGCGGCAGTCGCTGCCGGTAAGCCGGTCGGCATCGCCTGCGCGATGAAAAACTCCGGCGTCGGCGTTGGTCTTCCCGACTGGGGACGCTGCAAGCTGATCGTCGAGGATGACAAGAAGCTGCATATCTACACCGGCGCTTCCTGCATCGGTCAGGGTCTTGGCACGGTGCTGGTGCAGATGATCTGCACCAATACGCCGCTGGGGCGCGACGACATCGTGTACGAGCGTTCCAACACATGGATCGCCCCCGACTCCGGCGATACCTCCGGCTCGCGCCAGACGCTCGTGACGGGTGAGGCCTGCCGCCGCGCCTGCGAGAAGTTCAACGAAGCCTACGTCGGAAAGACGCTTGCCGATCTTGTCGGTCAGGAGTTCTACGGTGAGTATCTTGCAAAGACCGATCCGCTCGGTGCGGATGTTCCCAACCCTGTTTCCCACGTTGCATACGGCTACGCCACGCAGGTGTGCATCCTCGACAAGGAATCCGGCCGCGTGGAGAAGATGATCGCCGCGCACGATGTCGGCAGGGCTGTCAATCCGCTCAGCTGCGAAGGTCAGATCGAAGGCGGCGTCGTGATGTCGCTCGGCTACGCGCTCACGGAGAAGTATCCCATCGACGACAACTGCAAGCCTACCGCAAAGTACGGTATGCTCGGTCTTTTCAAGGCCAACCAGATCCCTGAGATCGAGGCGATCGTTGTCGATAAGCCGGGTCTGAACGTTGCCTGCGGTGCCATCGGTATCGGTGAGATCACGTCTATCCCCACCGCGCCCGCGATCGCGGACGCGTACCGCCGTCTTGACGGTGAGCTGCGTACGGAGCTGCCGCTCAAGAACACGCCTTACGCGAAGAAGTAAGTGATATAAAAAGTGGCGCCGTCATTGACGGCGCCACTTTTTCTGTGATGGGAAATTGCTTTACACTGTTTGCGGTAAAAGGATCTGGAGACGCGAAAATGCCGCCGTTTTGGCGGCGGCGTTTTCGCAAAAGAGAGGAAAAAAGAGGGAGTATGGAAAACCGTCAGCAGACGGTGGGTAAGTGGTCTGTCCGTCTTCCGCCGCGGCTGCGGCAGGTGCGCTAAAGGCGGACAGTTATTGTTTAGCGCAAGTATAATCTACCATAGCTTTGTTGCAAAAGTTTGACGCGAAAATGAACGTTTTGTAAACATCAGAAAAAGAGAACTGCCGTGTCGAAATGTGGAAGAGCTTCTTTGCAGGTGCGGTCCAAAGGCAAAACAAAAAGAGAAGAAATGCAAGAGTATTGCGAAAAAATCGGATCTGTGCTACGATGCACGAGAGAAAAAGGAGGTGCTCCCATGCTTCTTGCAATGGATATCGGAAATTCCACCGTCTCAACGGGACTTTTTGACGAGAAGGGGACACTGCGTTTTCTTTCCTCGCTTGAAACGGACAGCGGCAAAACAGCGGATCAGATCGCCATCGACCTTATGAATATCTTTCGTCTTTATGATGAGGACATCAAAACTGTCACGGGCGCGATCCTTTCAAGCGTCGTGCCACCGCTTAATTTTAATACGGAAAAGGCGCTCACCCGTCTTTTCGGGAAGCCGCCGATGGTCGTAGGACCGGGGATCAAGAGTGGGCTGAATATCCGTATGGACAGCGCCGCGCAGCTTGGCGCCGACATCGTGACTGATGCCGTTTCTGCGCTCAATAAATACCCTGCGCCTATCATCGTTATCGACATGGGAACGGCGACGACCATCTCCTACATCTCGGCGCAGCGCACCTACGAGGGCGGGATGATCTTTCCGGGCGTCCGCATCTCGCTCGATGCGCTCTCGGGTCGCACGGCGCAGCTCCCCGATATCTCGCTGCGCGCGCCGAAGGCGGTCATCGGCAAGAACACGGTCGACAGTATGTGCGCGGGCATCGTCTACGGCACGGCGTCGAGGCTCGACGGCGTGATCGACCGGCTGCGCGAGGCGTACTCCGAGCAGAAACCGACTGTTGTTGCGACAGGCGGCAACGCGGCGATCATCGTGCGCTACTGCAAAAATGAGATCATTTATGACAAGTACCTTCTTATGGAGGGGCTTTGGACACTGTATCAGAAGAATAAATAAGAGAAAGGCTATCGGCAGAGCCGATGGCCTTTCTTTGAAGAAATCAAGCTTCTTTTTTGAGGGACTCGAATGACTCGCGTGTATCGACATCAATAAGCTCTTTTTCGTCAAGCGTGAACAGCTCCAGCGCGTCCTCGTGCGCCTCGATGACGCTGCGCCCGCCGTGGTCGCCGGTCAGCGCCATCAGCTCATCGAAAAAGCGGGCAGGGAAGATGCACGGGTTTCCACGCCGATCGCCGCTTTTCATTGCGATGATGCGGTCGCTGTGCGCGCAGAAAAAGTCGAGCGCCGCCTCGACGCTTTCGCGCCGCAGGAGCGGCTGGTCGGCAACAAGATACATGATCGCATCACACCGGGGTGCAAGCGCCTGTGTTCCAAGCCGGACAGTGTGGGAAAGCCCGAGCCCGCTGTTGTTATTTTCGATGACCGAAAAGCCGAAATCTTTTGCAAGATTGACGACCGGTGCGTGCTGCGCCACAACGGTGACGGAGCAGAACCTGTGCGCGGGAACGGCTTCCAGTGCGCGATGGATAAGGGACTTGCCCTCGAACTCCTCAAGAAGTTTGTTTGCACCAAAGCGTTTTGCGTTTCCTGCCGCCATCACCACGCAGCCGATCGAAAGTGTGTTTTTGCCGCCGTCCATAATCGTATCCTCCTTACGGGATCGCTGCACACAGTTTAACAAAGATGTGCTGTGCCGTCAACGAAGCGTTTTTTTCAGACAATGTTCTCTTATCATGCGCAGACAGCGTCGCGTTTACGCAGCAGTTATCGAAAATACAAATAATTTTTTTTCATTCCCAAAAATTTTTTGTTTTTTTCACGAAAAATACTTTGAATTGGGGAAATGATGTGCTATACTACTAAATGAGTTACAGGCGGAAGTCCGCACGAGTGCCGTGCGCGGCTCGTCCGCATTGTTGAAACAGGAGGTTGGTACATATGTCAAACGTTGGCAAGAGCGTGGCGCGTGTCGATGCGTTCGACAAAGCAACGGGCCGCGCCAGATACACGGATGACCGCTGCGACAAGGGCGCGCTGATCGCCCGTGTGGTCCATTCCACCGTGGCACACGGTGTCGTTAAGAGCATCGACATCGAGGCTGCGTCCAAGGTTCCCGGCGTCGTCAAGATCGTGACGTGCTTTGATGTGCCGGACATCAAGTTCCCCACCGCAGGACACCCCTGGTCGACCGATCCTCATCATCAGGACGTTGCCGACCGTCTCCTTTTGACTTCGCACGTCCGTTTCTACGGTGACGATGTCGCCGCCGTCGTCGCGGAAAACGAGGTCGCCGCCGCGCAGGCCGCGCGCCTTATCAAGATCGAGTATGAGGAGCTTCCCTTTGTTCTCGACGTGCAGAAGGCGATGGAGGACGGCGCGCCGCAGCTTCACGAGAAGTTTAAGAACAATATCCTCAACCACACCACCATCCGCAACGGCGATTATGAGTCCGCGCGGAAGGAAGAGGGTCTTATCTGCGTGGAGGGTTGGTATGATACCCCCACCGTGCAGCACTGCCACATCGAAAACCACATCTGCTACGCATACGAAGAAAACGGACAGGTCGTCGTCGTTTCTTCCACCCAGATCCCGCACATCACCCGCCGCATCTGCGGTCAGGCGCTGGGGATTCCCTGGGGCAAGGTGCGTCTTGTCAAGCCCTACATCGGCGGTGGCTTCGGCAACAAGCAGGACGCTTTGTATGAGCCGCTTTGTGCCTACCTTACCACGCAGGTCGGCGGTCGTCTCGTCAAGCTCGACGTTCCCCGTGAGGATACGTTCGTGAGCAACCGCGTCCGCCACGCCATCCGCACCCACATTATCTCCTATATGCGTCCTGACGGCACGTTCGTCGCGCGCAAGATCGAGTGCTTCTCCGATCAGGGTGCCTACGCTTCCCACGGTCACGGCATCGTTGCCAAGGGCATGGGCGCGTTCCCGCAGCAGTATCCCTGCCCCAACGTTGAGGGCGACGCATATACCGTCTTCACCAACAAGTCCGTTGCCGGCGCGATGCGCGGCTACGGTATCCCGCAGGCTATGTGGGCGGGTGAGTGCCATATCGACGACTGCGCCCGTGCGCTCGGCGTCGATCCGCTGGAGTTCCGCTTCAAGAACATCATGAAGAAGGGCTACCGCGACGGCTTCTCCAAGAACGAGCTGTATGACGACTCGTATGTTCAGTGCCTTGAAAAGGGCAAGGCGTACCTCGACTATGACCGCAAGGTCGCTGAGTACGCAAAGCAGACCGGTCCTGTCCGCCGTGGTATCGGTGTTGCCGCGTTCTGGTACAACACCGCCGTTTGGCCCATTTCGCTCGAGACTTCCTCCTGCCGCATGATCCTCAACCAGGACGGCAGCGTGCAGGTGCAGGTCGGTGAGACGGAAATCGGTCAGGGCGCCGACACTGCCTACGCGCAGATGACTGCTGACGTCATCGGTCTTGCCGATTATAAGGACGTCCACGTTGTTTCCTGCCAGGATACCGACGTTACGCCGTTTGGTACGGGTGCTTACGCTTCCCGCCAGACGTACACCGCCGGCTTCTCCATCCGTCAGACGGGTCTTCTGCTTAAAGAGCGTATCTTGAAGTACGCTTGCGAGCTGACGCGTCAGGCAGTCTACAACCTCGATATCGAAGAGGGCAACATCGTCCGCACGACCGACGGTCGTGTTCTGATGAGCCTTGGCGAGCTTGCCACCGAAGCGCTTTACAGCCTTACGCACAGTGAGCATCTTTCCGCCGAGAGCACCTACCAGATCAAAAACAACGCCTATTCCTTCGGCTGCACCTTTGCCGAGGTCGAGGTCGATATCCCCATGTGCAAGGTCAAAGTCCTCGACATTATCAATGTCCACGACTGCGGCAAGCTCATCAACCCCGCTCTTGCCGAAGCGCAGGTCCACGGCGGTATGTCCATGGCGATCGGCTACGGCGTGAGCGAGCAGCTCCTCTTCGACGAGAAGACGGGCAAGCCCCTCAACAACAACCTGCTTGACTACAAGCTTTCGACCTTTATGGATCACCCGCACCTGGAAGCGCAGTTCGTCGAAAACTACGAGCCGACCTCCGCGTTCGGCACGAAGGCGCTCGGCGAGCCGCCCGCCTGCTCCGGCGCACCGGCGATCCGCAATGCGGTCTTCAACGCAACGGGCGTTGGCGTCAACCGTGCGCCTATGACCCCGCACGTTCTGTTCGACCGGTTCAGCGAGGAAGGTCTGATCCGTGATTTCTGGAGAGAGGAGAAGTAAACGGCCATGTATGATATGAAAGCGCTCTACGAAGCCGGCAGCGTCGAAGAGGCGGTGCGCCTTCGCATTGAGCATCCCGAAGCACAGATCATCGCCGGCGGTTCCGACGTTCTCGTGCAGATGCGCGAGGGCAAGCGTGCCGGTAAGGAGCTTATCTCCATCTACGGCATCGACGCTATGCGCGGTGTTTCCATCGACGAGAACGAGGCGATCCGTATCGGCAGCCTCACCAGCTTTTCCCACATCACCCGCGACCCCATCATTCAGAAGTACTGCAACGTCCTCGGCGAGGCAGTCGACATGGTCGGCGGTCCGCAGATCCGCAACATCGGCACCATCGGCGGCAACACCTGCAACGGTGTGACCTCCGCCGACTCCGCTTCCACGCTCCACGCGTGGGAGGCGATCGTTGAGCTGACCGGCTCGAACGGCGTTCGCCGTGTTCCCATCAAGGAATTCTACATCAAGGCCGGTCAGGTCGATATCAAGCCCGACGAGATCCAGACCGCCATCATCATCCCCAAGGAGAGCTACGAGGGCACCTACGGTCACTACATCAAGTACGCTATGCGCAACGCGATGGACATTGCGACCCTCGGTTGCAGCGTCAATGTTCGCCTTTCCGCGGATAAGAAGACGATCGAGCGCGCCCGCATCGCCTACGGCGTCGCAGGCCCCGTTCCCATGCGCGCTGAAAGCGCCGAGCGCTATGCCGCCGGCAAGAGCGTCAGCCTTGAAACGGTCGAGCAGTTTGGCGCCGAAGTCCTCAACGACATCAATCCGCGCGACTCCTGGCGCGCGTCCAAGGCGTTCCGTCAGCACATCGCCGTCGAAATGGCGAAGCGCTGCCTCGTCTGCTCTATCAAGCTCGCAGGAGGTGAGATCTAATGGCACAGCAGTATAAGCTCGTCACCTGTACGATCAACGGGAAAGAGGTCTCCACCATGGTGGACGTGCGTGCCTCTTTGACCGATATGCTCCGCAACGACTATCGCCTGACCTCCGTTAAGAAGGGCTGCGAGGTCGGTGAGTGCGGCGCGTGCAACGTCATCATCGATGGCGAGGCGTTCAACTCCTGCATCTATCTCGCCGTTTGGGCGGAAGGCAAGAACATCCGCACGCTCGAAAGCCTCATCAGTCCCGAGGGTGAGCTGAGCGATATCCAGCAGGCGTTCATCGATGAAACGGCGATCCAGTGCGGCTTCTGCACGCCCGGCTTTATCATGACGGCTGTGGAGATCCTCGAGTCCGGCAAGCACTATTCCGACGATGAGCTGCGTAAGCTCCTCAGCGGTCACCTTTGCCGCTGCACGGGCTACGAGAACATCTTCAAGGCGGTCAAAAAGACCATGCTCCGCCGCCTCGGAAAGCTCGACGATCCGTTCCTCAAAGCGTAAACTTCAAAAAGGGGTGCTTCACCTGTATGGCGGAGCACCCCTTTTTTTCTGTTTTGCATTTTATACAACGATGGTTTCACGGAGGGGAATGTTCCGCTCGTATGCGCGTGGAACTGATATTTGTGGCAAAAGGAAAAAAGTCCGCCGCCGGAGCGGTGAAGCGATATTGCTTTACAGGTGCTGTGACAAAGGACCAAAGGGGAAGCCCGCCGTGGCAGCGGGCTTCCTTATTATAATATGATGCAAATAAGTCCTCCGGATCCTTCATTGATGATCCGCTGGAGTGTTTCACGGAGCTTCCCCTGCGCGTCGTCGGGCATTCGCTTGAGCTTTGCCTGCAGATCCTCGCTGACGATCTCGTAAAAGCTGCGCCCGAAGATGTTCGATTGCCAGATCTTCGTTGTGTCGCCCTCAAATTCCTGCAAAAGATAGTTCACCATGTCCTCAGACTGCTTTTCATTTCCGACAATGGGCGAAACCGCAGTTTCAATGTCGGCACGGATCATGTGGATGGACGGCGCGCTTGCCTTGAGACGGATGCCGTAGCGTCCGCCCTGCTTCATGATCTCCGGCTCTTCAAGGATCAGCTCGCCAACGCTCGGAACGACAATGCCGTACCCTTTTTCCTTCACATCCGCAAGCGCCTGCGCGATCTTATCATACTCGCGCTTGACACCGGCAAGCTCGGTGAGAAGCGACATCAGGTCGCCGTCATCGGCAATTTCAAAGCCGGAGCGCTCGCTCAAGGTCCGATAGAACAGTGCGCGCGGCAGGCGGAGCTGTGCTTCGACAGATCCGATACCAAGGTCGATGCGTGTGACCTCCGCACCATCGAATATTTCCTGCGTGCCGAGGTTGGAAACGATCTCCACCGCCTCGCGGATGCAGCGCATCTCATGCGTTGCCCCGCGGATCTCGTCGCAGACCGCGCGCTTGATGGCGTGTTCGCCCGGCAGCGCATCGACCCAGGGCGGAAGAAAGATCGAAAGCTCCGTAAGAGGAAATTCATACAGCACCTCGCGCAGGATGCCGCTGATATCCTCCTCGGTGAGAAGAAGACAATTTACGCTGATGCAGCGCACCTGATGACGGCGGGATATCTCTTCGCAGATGGCTTTGGCACGCTCGGATTCGGGGTTTGTCGTGTTGAGCAGAACGATAAACGGCTTTCCGATCTCCTGCAATTCCGCAATGACGCGCTCTTCCGCCTCAATGTAGTCCTCGCGTGGGATATCAGTGATCGTGCCGTCGGTCGTGATGACGATACCGATGGTCGAATGCTCGCGGATGACTTTTTCTGTGCCGATCTCTGCTGCCTCCGCCATCGGGATCTCGTGGTCATACCACGGTGTTGTGACCATGCGCGGCGCATCCTCCTCGAACTGCCCCGCTGCACCATTGACCATATAACCCACGCAGTCGATCAGCCGTACCGAAAGCGCAGCACCGCCGGCAAGTGTAACATCGACCGCTTCCTCCGGTACAAACTTCGGTTCGGCAGTCATGATGGTTCGCCCCGAGCCGCTTTGCGGCAGCTCATCCTTGGCGCGCTCCTTGCGGTAAACGTTGTCGATGTAGGGAATGACCTGTGATTCCATGAAACGCTTGATAAATGTAGACTTTCCGGTACGCACCGGACCGACGACACCGATATAGATATCGCCCGCCGTGCGCGTTGCGATGTCCTGATAGATGCTGCTTTGTGTATTCATAAGGCTGCCCTCCGATATTCAGTGCTGTTGCTACATTCCTATGAACGTTTTCGGTGGGATATGCCCTCTTTTCGTTTTCGATAGTCTCTGCTGTGGGGAGCATTCCGCGCCGTAAGCGCGAAGCGCACCCTTTGCAAAGAAATTGTGGACAAGGAAGCTGAAGTGGAAGGGGATAGGGAACGCTTGCTTTGCCTTGTTCATCTTTTAACAGGATGAAGCTATTCCTGCAAAAATGCGAAATATGTCGGTTAATGTCACAAAACTTACTGGTTAAATTTAGATAAAACGCCGAATCGGAAAGGGAAATGCTTGTTTCTCTTGCTTATTTATCGTCAGGTGCTATAATAATGTCATGCATTCTGAGAAACGTTTGTGAAAAATTCGACGATCAAGCGAGTGCGTCAAATATTATGAAGGAGAAGACAAGTATGGATTTTCATCTGTCAAAAGAGCAGGAACTTGCGCGTAAAATGTTCCGCGAATTTGCCGAGACGGAAGTGAAGCCCCTTGCCGAGGAGATCGACGAGGAAGAGCGCTTCCCGATGGAGACCGTGGAAAAGATGGGCAAGCTCGGTATGATGGGCATTTATTTCCCCAAGCAGTACGGCGGCGCCGGCGGCGATGTTCTCACCTATGCGATCTGCGTTGAAGAACTTGCCAAGGTTTGCGGTACGACGGCTGTTATCGTTTCGGCACATACCTCTTTGTGCTGCGCCCCCATTTTTGAAAACGGTACGGAGGAGCAGAAGATGAAGTATCTGCCCGACCTCCTTTCCGGCCGCAAGATCGGTGCGTTCGGTCTGACCGAACCCAATGCCGGTACGGACGCTTCCGGTCAGCAGACCAGCGCCGTTCGCGAGGGTGACCACTATGTACTTAACGGTTCGAAGTGCTTTATCACCAACGGCACTGTCGCCGAAACGTTCGTTGTTTTCGCAATGACCGATAAGTCCAAGGGCAACAAGGGCATTTCCGCATTTATCGTTGAAAAGTCCTTCCCCGGCTTCTCCTGCGGTAAGCACGAGAAGAAGATGGGTATCCGCGGCAGCTCCACCTGCGACCTGATCTTTGAAGACTGCAT
This sequence comes from Oscillospiraceae bacterium, assembly GCA_017408525.1. Lineage (GTDB taxonomy): Bacteria > Bacillota > Clostridia > Oscillospirales > Oscillospiraceae > RGIG2163. The sequence goes on from JAFQUN010000067.1 coordinate 33,614, forward strand.
CGTTCCGGCTGAGAACCTGCTCGGCAAGGAAGGCGACGGCTTCAAGATCGCGATGCGCACGCTCGACGGCGGCCGTATCGGTATCGCTTCCCAGGCCCTTGGCCTTGGCGAAGGCGCGATCAACGAGGCTGTCAAGTACACCAAAGAGCGCATCCAGTTCAAAAAGCGCCTCTCCCAGTTCCAGAACACCCAGTTCCAGCTTGCCGATATGCACACCCGTATGCAGGCTGCGCAGTATCTTGTCTACGCCGCTGCTACAAAGAAGCAGAACCACGAGGATTACTCGATGGATGCTGCGATGGCGAAGCTGTACGCGGCAGAGTCCGCCTCCGATGTTACCCGCCGCGCTGTTCAGCTGTTCGGCGGCTACGGCTACACCCGCGAATATCCGGTCGAGCGCATGATGCGCGACGCCAAGATCACTGAGATCTACGAAGGCACTTCCGAGGTCCAGCGCATGGTCATCTCGAAGTACCTGGGCGTGAATTGAGATAGGGAGGTAAATAAGACATGAAGATCATCGTTACCGTTAAGCAGGTTCCCGATACCTCCGGTAAGGTCGCGGTCAATCCCGACGGCACGCTCAACCGCGCCTCGATGCAGACCATTACCAACCCCGACGACATGAACGCCGTCGAAGCTGCCCTCAAGCTCAAGGATGAGACCGGCTGCAAGGTCGTCGCTGTCACGATGGGTCCCCCGCCGGCAGAGGGTATGCTGCGTGAGCTGATGGCCATGGGCGTTGATGAGAGTTATCTCGTCTCCGCGCGTGAGTTCGGCGGCTCTGACACCTTTGCAACGAGCCAGATCCTCGCTGCTGCGATCGACACCATCGGTCTTGAAGAGGGCGACCTCCTCTTCGCAGGCCGCCAGGCGATCGACGGCGATACGGCACAGGTCGGTCCGCAGATCGGCGAAAAGCTGAACCTGCCCCAGATCACCTATGCTGCCGACATCCAGAAGGAAGGCAATACCGTCACCGTCAAGCGTATGCTCGAAGACGGCTATATGACCATCCGCGTCAAGACCCCCTGCCTTGTCACCTGCATCAAAGAGCTCAATACTCCGCGCTACATGAGCGTCAATGGTGTGTTTGAAGCGTACAGCAAGCCCATGACCGTCCTCGGCTTTGAGCAGCTCAAAGATCATCCCCTCATCGAGGTGGATACCATCGGTTTGAAGGGCTCGCCCACGAACATCTTCAAGTCCTTCACCCCGCCGCAGAAGGGCGTGGGCATGATGCTTGAAGGCGCCGACAAGGATACCTGCGAAAAGCTCGCCGGTCTTCTCGCCGCGAAACACATCATTTGATCGAAAGGAGAAAGAACAATGGCTTCTAACTTCAACAGTGCTGATATTGCTGCTTTCAAGAACGTTTGGGTCTTTTGTGAGCAGCGTCAGGGCAAGATGATGCCCACCTCTTTTGAGCTGATCTCCGAAGGTCGAAAGCTGGCGGACGAGCTGGGCGTTGAGCTTTGCGGCATCCTCCTCGGCGACAATGTCGAGGGCATCGCAAAGGAACTGGGCGGCTACGGCGCAGATAAGGTCTACCTGTGCGAAAGCCCCCTGCTCAAGGACTACACCACCGACGCTTATACTAAGGTCATCTGCGACGTGATCGAGGACATCAAGCCCGAGATCCTGCTCTTCGGTGCTTCCAATATCGGTCGTGACCTCGCACCGCGCTGCGCTGCGCGTCTGCACACCGGTCTTTGCGCCGACTGCACGCACCTTGACGTTGACCTGAACGGCTATGTCAACTTCCTGCGCACCGGCTCTTCTCTCGATGTTGACAACATGAACTTCGAGAGCAAGCTGTTCGACGTGAACAAGAACCTGAAGATGACCCGTCCTGCATTCGGCGGTCACCTGATGGCAACCATCGTCTGCCCGCGCTTCCGTCCTGCGATGGCAACTGTCCGTCCCGGCGTTATGAAGAAGCGCCCCTACGACGAGGCGAAGGCGAACGCGGTGGAGATCATCCGTCCCGAGTTCAAGCTCGCTGCTGAGGACATCAAGACCGAGGTTCTCGAAGTCGTCAAGGCTGCCAAGAAGCTCGTCGACCTGATCGGTGCCGATTACATCGTCTCTGTCGGCCGCGGCATTTCCAAGGACGTTGAAGGCGGCATCAAGCTCGCCGAGGAGCTTGCCGAAGTTCTCGGCGGCGTCGTCGGCGGCTCCCGTGCGACCATCGACTCCGGCTGGCTCTCCGCTGACCACCAGGTTGGTCAGACCGGTAAGACCGTCCATCCGAAGGTCTACATCGCTCTCGGCATCTCCGGTGCTATCCAGCACAAGGCCGGTATGCAGGAGTCCGAGTGCATCATCGCCGTCAACAAGAACGAGACTGCGCCCATCTTCGAGATCGCCGATTACGGTATCTGCGGCGACCTGTTCAAGGTCACCCCGATGCTGATCGAAGCGATCAAGGCTGCCAAGGCTGCGAAGTAAGTACACATTTTCAAAAGAACACCCGCCGACAGGCGGGTGTCCTTTTTTGCGATCTGCTCCGGTGCGTGTTCGCGGATGACAGCAAAGACATTCCCCTTGCAGATGATATTCCCATATACTTTCCCGCTCTTCTATGGTAAAATGTTGGAAATAGTTTATTGAAAGTCATCGAATGATGGAAAAACAGAGAAACGGAGAACTATCCATGAAAAAAGCGGTCATCGTCCTCGCGATAACAACGGTATTCTTTTTTTGCCAGTGGATCGGCGCGATCAAAGAGCATTACGACCGAATGGAAGAACTCTGCCAGCGCTATGCGGAGGATGCCGCGGGGCATCTGGCAAATTATGTAGAATTCAAGGACATAAACGACGAGAGCTACATTGGGCAATATTGGGGCTCGGTCGCCGTATTTTATGCGTTCATGGATACGCTGTATATGCTTCCGGACAGCGGCGGATGGAACAGGGCGATGTACAACAATTGCGATGTCCTCTACGATCACATGCTTCTTGCACCCGACGAGGTGCTCGCGCATTTGGACGAAGTCCTTGCGGCACTGGAGCTTGTAGGGGAGGACTTTACCGACTTCGAAGCACGCCGCGCGATGAACGAATTGAGCTACAACTTGCAGTATGTGTGGGAGTAGGAGACAGCAAAACGCTCCGTTATCAGGATAAACAGAGGAGGAATTGGCATGTTTTCGGGATTTGGTTTTATTGATATTTTGGTCAGCGAGATCACAATGGTCATCGGTGCATTGATTTTTTTGCTCTGCGGCACACTTCTGATTTTCAAGCGTAAAACGCTGAACAGTTCTCAAAAGGCACTCGTTGTCGGTGGGCTTGTTGTGACCGCGATTTATCTGGCATTTATCATTTATCTTGTAGTCATGTGGGGCTGATAAAAAGGAGGAACGCTCTATGAGAAAAATGCTGCTTGCCATATTTCTGATGCTCATAAGCATCTGGTGCTTTTGCTTCGGCGTTGCCGATAACTTTGCGGCGCTCCTCTATGCAAGCATCATCCTGCTATTTATTTCCATCCTTGTTTTCGCCATCGGCTACTCTTCAGATGAAAAGAAAAAGTAGGGAAGGGGAACAATAATGAAAAAACACATCGCAAAAGTGATTTTAGGCATCTCGCTTTTATTCTTTTTTGGAATAATTGCCCTCGCTTTTTCCCTGTTGAGCAAAAACATACTGTGGCAGAAGGAGTATCTTCTCACCTTTGGAGTATTGCTGACCGCCGGCGGACTTTTCCTTGCGTTGTATCGGATAATCGACTTGCTCGAAACGAAGCGGGATCTGTGAGAGAGTCTTTGTCAAAGGCGGTGTTTCGCCGCCGGAGCGGCGAAACAACCCCTCTTACAAATACTGCCGAACTGCGAACCGTAAAATAGAAACGGAGATTCTCGCATGAAAAAAATATATCTTACTCTGCTTTTCATTATCCTTGCCGCCCTCTTGCTCAACTATTACAAGCCTGTGGGCACAGTTGAGGGTCCGGAGTGGGATATTCTCCGCATAGACGGCGTTACATACATCAGCAGAGGAAGTGCCTCCGTCGATATTCCATACAGCCGTGCCGATAAGGGAAAACACCTCGGCATCATCAGATCCGGTGACCATATCTTCCATATCTATGAGATAAAGGGTGACCCGGAAAGAAACTATCTCTATTGGGCATGGGAATGGGAAGGAAAGATGTTTGTCCGCAAGGAGCTCTCTGACGCGGCAAAAACAGCGCAAATTCCCGTTACGGAGTTTTCTTATGTTGAAACGGTTAAAAATTACAAGCCGGATGATCCCGGTGTAAAAACCGACGGATTTAAAAACGATTCTTCGTGCCGGTATTCCGGATTGGATGATTTGATTGAACTTGCCAAAAATGAATGTACCATAGACTATGATTCGATCACTCTTGCACAGGACAGTCAGGAGCTTATCATGCGCGTGACCTTCTCTAAGGAAGGAACGCTTGGAAACTGCCAGGATGTGTTTATCGATGATTCCGGGAAAACGATATTGATTATTTACGGCGAATGACCATGCAATTCCACCTGTACTCAGACCGAGGCAGGCGCGCTGATCGTAAGCAGCTGCGGCAGGCACTGCCATAATGCAAAATTAAAACGGAAGAAAGAAAAGGGTATCTATGCTCACTTATAACCTTCAAAAAGATGCGAAGCTGCCGCTATATGAGGCGCTTTACCGCAATATACGAGACGACATCCTCTCCGGCGTCCTGCACGCAGGGGAACGTCTGCCGTCCAAACGTGCGCTTGCGGAGCATTTGAATGTGAGCAAGGTGACAGTCGAAAACGCCTATGCGCAGCTTATTGCCGAGGGCTTTGTCCGCACAGTCCCCAAAAGCGGCTGCTTTGTTGAGAAGGTCGAACGTATCGAGCGGAAACTGTCCGCAAGTATGCCGACAGCAAGCATTGCCGCACCAAAAACATGGCTCGCCGACTACACCCGCAGCAGCACGACGCCCGAGTGCTTCCCGTTTTCCACATGGGCAAAGCTGATGCGCCGCGTTATCCTCGACAGCTCTACCGCACTTTTGGACGAGACGCCCTTCAACGGAGCGCCGGAGCTGCGAAATGCCATCGCAGGATACCTGTACCGCTTCCGCGCTCTGCACGTTTCGCCGGAACAAATCATCATCGGCGCAGGCTCCGAGTACCTCTACCAGCTTCTTATTCAGCTCGTCGGACGCGAAAAACGCTGGGCGGTCGAAGACCCCGGATACCGCAAGGTCAGCCGTATCCTCCACGCAAACGGTGTCGCTCTCTCCGCGATCTCACTTGACGGGGAGGGTATCCGCATCGACGCGCTGCAAAGCGCGCACGCCGACATCGTGCATCTTTCGCCAACGCACCACTTTCCCACCGGCATCGTTACGCCTATGCGCCGCAGACAGCAGCTTTTGCAGTGGGCGTGCGAAGGGGAGGGGCGCATCATCCTTGAAGACGACTATGACAGTGAGTTTCGATTTGGCACGCGCCCGATCCCTACGCTGCAAAGCCTGGACGGTGCGCATCGGGTGGTTTACATAAACACATTTTCCAAAACAATGGCGCCGTCGCTGCGTATCAGCTATATGGTCCTGCCGCAGCCTCTCATGGAGCGCTACCGCGCGGAGCTTTCGTTCTACGCCTGCACCGTTCCGGTTTTTGAGCAGCTCACGCTCGCGCGATTTATCGACGAGGGGTATTTTGAAAAGCACCTGAATCGTGCGGGAAAGTACTATAAGGGCATCCGTGAGGAGCTGCTGCGCGCGCTTGCAAGCTCCTCCGCCGCGCCGCGTCTGCGTGTTTCCGCCGGTGACTCGGGGCTTCATTTTCTTATCCATGTGCGAACAGACAAAACGGAAGAGCAGCTCTCGCAGGCGCTTGCCCGCGAGGGGGTCGCCGTCAATTTTCTATCGCGCTACTATGAAGACTCTGCCGCACACGCAAACGAGCGCACGCTCGTTATCAACTACGCCGGTGTCGGGCGCGATAATGCCTGCGCCATCGTCGATGCGCTTGAAAA
>JAFQUN010000068.1 GCA_017408525.1 Oscillospiraceae bacterium
AGCTCCTGCGCTTCACGCTCGACGACGGCTCTGGCACCGACCGCCAGATCCTCTCCGGCATCGCAAAGTTCTACAAGGCGGAAGAGCTTGTCGGCAAGACGCTCATTGCCATCGTGAACCTGCCGCCGCGCAAGATGATGGGACTTGAATCGTGCGGTATGCTCATCTCCGCCGTCCACAAGGAAAAGGGCGAGGAAAAGCTGCACCTCATCATGGTCGACGACGCCATTCCTGCCGGCGCAAAGCTTTGCTGATCTATGGCGCTTTTGTTTGACACGCACGCCCACTACGACGACGAACATTTCGATGCCGACCGCGACGCGCTTTTGCGCGGGATGCGGGAGGAGGGCGTGGGGTTGATCTTGAACCCCGGCTGCGACGAGGATTCGTCGCGCACAGCGGTCGCGCTTGCCGACAAGTACGATTTTGTGTACGCCGCCGTCGGCTGGCACCCGGAAAACTGCGCGCCGTACAAAGATGCTTCGCTCGATGTGCTGCGCGAGCTTGCAAAGCACCCGAAGGTGCGCGCAATCGGCGAGATCGGATTGGACTACCATTGGGGGGAAAATCCGCCGCGCGAGAAGCAGCACGAGGTTTTTCGCGCACAGCTTGCCCTCGCGCGGGAGCTGTCGCTGCCGGTCATCGTCCACGACCGCGACGCGCATGAGGACTGCCTTGCGATCGTTTCGGAGTTTCCGAACGTGCGCGGCGTTTTCCACTGCTACTCCGGCAGCGCCGAGATGGCAAAACGCCTTCTTGACATGGGGTGGTATCTCGGCTTTGACGGGCCGCTGACGTACAAAAACGCGCGACGCGCGGTGGAGACGGCGCAGATCGCGCCGCTCGATCGCATTTTGATCGAAACGGACGCGCCGTACCTGCCGCCCGTGCCGCACCGCGGCGAGCGAAACGACAGCTCGCTTGTGCGTCTTGTTGCCGAGCGTCTTGCCCAGATCAAGGGCGTCGACACCGAAACGGTCGTCGCTGCCACCGCCGAAAATGGAAAACGGCTTTTTGACATCTGATAAACAAACAGGGACTGCTTTCGCAGTCCCTTTTGCGTTGAAGCGAGTGTCTGCAAGGGGATTGTTTCGCCGCTCCGGCGGCGAGTGACTTTTTTATCGCTGAATAAAAAAGTCACCAAAAAAGTCAGTTTAGAAACCTGCGGTTTCTAAAGACTTCCCTCGGCTATACTGCTCCTGCCTATCTAAGTCTCGGCGCCCTTTATCGGACTTGCCTCTGCGGTTTTCTCCGCGCGTTACGCGCTCCAATTTTGCTTGATGATGACGCTTTCGTTTCACCGACCGCGCCTACCTTTGTTTGAGTACCGATAGCACTCCCATACGGAGGCGATAGACGAAACTTTTCCTTCTATCTATACCAAACGGCGCAAAGTGGAAGCAACGAAACATCTCCCATACCGCACAATATGCGCCAGCAAAGCAAGAAGGATCTGTATCGAAAGCCTATCCGCGCCGGACGACAGGAGTACGCAGCCGAGGGCTAAAAACCACCCTGAGCATCGAGGTTTATCGAAGGTAGGCGCTGTACTTGAATCGCACTCTCCATCATTGACCACCATGTAGGGCGTAACGCCCGAGGCAAAAAAGCATGGTCGATTCATTTACCACGCGCCGAGGCTTATCGATGCACAAACAAGCGGGCAAGGGAAATTCTTAAAAACCGCAGGTTTTTAAGCCGCATTTTTTGGCTTCTTTTTTGGGCGGGAGCAAAAAAGAAGCTCGCGCCCGGAAGCGCGAAACGGTCCCTTTGCGGAGTTTTCCGTAATCGAAAAGCAAAAAAACCTCGCGCCGGAGCGGCGCGAAACGCCCTCCGCAGGCGGTGCGTCAACGCAAAGAGGCTTCCGCAAAAGCGGAAGCCTCGAATTTGCGATTTACTTTTTCAATGCCTTTCGCAGCAGCGGAAAGATCGCCAGTGCGACGGCGCCGCCGATGAGCGCGGTGACAAGCTGCGGCCAGGAAAACGTCGCCGGAAGCACCTTGAGCATCGGCTCTTTCATCGTGCCGGCAGCAAGGAGCGACGGTGCCATCACGCCGCAGATGAGCCAAACCACGACCGCATACAGCACGGCGAACTTTGCGGCAGCTGCCGTGACCCACGCGACTGCCTGGCGGGCAAGGTTTTTCCCGCTCTTGTCGGCGAGCAGCGCCAAAAGAACAACATACACGCAGTTTCCGACCATGATGGCGGGAACGGTCAAAACCTGCGGCGCGATGCCGAGCAGGAATGCCAAAACCGGCGAGATGAGCGCGATGGTGATGCCGGAGGCTGTGCCTGCCACAAGCGCCGCAATGGCAAGCAGCGCGTTCACGCACGAGCCGGTGACAAGCTGCCCAAGCGGTTTTGTAAGTGCCTGCAGCGTGACGAGCAGCGCGAGCAGGATGGCGGTTTCGGTGATCCAACGGACTTTTTTGTTCATAAATATTCCCTCTTTTTCGGTTGTTGCTCTTTGCAGTATAAACAGATTTCGACTTTTTTTCAAGTTGCGTTTTGAACAATATCGTCCCTTGTTTTGCAGAAATTTGTCGAAATTGTTTATTTCCCGGCAAAAAGACTTGCAATATCTTGGAAAAGATGATAAGATAGCAAGAGATTGGAAACGTTTGCAGCGAAAGAAACGCTGCACCACTCGTACATTTTATGAAATTAAGGAGAATTGCCATGAATCAACTGGTATTCACGAATGATCTGTGCGTGGGATGCAACCGCTGCATTGAGCCTTGCAGCTGCCTTGGCGCGAACTCTGCCAAGGTGGTGAACGGGAAAAATGTCGTCCACGTCGACGGTAACCGCTGCATCGCCTGCGGTGCGTGCTTTGACGCGTGCGAGCATCACGCAAGAGAGTTCGTTGACGACACGGAGCGCTTTTTCGCCGATCTCAAGCGCGGCGAGAAGATCTCCATCATCCCCGCGCCGGCATTCAAGGCGAACTATTACCGCGAGTATGCCTCCGTCCTCGGCGGCTTGAAGGAAATGGGCGTGAACCATATCCTGAGCGTCTCCTTCGGTGCGGACATCACCACCTGGGCGTACATCAATTACATCACGAAAAACAACTTCCTCGGCGGCATTTCCCAGCCCTGCCCCGCCGTTGTCGGCTATATTGAAAAGTATGCGCCGGAGCTGATCGGCAAGCTCATGCCGGTCCACAGCCCCATGATGTGTACGGCGATCTACGCAAAAAAGTATCTCGGCATCACCGACAAGATCGCCTTCATCAGCCCCTGCATCGCCAAGAAAAACGAGATCGACGATCCCAATACCAAAGGATACGTTGAGTATAATGTCACGTTTGACCACCTGATGAAATATGTCCGCGAGCATAACATCAAGGGCAAGCCCGTCTCCGACGAGATCCCCTACGGTCTCGGTTCCATCTACCCGATGCCCGGCGGCTTGAAGGAAAACGTGTACTGGCTGCTCGGCGAGGATGTGTTCATCCGCCAGATCGAGGGCGAAAAGCATATGTATGAGTACCTTGAGCACAACAAGGGCGCCATCGCCGGCGGCACGACGCCGTACCTCTTTATCGACGCGCTCAACTGCGCCGGCGGCTGCCTGTACGGCACGGCAGTGGAGGAGGATATCGGACGCACCGACAACGCGTACTACGCGCTCGGCAAGATCAAGGCGGAGAGCAAGCGCAACGACAAAAAGACCGCCTGGGGCAGAAACCTTACCCCGAAGCAGCGCCTGAAAAAGCTCAACAAGGCGTTTTCGTCGTTGAATCTCGACGACTTCATCCGCGCCTACTCCGACAAGAGCGACAAGTGTCCCATCAAGCACCCGTCGATGAGTGAGATGAACGAGATCTATCACTCGATGAAAAAGGATACGCTCGAAAGCCGCCAGATCAACTGCGGCTGCTGCGGCTACTCCACCTGCGAGGGAATGGCGATCGCCATCCACAACGGCTTTAACCACGCGGGAAGCTGCGCGCAGTACATGAAGCAGGTCGCGCAGGAAGAGCATGAGCATGTTGCCGCCATGCACGCACGCCTCGAAGAGACGCGCGCGCACGAGATGGAAACGCAGAACCAGCTCACCGAGTATACGGAAAGCCTCAACAAGACCGTCGAGACCGTTGCCTCGCAGTGCGAGACGAACGCCGCCGACAATGAAGAGCTCTTCTCCTCGATCATTGAGATCAAGGAGTTTGCCGAAAGCCTTGAAAAGGCGTTTGCCGAGATCAACACTCTTCTGGACGATCTGGAAAAGAACAACGAGGCCGTCATCAGCATCGCAAGCGAAACGAACCTTCTCTCGCTCAACGCGTCTATCGAGGCGGCGCGTGCCGGTACCGCCGGTCGCGGCTTCTCCGTTGTTGCCGAGCAGATCAAGGCACTTGCCGAAAACTCGGCGACGACTGCCGGCGCGAGCAACGAAACGAAGGAGAACATCAAAGAAGCGATGCGCAATCTCCTCAAGCGCACCGACCAGCTTGTTGATAACGTCCGCATCGCGGAGGAAAAGACAGGCGTCCTTGCAAACGGTTCGGAGGAGATCGTCGCGGCGATGGATTCCGTCCGCGAGACGATGGAAAGTGTCCGTGTGAAGCTCGAAGAGCTTGTCCGCATGGATTAAGCCGCATTTTCGCACCCGCCTTGTTTCATGTGAAACAGGGCGGGTGTTTTTACTTGTACCGCGTCGGGGAGAAGCGCAAAGGGCGTCCCTTCCCGCTTGACAAGCCTTCGACACACATCCTATAATTTGGAAAGCAGAACAGCCCCTGCGGGGCGGCAACAGAAAGGAACGGAAAACTTATGAAAACTTTCAAACGGTACCTGTGTCTTATCTTGACCGTGGCGATGCTGCTCGGCGCGCTGCCGGCGTCGGCGCTGTCCTCCACGCAAACCAGGATAGATCTCTCGGATCTTACTCCCGATGCCCGCGAGCGCGTGGAATATAATCTTGAGCGCTACGAGAATTTCATCGCCGCCGACCCGAACCTCTTTTTGCTTTCCAATTACATCCGGCAGGAGTTTGCGCTGCTCGACGACGAGAAATACGAATATGTCAGAGATCTCGCCTTTGAGATCACCGCTGATTGCACGACCGCCGAGGAGGAGATCTATGCGGTCACGAAATATCTTGCCGAGAACATTTACTATGGCGGGAGCATAACGCACGCCAACGCATACGAGGTTTTGACCGATGGGTATGCCCAGTGCTCCGGCTACGCCAATGCGTTCAACGCGATGATGCAGATTTTGGGCAATCCCTGTGTGGATGTCGGCTCGACGAAAGGTGACCACGAATGGAACATGGTCTACAACGGAAGCCGCTGGATGCTGGTGGACGTGTGCTGGGCCCGTACTGCCGGCTCGGAAAAAGGAGATCTTGTTCAGGGCGACGGCGTGAATATGGAGTGGTATGACTTTGACCTCTCGCTGACATACGAGGTTTACCACTACATTGACGTGCTTCCCTATTCGGTGGTCGATGGTGTCTTGCAGACCTTCCCCACCCGCACCGATGCCAAGAGCTTTACGATCCCCTCCTCGGTCACCGCTATCGGCGCGGCAGCCTTTGCCTTCTGTGAGGGGCTTACCTCTCTGACCATTCCCTCTTCTGTCACCAGGATCGGAGATGACGCGTTTGCCGATTGCGTCGACCTCAAGAGCGTCACGATCCCCGATTCCGTGACTTCGATCGGCAAAAACGCTTTTAACGGCTGCTCCTCGCTCACCTCTGTTTCCCTTCCCGATTCGATCACCGAGATCCCGTACAGGGCGTTCGAATACACCTCCCTTACGGAGGTCACGATCCCCGATTCCGTGACTTCGATCGGCACCGGCGCGTTTGAAAATACCTATCTCAAGAGTATCACCATCCCCAAGAGCGTCACCGAGATCGGCGACTATGCCTTCCTTCGCTGCAATGACCTTGCAAGCGTCTACTACGAAGGCAGCGAAGCGGACTGGGAGAAGATCACCGTCGGTGACGGCAACCACTCGCTCACCAACGCGATCATCTACTTCGGTACCGACGAAGGCTCCGAGGATGAAGCGGGTTTGAGCGGCGAGTTCGGCAAGGGTCTTGCGTGGAATTTCACGAACGGCACGCTCACCGTATCCGGCAGCGGCGAGATGCCCGCGTATCATTACGGCACCGGCGTCAATCCCCCGTGGTACGATTGGCTGGAGCAGGTCAGAAGCATCGTGATCAAGTCCGGCGTGCGCTATGTCAGCAAGGCGTTTGAATACGCGGATAATTTGAAAGAAGTCAAAGTCGAAGAGGGCGTGGAAACGATCGCATGGTGCGCGTTTTATTACTGCCCCGCACTTGAGACGGTGACGCTGCCCAAGAGCATCAAGAGCATCGAGTTTGACGCCTTCTATGGCTGCGACAGCCTCAAAACCGTCTATTATCAGGGAAGCGAGAGCCAGTGGAACGCGATCGAGTGGCCCACGATGGAAGGCGACGGCGAGCCGCACTTCCTCCCCTCCACGCGCATTGTTTTCCTCGGAACGGACGACGAGACCGAAGAAGATCCCTGCGCGCAGGGACACAGCTGGGGCGATTGGGAAACGAATCGCGCTTCGACCTGTACGCAAAAGGGTCAGACCGTGCGCGAATGCACAGTGTGCGGTGAGGAGGAGACGAAGGAGCTTCCCGTGACCGAACACAAGTACGCCGCGCAGGAGACGGAAGATTCCGTGGTCTACACCTGCTCGGTGTGCGGTGACCGCTACACCGAGGCGAAGGAGGTCGTCGACACGCCGACGGAAGAGGGTCTTGACAATTTCCAAAAGACGCTTGCCTACACCGACGAAACCTTTGGCGATGTCGCGGCAAACGACTGGTTCCGCGACAACGTGAGAACGGTTTATGAGTACGGTCTTATGAACGGCGTCGGCGGAGACAGTTTCTCTCCGCGCGGAGAGATCACCGTTGCCCAGACTGTCACGATGGCAGCAAGGCTCCACAATATCTACTATGGAAAGGATATCTCCTTTACAGCGTCCGAGGGCGAGGCGTGGTACGCGCCGTATGTCGCGTTCGCGGAGGAGGTCGGCATCCTGACGGAGTCTTTTGACTACGATAAGACTGCCACGCGCGAGCAATTTGTCTACATTCTCTCGAGGGCGCTGCCGGCGGAAGTCCTGCCGGATATCCGCGGCACGATCTCCTTTGCCGACGCGCAGGATATCGGCTATGCCGACGCGGTCGAGCTTCTCGTCCGCGCGGGCGTCATCAACGGAAGCGATGACGGAAACGGACTTTGCTTCCTGCCGCTCAAATCCATCTCCCGCGCGGAAGCGGCTGCTGTGATGAGCAGAATGATCCTTCCCGCGCTGCGCTCGGCGAATTGAAGCAAAGAGGACACATAAAAACGCCTCCGCACCAAATGGTGCGGAGGCGTTTTTTGCTGTCGGGAATGCGGCGCTGCCCCTTTTTCAAGTTTTTGTGGTCTGTCGAACGAAGGGCGGACGCTGCAAATTTGCCCTCACATCACTTCAGTCTGGGATTTTTGGGCATCTCCCATGCGGTGTGATCGGTATGAAGCAGATGATGCGCCGTGTGACCGAGGGGCTTTCCCAGGAAGTCGGCATACAGTGTCTGCACTTCGGGATTTTCATGGGAGAAGCGGATGGCAGCATTGTGGTCGAGATCCCACAAAATGTCGGAGCGGTCCTCTGCCAGCTCCTGTCCATCGTGGATGGGCTGGCCGCCGCCGCCGGCGCAGCCGCCGGGACACGCCATGACTTCCACGAAGTCATACTCTACCCAACCCTTGTCGATCGCCTCCATCAGCCGTCTGGTGTTGCCAAGGCCGCTGACAACAGCCACCTTCACCTCGCCGGCGCCGGGAATGGTGAAGGATGCTTCCTTCCAGCCGTCCATACCGCGCACCTGACGGAAGGCGTCGGGATCGGGGTTGGAGCCGGTGACCAGATAGTAGGCGGAGCGGAGCGCCGCGTCCATAACACCGCCGGTGGCGCCAAAGACGACAGCCGCGCCGGTGCCGGTGCCAAGCGGAGAATCAAACTCGCTTTCGGGGAGGGTCGTGGGATCGACGTTGTCGCCGCGGAGCATACGCTCCAGCTCGCGCGTGGTGATGACATAGTCAACATCCGGATCGCCGCAGGCGTCGTTCTGATTGGGCTGGGCACACTCGCTCTTTTTGGCGGTGCAGGGCATGACGGAGATCACGCAGATCTTATGGGGATCAAGCCCCATTTTTTCCGCAAAATAGCTCTTGGCAACAGCGCCGAACATCTGCTGGGGAGATTTTGCGGTCGAGAGGTTGCCTGTAAACGCAGGGTACTGGCTCTTGAGGAAGCGCACCCAGCCGGGGCAGCAGGACGTAAACATGGGCCATGCGTAGTCGGCTTTATGCGTAAAACGCTCGATAAACTCGCTGCCCTCTTCCATGATGGTGAGGTCTGCGGAGAAGTTCGTGTCGAAGATGTAATCAAAGCCGAGGCGGCGAAGCGCGGAGACCATTCGGCCCGTTGTAGACTGCTCTCGGGTCAAGCCGAGATTTTCTGCCCATGCAGAGCGGACAGCGGGTGCGACCTGTACGATGGTCGTGATCTCCGGGTCTTTCAGCGCGGCGTAGACCCTCTGGATATCGTCCCGTCCGCGCAGGGCGCCGACCGGACAATGCGTCACGCACTGACCGCAAAGGGCGCAGTCGGACTCAGCCAGCGTGCGGTTGAGGGACACGCCAACGGTGGTGCGGCTGCCGGTGCCGACAACGTCCCAGATGTTCATGCCCTGGATCTTATCGCAGACCTGAATGCAGCGCATACATTTGACGCACTTGCTCTCGTCACGGATGATGTAATTGCTGGTCGACCAGGGACTATTGGGAACGTTTTTGGGGTAAGGATTATAGATCAGGTTGTTGTCCCGCGCCAGATCCTGAAGGGTGCAGTTCCCGTTGCGGATGCACAGAGGGCAGTTGCTGTTGTGCTGGGAGAGGATCAGACGCAGATTGATGCGGCGGGTGCGCTTGACCCTGTCGGTACAGGTGTGAACGACCATGCCCTCGTGGACCTTTGCGGTGCAGGCGGGAACAAGACGGTCCAGCCCTTCCACTTCCACAACACAGATGCGGCAGGCGGCAATTTCGTTGACTTCCTTGAGATAACAAAGCGTGGGGATCTTGATGCTCACGAGCTTTGCAGCGTCGAGAATAGTTGTTCCCTCGGGAACGGATACCTGGTGACCATCTATTTTCAAAGTTACCATTTTTCGTTCCGACCTCCTTTGAAATTGCCATAGCCAAAGTAATCACAGCGCAGGCAGCGGGTCGATTCGATCTGTGCCTCCTGATGGGACATCTCGCACTCGATGCAGGAGAAGTCGTGCTTGCGCTCACCGGCTTCGCGCTCCTGAAGATTTACACGGCCATGAGGCGGTCTATTGTTAAATGCGGGCTTGGGCACTTCCACGTCGGTCGTGATCTCGTGATGGAAGCCAAGGTATTCGTCAATATTGGCAGCTGCCACCTTACCGGCGGCAATGGCGCGAATGGCGGTGGCGGGACCTGTGACGCAGTCGCCGCCGGCGAAGATTCCATCGCCGCTGGGCAGGCGGCTGTCGGCGTGGGTGGTGATCGAGCCGTGGCTCACCTCAATGCCCATCTGCTCGAAGCCGTGCGTTTCCACGCCCTGACCGATAGCAAGGACAATGAGGTCGGCTTCGATACGGGTTTCGCTCTGGTCCGCCTTCATGGGACGGGGGCGGTAGGCGTTGTCCATGGGACCGATGACCTGCGGCTGCGTCCAAAGCGCGACGGCGTTGCCGCTTGCGTCGGCTTCGATGCGGACGGGCGCCTGGAGCGTGAGCAGTTCCACACCCTCCGCCAGCGCGCCCTCCACTTCCTCGGGAAGGGCGGTCATATCCACCTGACGGCGGCGGTAGACGCAGCTGACCTTTTTCGCACCCAGACGGACGGAGCTGCGGCACACGTCCATAGCGACGTTGCCGCCGCCGATGACCACCACATTCTTACCGGCAAAGTCGGGCATTTCGTCGTCACCGATCTTGCCCAGCATCTCCACGGCGGACATAACGTTGCCGCTGTCCTCGCCGGGCATGCCGGTCTTTTTGTCGGTTTGCGCGCCGATGGCAATATACAAAGCGTCGTACTTTGCCATCAGCTCGTCAAACGGAATGTCCTTTCCAATATCCACGCCGGTATGCGCGGTGATGCCGACAGAGAGGATATTTGCGATCTCCTCGTCGATCTTTTCCCTTGGGAAACGGTAGGCGGGGATACCGTAGCGGAGCATACCGCCGAGCTTTTTGTGGCGCTCGAAAACGGTCACATCATGACCCATGAGGGTGAGATAGTACGCTGCAGAAAGACCGCCGGGACCGCCGCCGACAACGGCGACCTTCTTGCCGGTCTTTTCGGCGCAGGGGGGATTGGGAACGAAGCCCGCGTTGTCGACCGCATATTTTTTAAGACCACGGATGTTCATGGGGGCATCCATCATGGTGCGGCGGCAGCGTGCCTCACAGGGGTGCTCGCAGATGTAGGCGCAGGCGATCGGCCAGGGATTGTCCTTGCGGATCAGCTTGACAGCGTCGTCCAAACGGCCCGCGGCAATAAGGGCGATGTAGCCGGGGATATCCACGCCGGCAGGGCACAGCGCAACGCAGGGAACGGGATTTTGGAGCGAGCCGAGGCAATGCTTGTCACGGATGTGGGAAATGTAGTCATCCTTGAAGCCCTCGAGACCGTCCAGTACCAGGCGGGCGGCATTGGTGCCGATGGCGCAGTCGGTGGAATCCACGATGGCTTTTGCCGTGTCCCGGATGACATCCAGGGTGGTCATGGTGGCTTCGCCGTCAAGCACCTGGCGGAGCAGGATGGAAAGCTGTCCAAGACCGATGCGGCAGGGCGTACATTTGCCGCAGGATTGGGCATGGCACAGGTTGAGAAAATTCAGTGCCATATCCACAGGGCACAGACCGGGAGGAGAAGCTGCAATACGGCGTTCCATGTTGCCGTACAGATTGTCCACCACCGCCTGAGCCTGACTGGGGGTGCGGATCAACAGTCTGCTCATAGGGGGCATCTCCGTTTCTTTGATGATTTTTGGGGGAGCTGTTTGCCTCTTTTGTCTCAAGCGCGCACCGGATAGAGGCGGCATCCGCTGCTTTCCGGCTTGGGAAAACGGGTATTATATAAATCATACACCATTGCGGCTCAAATTTCCAGTGGATATGGAAAGAATTATAAGTCGATCTTGCACTGCATTTTACCGCTCTTCCCTTCGTGCTGTTCCGCGAGCTCCATCGCTTAAAACTTGGGGGACAATACACCGAAGTTTCAAATTGCCTCGGAGGGGTAGAAATTTCCGTGTTTTTTGATATACTTGTCAAAAAGGTGGGGTTTTTGATGAGAGATCTGATGCTTGAACTTTTGACCTACGAGCCGTATGGGAAGCTGTCGGCGGCGGAGGAAACGTACATAAGTAAAATTTTGGCTGGAAATTATTACCGGCCGAAGTCCATGCTTCACGACCTCTTTGGGGGGTTTCATACTCATGTCCAGAAAGGGTTTCTCAAAAACGTCGACTGGCTTCGGAGCTGGAAGAACCAATATCATCAAAATAAGAATTATACGAATTCCACCAAAAGCGGGCGCAGCTATTACCCCTTGCTCTTTAAGAAGATCTGCTTTTACATACTTGTTCGCGCCGACTTTAAAGACAAGGAATTCATGGAGGAACTGGGTCTTTCCGCAAACCTCATCAGGAAGTGGGGGATCTCGGCGCAATTTCGGAGGTTTGCGGAAGCGGACACCTACTCCGCGATCAGGTCTTTCCGCAGCGGCGTTAAAAAACCATACATCGTCTCCAATATTAAAAAGCTCTACCATGAGGCAGGGCGGCAGGTGAGCCGAGGCACGACATTGAAGGAGCTGCCGCGCTTTGTTGATGTTTTTGCCGGTACTGCCGGTGTTGCTGCGTCTGTTGCATCAGACGGGTGTCCGCCTCCGATCGTGAATGACTACGATCCCGTCATGATCTGCTTTGCGTGGGCATTCACCTATTACCAAAAGGAGCTTCGCAGCAGACTTGCCACGTTCATAAACGATTTGATGAAAGCACCCTACGATCCCAGTAAGTTGAGCTATAAAGAAAACGACTACAAAAAGCATTATGGAAGCCTGTACGCATTGGAAAAACGAAAGCCGGGCGAAAGTTTTGCAGACAGGTTTATGGCTTATTGGCAAAAAGAAGCAAACGCAAGCTTACGGTTTTGGGAGAACCGTGAGCTTTTGCAGGAGGGGTCAAAGGCCTCTATCCAAAAAGGAAAAGAGCGTGTCCTGCACCACAGGGAGTTTATCATAAAACTGCGCAGCAGCTATTTAAGCATCAAAAACATTTTGGATGAG
>JAFQUN010000069.1 GCA_017408525.1 Oscillospiraceae bacterium
TGAGGTATCAAGCGTTTCTTTGATTGGTGCCGGTGGTGGGACTCGAACCCACACGGAGTCGCCCCCGGCGGATTTTGAATCCGCTACGTCTACCAATTCCATCACACCGGCACATTTATTGAGATAACTCCAAAATTCTCGATCGGAGAGAACTAGGAGAGAACTCACAAAAACCACGTATTCGATTGTAACCCGAAAGCCTTGAAAAATCAAGACTCTTATAGCACGCCGGACTGTCAGACGTACTGGCTTTTGAGTCCACTACGTCTACCAATTCCATCACACCGGCGTGTGACCATGTCATTATAACGGATGCGGTGGCGAAATTCAAGAGGGAAAATGCAGATGCGGCTGTATGGTCGAAAAATGTGAACACAATGTAAAACCCGCTGCGCTTGGGCGATTTACAAAACATGGGACTACACAGGATAGAAAAACTGTGATACAATACAGTGTCAAAGATGATTTACGAAAGGGGGCGGGCGGATGCGCAGATCCTTTTGGAAAAGACTGCATATTTTATCGGCAATCGTGCTGATGCTCACGCTTTGCGGCTGTGCCGGTGTGTCATCGGTGGACGAGCTTTACACCCTGCCAAAGCTCCCTGCCGAGTACACTGCGCTTGAATCGCAGATCGACGCGCTTTTGAGCGGCGGCTCAGAGTATGCCGCACCGCTTTCGGGCAGCAATATCCAATCCGTGCAGATGGTCGACCTTGACGGTGACAAAACGGCGGAGGCCGTTGCGTTCATGCGGAACACGGGCGACGAGAAAAACCTCAAGATCCATATTTTTCGCGAGGAGGGTGACTCCTATGTTCCCGCCGCGCTGATCGAAGGGAGCGGCAGCGCGATCTACAGCATCTATTATGCCGATATGAACGGCGACGGCTGGCGTGAGATACTTGTCGGCTGGCGCTTGAGCGCCGATGTGCAGGCGCTGAGTGTCTGCTCGGTCAAAGACTTTTCTCCGACCGACCTTCTTGTGACGACCTATGCAAAATATAACGTGAGTGACTTTGACGGCGACGGATTTTTGGAGCTTGTCGTCTTCCGCAGCGATGAGGAGATGTGCGCGGCAGACTGCTACCGCTGGACGGACGAGTCACCCACGCTGATATCGACGGAAAACCTTTCCGTCTCGATGGCAGAGCTCAACCGCGGACGAGTGACACCGGGGGTACTTGAAACGGGCGAGAGCGCGCTTTTTGTGACCGGCGTTTCCGGCGAGAGCGAGGCGGTGACTGACATTCTTGCTCTTCGAGGCGGCGGGCTCTACAACATCGCGCCGGGTACGGCGGCGGGCGTTTCAAGTCTTATTTTTCCGTATCAGGGGCTTTTTGCCGTGGATATGGATGGCGACGGTGTGACCGAGGTGCCCCAGCCACGACCGTTCCAAACGGATGAGAATGCCGAGGTGCAAAGCTGCATCCACTGGTGTGCTTACGATGCGGAAGGGAAAAGCCATCAGAAAAAGCTTACCTATCACAACAGCACAGACGGCTGGTTTTTGACACTGCCGGAGGACTGGGATGGACGCATTACCGTTCGGCGCAGCAGTGCGGGCGAGGAGGCGACTGTCATCTTTTCTGTGCGTGATGTGGAAAGCGGAACGCTCAGCGACTTTCTCGCCATCTATACATTTACGGGTCCTTCGCGCGAATATAAGGCGGCGCGCGGCGAACGGTTCATTCT
This sequence comes from Oscillospiraceae bacterium, assembly GCA_017408525.1. Classification (GTDB taxonomy): domain Bacteria; phylum Bacillota; class Clostridia; order Oscillospirales; family Oscillospiraceae; genus RGIG2163. The sequence goes on from JAFQUN010000069.1 coordinate 1,695, forward strand.
CGGGCGGCAGCTTGAGGCGGTCCATGCGGCGGAGTTTTTGAAGGGTAACGCCGACTTTGACTACGCGATGGACGAGACGGAGCTTCGCGGCGCGTTCAGCTTCATTTTGACCGAATGGACGACCGGCGACAACTGACGGAAGTGAGGCATTGCGATGAAAAAGGTTTTGGTATTGGAGGATGAATCCAGCATCCGCGGATTTATCGTCATCAATCTGCGCCGCGCCGGATACGAAGTCGTGGAGGCGGAAAGCGGCGAGGAGGCACTCGAAAGGCTTCGGGAAAATCCCGACGTGCGTGTGGTGCTGCTCGACATCATGCTTCCCGGCATCGACGGGTTTGAGGTTTGCCGCCGCATCCGTGCGGGAAATACGAAGATCGGCATCATTATGCTTACCGCCCGCTCACAGGAGATGGACAAGGTCACAGGTCTAATGACCGGCGCAGATGACTATGTGACAAAGCCGTTTTCCCCTGCCGAGCTGACCGCGCGCGTGGACGCGCTCTTCCGCCGCGCAGGCGGAGAGACAGAGACGGCGGACGCGGGCGAAATCAGCCAGCCGCCGTTTGTTCTGAACCTCAGGAACCGTTCACTTGAAAAAGACGGTGCGCGCATCAAGCTCACGCAGGTCGAGTATTCAGTGATGAAGCTGTTTATGGAAAATCCGGGGAGGGCGCTCTCGCGCGAGGAGATCCTCGACAAGGTCTGGGGGCGCGACTATATCGGGGAGCTGAAGATCGTCGATGTGAACATCCGCCGCCTGCGATTGAAGATCGAGGACAATGCACAAAGCCCCACTTATATCAACACTGTTTGGGGCTATGGCTACAAGTGGGGTTTTTGACCGCCGGATCGAAATAAAAGGAGAGGGGGACACACGGTATGACAGGGAGAAAGCTGCATCAAATACACGGACTTCGCCGCCGCTGGCTGCTTAGCTCCGTTGTACCTGTGCTGCTTCTTCTTTTTGCCGGCGTTCTTCTTTTGAGCGCAGGCTTTGCGAGCTATTACTACTCCGCCGTCCGTACGGGACTTGAGAGTAAGGCGAAAACGGCGACCGAGGCATTCGGAAGCTACGGCATGAAAAGCTACGGCGAGTATTACCGTATGGCGGCAAGCATGGCGGAAACGTTTGAGGACAAAGACCGCGTGGAGCTGCAATTCATTGCCGGAAACGGTATCGTGCAGGTTTCCTCCTACGGTCTTACGGCGGGAACGTCGCCCGGCACGCCCGATGTAACGGGAGCGATCGAAAGCGGCGAGATGGCACACTTCCACGGTGCCGACCCGCGCACGGGTGAGACGATCTTCTCTGTTTCAAGCCCTATGCTCTATAACGGGCGCGTTGTCGGTGTTTTGCGCTACGTCACCTCCATGCGCGCCGTTACGCACCAGCTCACCATCAATGTCATCACTGCGGTCGCCGTTGCGGCAGGGATACTTGCGCTTGTTTTCGGTGCGAATATCATTTTTATCAACAGCGTTGTTGAACCGGTCGCCGGTGTTACAGCGGCGGCAAAGCGCATTGCCGGCGGCAGCTATGGTGTGCAGGTCGAAAACCGCTACCGTGATGAGCTTGGCGAGCTGGTAGACAACATCAACGAGATGTCGATGAAAATAAGCCAGACGGAAAAGATGCAGCAGGAATTTATATCCTCTGTTTCGCATGAGCTGCGGACGCCGCTGACTGCCATCACAGGCTGGAGCGAAACACTGATGGGCGATGTCGGCGGTGACGGAGCGCAGCTTCGGCGCGGGCTTGGCATCATCATGCGTGAAACACGGCGTCTTAGCGGTATGGTCGAAGAGCTTCTGGACTTTTCCAAAATGCAGGATGGGCGTTTCAACCTGCACGTTGATACGGTTGACCTGCAGGCGGAATTTGAAGATGCCATTTACACCTACCGCGAGCTTTTCAGCCAGGAGGGTATCGAGGTCGAGTACGAATTTTCAGACGAACTGATCGAGCCTGTCACCGCAGACGCGGAGCGGCTCAAGCAGGTTTTCAGTAATGTTTTTGACAATGCCGCAAAGCACGGCGGCAGCGGTGGGCGCATCGAAGCATCCATCGCGCGTGAGGACGAGTATATCGCCGTTCGCATCCGCGATCATGGTCCCGGCATCCCGCCGCAGGAGCTGCCATTTGTCAAGCAGAAATTCTACAAGGGCTCGTCCAAGGCACGCGGCAGCGGCATTGGACTTGCCGTGTGTGAGGAGATCATTGAACGGCACGGCGGTACGTTCGACATTGAAAATGCCGAGGGCGGCGGTACGGTCGTGACCATCCGCATCCCAACGGACGAGTGAGAATTCGGAAAAGATGCAGAGCAACTTTTTCGAGTCTTTTGCGCGGCGACGCGTCACCCGCTTACGCCGCGAGAAAATGATCCAACTTTATTCTGCCGCTGCGCGGCAGAACTCGGTGAGACCTTTTTCGAAAAAACTCAAAGAAGAGGCGAAGCCTCTTCTTTGACAAAAATAATAGAACCTATGTTGCATTTTTTGGAAATGCGTGCTACAATCACGTTTGAAAGGACCCAAATCTATGGCTAAGAAGAAAGAGTCTGCCTTCCGCACGAGTATCGGCGGACAGGCTTTGATAGAAGGCATCCTCATGCGCGGACCGGATAAGCAGGCGATCGTCGTGCGCGCACCGGAAGGGCTTGTGATCAAGGAGGAGCCGCTGCGTCTTATCCGCGACCGATATCCCATATTGAAGCTTCCTGTTCTGCGCGGCGCGGTCACGTTTATCGATTCGCTCGTCAAGGGTGTGCGCGCGCTGATGTTCTCGGCGGACTATTTCCCCGAAGACGAATTGATGGAGCCGTCGAAGGTCGACCTCTGGATCGAAAAGCATTTTGAAGGGGAGAAGGCGCAAAAGCTTATCGTTTGGCTTGCCGTGGCGCTCTCGCTTTGTTTGACGATCGTTCTTTTTTTCCTGCTTCCCACATTTATCGCCGGCTTTATCGACCCGTACATCGACTCGCCCGCGCTGCATAATCTTGTTGAGGGTATCGTCAAGATCGCGATTTTCGCCGGATATCTGATCCTTTGCTCCAACCAGAAGGACATCAAGCGTGTTTTCGCCTACCATGGCGCCGAGCACAAGACCATCTTCTGCTACGAGGCGGGACTTCCGCTGACGGTCGAAAACTGCCGCATCCAGCCAAAGCATCACCCGCGCTGCGGCACAAGCTTCCTTTTTGTGGTGCTCGTCGTTTCCATCCTCGTCTCAAGTGTTGTTTTCGCGTTTGTCGAGTGGCGCAATATGTGGGTGCGCATGGGGCTGCATCTGCTTCTTTTGCCGCTGATCGTCGGCGTAACGTATGAGTTCAACCGCTACGTCGGACGCCACGACAACCCCGTTACGAATTTTCTTGCAAAGCCCGGTATGTGGCTTCAGCGCTTTACGACGAATGAGCCGGACGACAGCATGCTCGAGGTCGCCATCGAGGCGCTGCGCCGCGTGATACCGGACGAGCGCGGGAAGGACGAGTGGTGATATGCCGGTCACATATAACAATATGTATATGGACCTTCGCGCCCAGCTCCGCCATGCGGGGATCGAGGGGGCGACGGTCGAGGCGCGCGAGATCGTCTGCGCTGCGGCGGGTAAGCCGCGTGAGGCGCTTTATCGCGATGGTGCGCTTTATGTTCCGCCCGAGATCGAGCGTGAGGTTCGCGCATTGACAGCGCGCCGCCTTGCGGGAGAGCCGGTGGCGTACCTTACGGGCGAGTGGGAGTTTTACGGGATGCCGCTTGACATCTCACCTGCTGTTCTCATCCCGCGCGTGGATACGGAGGTTCTGGCTGAGCAGGCGATCACTTATGTAAAGACGGTCGATGGCTGCCGTGTGCTGGACCTGTGCGCGGGAAGCGGGTGCGTTGGACTTGCCGTGGCAAAGCATGCGGAGGGTGCGCGTGTCCTGCTTGGCGAGATCTCGGATGAGGCGCTCAAGATCTGCCGCCAGAATGTTCGGCGGAATGGTCTTGGCGGGCGGGTGTCGTGTATGCGCATCGACGCACGCGAAAAGCCGTCGCGCCAGCTTGGCGAATTTGCGTGCATCGTGTCGAACCCGCCGTATATTCCAAGCGGCGATATCGCTGCGCTTGATGTGACCGTGCGCGATTTTGAACCGCATCTCGCGCTTGACGGCGGTGCGGACGGGCTTGATTTTTACCGTGTCATCATTGAAAAGTGGCGCGATGCACTTTGCACCGGCGGGCGGCTTTATTTTGAAGTCGGCATCGGGCAGGCGGACGCGGTGCTGCGCCTCATGCGCGCCGCAGGTTTTGGCGATATTCAGATCGTGCAGGATACGCTCGGTATCCCGCGCGTCGTTTTCGGCACGCTGTACAGCGATGTTTTTCAAAAGGAAGCAACATAATTTTTTATTCTACATACAAGCAGCAGGAGGAAGACAGCATGGCAGAGAAAAAGACGGCGGCAGCGCCCATGAGCGATAAGCGTCAGGCGCTTGAAACGGCGATGGCGCAGATCGAAAAGGCATACGGAAAGGGCTCGATCATGCGCTACGGCGACCGCACGGTCACAAGCGCCGAGTCGATCCCCACCGGTTCGCTCGCGCTCGACCTTGCGCTCGGCATTGGCGGTGTCCCCAAAGGACGCGTTATTGAGATCTATGGACCGGAATCATCCGGTAAGACGACGCTTGCGCTCCACATCCTTGCCCAGACGCAAAAGCTTGGCGGTGAGGTCGCCTTTATCGACGCAGAGCATGCGCTCGACCCCACCTACGCCCGCGCATTGGGCGTCAATGTCGAGGATATGCTCATCTCTCAGCCCGACACCGGCGAGCAGGCGCTCGAGATCACCGAGGCACTTGTGCGTTCCGGCGCGATCGACGCCGTCGTTGTCGACTCCGTCGCCGCACTCGTCCCGCGCGCCGAGATCGAAGGCGAGATGGGTGACAGCTTCGTCGGGCTCCACGCGCGTTTGATGAGTCAGGCGCTGCGAAAGCTCACCGGCATCATCAACAAGACCAACTGCGTCGTCATCTTCATCAACCAGCTGCGCGAGAAAGTCGGCGTGATGTACGGCAATCCCGAGGTCACCACCGGCGGGCGCGCGCTCAAATTCTACGCGTCCGTGCGTATCGACGTGCGCCGCATCGAGGCGATCAAAAACGGCAGCGAGGTTATCGGCAACCGCACGAGGGCGAAGGTCGTCAAAAACAAGATGGCGCCTCCCTTCCGCGAGGCGGAGTTTGATATCATGTACGGCGAGGGCATTTCGCTGCTTGGCGAGATGATCGATCTTGGCGTGAAGCTCGGCTTTGTCAACAAGTCCGGCTCCTGGTTTTCGATGGGCGAAACGCGCATCGGTCAGGGACGCGACGCGGCAAAGCAGTACCTGCGTGACAACCCCGAGGTTCGTGAAAAGCTCGAAGCCGACATCCGCCGCGATTTTGTCAAGCTTATGAGCGGACAGGACAAGGTTGCCGCCCGTGCTGCCGGACGCGCCGTCGACGTTTCCGCCGACGATTTCAAGGATGAGGATTGAGAGTATATCGCGCGGCACGAAGGACGCGCTGCGGGTGACATTTTCCGATGAAACGACGCTGCGCGTCACCGAAGACGAGCTTTTGTCCTTCGGACTTTACGAAGGGCGCGAGATCGACGCGGATGAGCTTGCGCGGCTGCGAAAGGCGGCAGCATCCTCCTCGGCGCGTGCGCTTGCCGCGCGTATGATCGGCGCGCGTGCGCTCAGCCGTGCGGCGCTTATCAAAAAACTTTCGCAAAAGGGTGTGGAGGAAACAGACGCCATCGCTGCTGCCGACTGGCTTGGGAGCATCGGCGCGCTCGACGACGCCTCATATGCAGCCGCGCTCGTGCGGCGGTGCAGTGCGAGCGGGTACGGTGCGGCGCGCGCGAAGGATGAATTGTACCGCGCTCTTGTGCCGCGAGAACTCTGGGATGAGGCGCTGGCGCAGCTTGACGATGGTGCGGAGACGATCGAAAAATTTGCCGCCGCGAAGCTGGGCGGCCGCGCTATCGACGAGAAAGCCATTCGCCGCGTGCGCGATGCGCTGCTGCGGCGCGGCTTTTCGTGGGAGCAGATCCGTCCTGTGCTCTCACGCTATCGGGAGCTGCCCGAATAACGCGAAAACGAGGTTTTCCAATTATGTATACAGTTGCTTTTATATCGCTCGGCTGCGCGAAAAATCTTGTCAACACCGAGCAAATGATGGCGCTTGTGCGCGACGCCGGGCATACGCTCACAGACGACGCGCCGCGTGCGCAGGTCGTTGTTATCAACACCTGCGGCTTTATCGACAGCGCCAAGGAAGAGGCGATCGACACCATTTTGGAGGCGGCGCGCTGGAAGGAAAGCGGTGAGGTTCAAAAGATCCTCGTCACCGGCTGCCTCTCCCAGCGCTATAAAGACCAGATCATTGACGAGATGCCGGAAGTCGACGGCATCCTCGGCACGGGCAGCTATGGCGAGATCGCATCTGCCATCGAAGAGGTGATGTCGGGCGGTGTGCCGCGCTGCTTCGGGAGCATCCATGCTCCCGTTGAAGAGCTGCCGCGCCTGCGCTCCACGCCGCCATACTATGCCTATCTCCGCATCGCAGAGGGCTGCGACAACCACTGTGCGTACTGCGTCATTCCGTCACTTCGCGGCAAATACCGCAGCCGCACGATGGAAAATGTGCTCGATGAAGCGCGTGCCCTCGCCGAGAGCGGTGTGCGGGAGCTGATCGTTATCGCGCAGGATATCACCCGCTACGGTATCGATCTTTATGGTGAGCGCCGGCTTGGCGCACTTTTGCGCGAACTTTGCAAGATGGATTTCAAATGGATCCGCCTGCACTACTTATACCCCGACCAGATCACAGACGACCTCATCGATGTGATCGCGTCCGAGGAGAAGATACTCAAATATCTCGACATCCCCATCCAGCATTGCAGCGATGCTGTTCTTCGTGCGATGAACCGCCGCGGTGACAAAGCGTATCTTGCCGCGCTTTTTGCAAAGCTGCGCGCGCGAATCCCCGGCCTTGTCCTGCGCACGAGCATCATCACAGGGCTTCCCTTTGAAACGGAAGAGGTTTTCGATGAGCTTTGCGATTTTCTGCGTGAGGTTCGAATCGAGCGCGCCGGCGTTTTCCCCTATTCTCCGGAGGAGGGGACAAGTGCCGCAAAGATGGAAAACCGCGTTGACCAGTCTGAGGCTGTGCGCCGCGCGGAGCTTTTGGTCGATGTGCAAAGCCGCGTGATGGACGATTACAACGACTCGCTCATGGGCGAGGTGCGCGAGGTTTTGTGCGAGGGCTTCGATAAGCAGGCAATGTCCTACGCCGGACGCAGCTACGCCGAATCGCCCGATATCGACGGAAGGATTTACTTTTCGGCACAGCGTGATATAATGAAGGGTGAATTTGTCCGTGTCCGCATCACAGGTGTGATGGACGGAGAGCTGACGGGCGAGATGGTGGAGGAATAAGACATGACCTTGGCGAATAAACTGACTATGCTGCGCGTAGCGCTCATCCCTGTTTTTCTTGTTGTTTTGTACGCGGATTTTCCCGGTGCCCGGCTTTGGGCGCTCGGCATTTTCATCTTCGCGTGCCTGACCGATTGGGTCGACGGGTACATCGCGCGCAATTATAACCAAGTGACCGATTTTGGCAAATTCATGGACCCGCTTGCCGACAAAGTTCTTACCATGGCGGCAATGTGCTGGTTTGTCGAGTGCGGTCAGATGCCCGGATGGGTGCTTGCGATCGTGCTTTTGCGTGAGTTTGCCGTTTCCGGTATGCGCCTTGTCGCAGTCGAGCAGGGACGTGTCATCGCAGCCGCGTGGAGCGGAAAGGTCAAAACGGCGTCCACGATGGTCGGTCTTTGCGTGATGATGCTCGCGGAGGAGAGCTGGTTCCCCCTGCCGCGCACGGTCAACCTCGTGTGCGTTGCCGTTATCCTTGTCACGACTGTCTATTCCGGCGTTGAATATTTCTGGAAAAACCGCGACGTGTTTCGCGCCGCGAAGTGAGCATCGTTTTCATAAAAGGAGTGCAAGCTATGTATCTTTACAATTCCGCAACGCATAAAAAGGAAGAGTTTATCCCTAACAACCCCGACATCGTCAAGATGTATACCTGCGGACCGACCGTGTACCACTATGCGCACATCGGAAATCTCCGCTCCTATATCATGGAGGACGTCCTTGAAAAGCACCTGCGCTACGTCGGTTACAACGTCAAGCGCGTCATGAACATCACCGATGTCGGGCATCTTACCTCAGACGCCGACGAGGGCGAGGACAAGATGCTCAAGGGCGCGCAGCGCGAAAAGAAATCTGTGATGGACATTGCGAAGTTCTATACCGATGCGTTTTTTGCCGACTGTGCGAAGCTCAATATCAAAACGCCCGACGTTGTTGAACCTGCGACCAACTGCATCGATGAGTATATCAAGATCATTACGCGTCTGATCGAGAAGGAATACGCCTATCTTGCCGGCGGCAACGTCTATTTTGATACCTCCAAACTCGACCGCTATTACATCTTCAATGACCACAACGAAGAAGACCTCGCTGTCGGCGTGCGCGAGGGCGTCGAGGCGGATACGAACAAACGCAACAAAAACGACTTTGTCCTCTGGTTCACAAAGTCCAAGTTTGAAGACCAGGCGCTCAAGTGGGATTCTCCTTGGGGCGTCGGCTATCCCGGCTGGCATATCGAGTGCTCCGGCATCTCGATGAAGCACCTCGGCGAGGATCTCGACATCCACTGCGGCGGCATCGACAATGCCTTCCCGCACCACACCAACGAGATCGCGCAGAGCGAATCGTACCTTGGACACAAGTGGTGCAACTTCTGGATGCACGTTCTGCACCTCAAGACTGCCGAGGGCAAGATGAGCAAGTCCAAGGGCGAGTTTTTGACCGTTTCCCTTTTGGAGGAAAAAGGCTACGACCCGCTCGTTTACCGCTTTTTCTGCCTCCAGAGCCACTACCGCAAGAGCCTTGTTTTCTCATGGGAAAATCTTGACAATGCCGTGACGGCTTATGGGAAGCTCGTTTCCAAGATCGCCCAGCTTCGCGAGGACGACGGCGCACTCGATGAGACGGCGGCTGCGGCGCTTCGTGAAAAATTCCGCGGCGCGCTCGACAATGACCTCAATACGGCGCTTGCCGTCACTGTTATCTACGATGTTTTGAAGTACGCGACAAATGGCGCGACGAAGCTTGCTATGATCGCGGAGTTTGATACCGTACTTGGTGTGGGGCTGATCGACGCAGCAAAGCGGGAAAGAGAGAAGGCGGCGAAGCTTGCCGCGAGCGGCGGCGGAAGTGGATTTTCGGTCGTCTGTACGGACGGCGCGCCTGATGCAACTGTTGAAGACCTCATCCGCGCGCGTGCCGAGGCAAAGCGTGCGAAAAACTTTGCCGAAGCTGACCGCATCCGCGACGAGCTGCGCGCGCAGGGTGTCGAGATCACCGACGTTGCCGGCGGCGCACAGTATAAGCACATTTGAGAGCGGGAGGATACTGGATATGCGAAAGATACTTGTCGTTGTAGATATGCAAAACGACTTCATCACCGGCGCGCTCGGTACGAAAGAAGCGTGCGCGATCGTGGATAACGTCGTTGCCAAGATGGGCGAATACGAGCAGGAAAACATTTTCCTCACCCGCGACACGCACTATGAAAACTACCTTGATACGCAGGAAGGGCAGAAGCTCCCTGTGGTGCATTGCGTCAAAGATACCGACGGCTGGCAGATCTGCGGCGCTGTCGCTGCTGCGGCAGGTGAGGCGACTGTCATCGACAAGCCGACCTTCGGCTCGGTCGAGCTTGCAAGCCTCCTTATGACACAGCGCGCGCGCGAAGCGCTTGAGATCGAGCTTGTCGGACTTTGCACCGATATTTGCGTCATTTCCAACGCGCTGCTGCTCAAAGCGGCGATGCCCGAAGCGCCGATCCGTGTTGACGCGCGCTGCTGTGCGGGCGTCACGCCGGAAAGCCACAAAAACGCACTCGATGCCATGCGGATGTGCCAGATTGAAGTTGTTTCAGATTGAAATGATGATACAGACAGAGCATTCGCCAAAAAAGAGATCCTCTGCCCTTGCGACTTGCGCGCTGGTGTTTGCTGTTCCGCTTCCTCTCATCGGTTTAATTCTGGGTATTATCGGCGTGGGCGCATACGAAGAGGCAAAACTGCGTAAACGGAGCATTGCGGCGATCGTCATCTCCACGCTTGCAGGGATTGTTTATACCGCGCTCATTATTTTTGCGATATGCAAATTTATGGGCGATTCGGATAATGTTATCACGGTCATGGTCATTATTGCAGCTTTATTGGGTTCGCTGCTCGGGTGAGAGCGGATTGCCCGTGCGGGTCATTTCAGCTGTGATTCGTGTGCTGCCCGCTGCCATGCGAGCGCTTCCGTGTCTCGCGTGGCACGCAGGATGCGCGCGCTGATGTGCGCGTCGAAGGCAAGGACCGGCACGACCACAAGCGTCGGCAAAAGCGGTGCAGCCGCGAAGTGCATCGAAAGCACAGGGTGGATAAATTCCATCGCAAGCGCCGAAAGAACGCCCCAGGCGGCGGAAAAGAGGAGACATACGCGCCCGCGGACATTTCCACGCAAAGCGGAATAGTCCCAAAAGCGCACGCCGAGCGCGCGCTCATAGTAAACGTGCATCGCATATTCAACGAGCGTTGCAAGTGTGCCGCCCCACAAAATGCGCGCGGCGGGAAGAGCGTGCGTCACGCTGTCTGTCGCGGCGATCAAACACATCGAAAGACCATACACGGGACAAAGCGGCAGCATCGCGAAGCATTTTCGCACGCGCCGCTTTGCGTTTGTCGCAAAGGCGAAGGCTTTTTCGAAAAGGTAACCGAAAAAGCTGTACGCAGTGAAATACCAAATGTATGCGCTCAATACACACACCTCCGCCGCTATTTTGCACAGGCGGAGAAGAAAAGATACGCCATTGCAAAAAACGTGTGTTTGTGGTACGCTCGTAAAAACGCAAATGGAGGTCATGCGGATGGATACATGGGAAGTGCTGGAGCAGGAGTGTCTTGCCTGCCGTGAGTGTGCGCTCTGCCAGACGCGTACAAACGTCGTCTTCGGCACGGGAAGCCGCGAGGCGGAAGTTCTTTTTATCGGGGAGGGTCCCGGCAAGAACGAAGATGAGCAGGGCGTTCCATTTGTCGGACGTGCGGGACAGCTCCTTGACGATATGCTTGCGATGATCGGACTTTCGCGCGAGCATATTTACATCGCGAACATTGTCAAGTGCCGTCCGCCGGAAAACCGTGATCCGCTCAACGTCGAGCAGGAGGCGTGCATCGGCTATCTTCGCCGCCAGACAAAGCTGCTGCGCCCGAAGATCATTGTCTGCCTTGGACGCATCGCCGCCATGAAGATCATCGACCCTGAATTCAAGATCTCGCGCCAGCATGGTCAGTGGTTCGAGCGCGGCGGCATTTCGATGATGGCGCTCTACCACCCTGCGGCGCTTTTGCGCGACCCGCGCCGCCGACCCGAAACGTTCGAAGATCTCAAAACGCTGCAAGCCAAGATCCGCGAGTGCTGTGACCATACATATCAAGAAGAAGGAGCTGCGTACGCCTAAACGTATGCAGCTCCTTCGTACAGTTTGTCCTTAGAGGTCTCACCGAGTTCCGTGTCTTCGACACGGAATAAAGTAAAACCATTTTCTCCGGCGGCGTGTACGTCGGAGAAAATACTTCTCGCCCCGCAAACGTGCGATTCGTCCGCCTACGGTGGACAAATCGTGCGCTGCAGCGGGGCGCAAAAAACTCGAAAAAGTGGCAGAGCCACTTTTTCGACAGCCTCAAAGAGGCAGCTGCGTACGCCTAAACGTATGCAGCTCCTTCTTATTCCATATCAACGCTGATGTTGTCTGTTCCGTGCAGCTCAAACTCGTCGAGATACGCGTCCATGCGGGATTGCAGCTCGTCATAATTTTCCGGCGTCGGCGTATCGCTTTCCATGTCGCGCAGTGCCAGCTCCTGGGCGAGGATCTCGAAAAAGACGGTGTCCTCGTAGGCGAGGATCGCCTCATGGATGCCGCCCTCCGAAAATGCGCGCGAGGGAACGAGCTCACCCTTGTAAAGCTCGACAAGGGGGAGCATCTTGTGGTTGATGCAGTGTGAAAAGACCAGACTTTCCACCTCGTCATACTCACGGATGCGGTCGTCGCCGCGGGTGGAGTTCAAAACCCAATTTCCTATGTAAACGAGGTCGAGCAAGCGGCGAAACTGCTTCTGACTCATCTTGATATCCATGCTGCGCCTCCCGTCTTTGCAAATGCACATTGGATGATAATACAGAGTATAGCAGATGCGGCGCGAAAATTCCATACAAAAAACCGTGCAAAAACCCCAAAAAATTCTTGTGCAGAACGGGGAAAGGCTGTATAATCAGTAGGTTATATAAGACCCGCCCATGCGGCGGTGTGCTGTATGGGGGAAGGGCTGCGTGATGGAACAAAACGTATGGCTTACTGTTCGCGGTGAACAGTATTTTGACGGTGTCCCGCCGGGGGAGAGCGAGCTTACGACCGAGGGGAGCCTTGAGACAACAGAGAAGGGGCTGCGCCTTTCATATGAAGAAACAGAACTGACGGGGCTTGCGGGAACGATTACGACGTTTGACATTGCGCCCGACCGCGTGATCCTTACGCGCACGGGGCAGGTCAACTCCCAAATGCATTTTTCTGTTGACCGGCTGCACACCTCGCTCTATGAAACGCCCTTTGGCGCGCTGACGGTGGATGTTCGCACCGAGTCACTGCGCTCCACGCTCACAGAAAACGGCGGTGAGCTTGAGATCTGCTATGAGATCGCCATCGAGCACCGCGTGATGGGGAAAAACGCCTTTCACATCAAGGTCAGAAAGAAGTAACGAGAGGGAACGTATTATGATAAACACGATTCAAAACGCAAAAAACCAGATCGCTCGATTGACCGAGAGCGCATACGAGGCGGCTGTGAAGGAGGGCATCCTTGCTGCCGGTGCGGAGCTTGCCCGCGCTACGGTCGAGATCCCGAAGGACCTGCGAAACGGCGACTATACGACGACCTTCTGCATGGTCGCGGCGAAAAAGCTTGGCAAAAACCCGCGCGAGCTTGCACAGATACTGATCGACCACATGGAGCTTGCGGAGAGTTATTTTACCTCCGTTGAGATCGCGGGTCCCGGCTTTTTGAATTTCCGTCTCTCCGACCGCTGGTATGCCGAAACAGTCGCGGCTGTCGAAACGGACGGCGAGGCTTACGGCCGAAACGACACGCTTGCCGGCAAGCGCTATATGGTCGAGTTCGTCTCTGCCAACCCCACGGGTCCCATGCACATGGGCAACGCGCGCGGCGGCGTCCTCGGCGACACACTTGCAGAGGTCCTTGCGTGGAATGGCGCGGATGTCTGGCGTGAGTTTTATGTAAACGACGCGGGCAACCAGATCGACAAATTCGCCCGCAGCCTTGATGCGCGCTATCAGCAGCTTATCCACGGCGAGGACGCGGTGGAGTTTCCGGAGGACGGCTATCAGGGCGATGATATCCGCGCGCTTGCAAAGGCGTTTTTGGACGAAAACGGCGCGGCGTTCGCTGAAAAGAGCGTCGAAGAGCGCCACAGCGCGCTTGCGAAGTTCGGTCTTTCCGTCAACATCCCCAAGATGCAGAAGGACCTTGCCCGTTACGGCATCAAGTATGACGAGTGGTTCTATGAATCCGCGCTTTATGCCGATAACGCCGTTGCCGAGACGGTGGAGCTTCTTACAAAGAACGGCTATACCTACGAAAAGGAGGGTGCGCTGTGGCTCAAAACCTCCGAGATCATGGCAAAGAATCTTCTTGCCGCGGGAAAAAAGCAGGCGGATATCGACAAGCTTGAGCTTAAAGACGATGTCCTTCGCCGCGCAAATGGGTTCTATACCTATTTCGCCGCTGATATCGCCTATCACCGCAACAAGTTCGCGCGCGGCTTCGATCAGTGCATCAACATCTGGGGTGCCGACCATCACGGTCATGTCGCGCGCATCAAGGGCGCGATGGACGCGCTGGGGCTGAACGGTACGGAGCATCTGGATGTTGTTTTGATGCAGCTTGTCAAACTCGTGCGCGACGGAGAAGCGGTCAAAATGTCCAAACGCACGGGCAAGGCGATCTCGCTGACCGATCTTTTGGACGAGATCCCCGTCGATGCCTGCCGCTACTTTTTCAACGCGAAGCCCGAAACGCAGATGGAGTTCGATCTCGGTCTTGCTGTGCGTGAGGACGCGGAAAATCCCGTTTACTATGTCCAGTACGCACACGCGCGCATTTGCAGTCTGCTCCGCACGCTCGCGGAGGAAGGGTACGCCGCTCCGTCTGTCAAGGAAGTTGACATAACGCTTCTTTCTGACGAAACAGAGCGCGCGCTCATCAAGACGCTGGCTGTTTTCTGCGAGGAAGTGCGTCTTGCCGCGCGCGACTATGACCCGAGCCATATCAACCGCTATCTTGTTGACCTTGCTGCGGCGTTCCACAAGTTCTACAATGCATGCCACATCCGCGGTGAGGAGGAGAGCCTGCTCCGTGCAAGACTATGTCTTGCTGATGCGGCGCGGCGTGTGCTTGCAAACGGTATGCGCATCATTGGATGTACCGCACCGGAAAAAATGTGATCGTGACAAAAGAGGTATGCCACATTTGCGGCATACCTCTTTTTCTTTGATGACACGATGGTGAGGTCATAGCCCCTGTTCCTTTAAGTCGGCGAGCGCGGCGCGAACGGCGGCGATCACAAATGCGGAAAATGTGCAGTCTCTTCCGCGGATCATCAGCTCTACCTCTTCCACAACATCGTTTGGAAAGCGGATGGTTTTGTTCGTGGATGACGGCGGGGATGGAATTTTGAAGCTGCCCATGTATTTCACCTCGCAATACATTTTGCATTGCATACAGTTTGCGCCAACGACTTTGAAAAATATGCATTGCAATTTGCAATGCATGCGTGTTATAATTGCTCAAACGGTCGAAATTTGTCGCCTTTTCGCTTTGCGGCAGTCTCTGCCAAAGGGCTTGTTTCGCGCTTCCGAGCGCGAGGTCCTTTTGCCGTCACGCAAAAGGACCCAAAAAGTGATTTAGAAACCTACGGTTTCTAAAGACTTCCCTTCGGACCGCTTGATGGTGCGCGGGTAGGCCCCGGCGCGTGATTTTCGACCATCTCTGCGATTGCGCCGCGCGTTACGCGCTCCATTGTGTGGGGAACGATGGCGGGTGCGGCCCAAGCACAGCGCCTACCCTCGATAAGTCCCGATAGTGCGGCGGGTGATTGGCGGTTTTCGTGACACCCCTCTTGGCTCCCCCTCTGGGGAGCTGTCAGCGGAGCTGACTGAGAGGGAAAGATTAAGCTCCACCCGTCCACGCAGTGCTATCGGTACCCAAGCCAGAGTAGGCGCAGTTGTTGACAGGCACGCACTTTCAATATGCAAAACGCCAGCGCGTAACGCGCGGAGAAAAGAGCAGAGGCAAGTACGTCAAAGGGCGCCGTGGCTCGCCTTGGCAGTCGCAGCATAGCGAAAGGGAAATTCTTAAAAACCGTAGGTTTTTAAGCCGACTTTTTGCTTCCTTTTTCCTCGGCGGGAAAAAGGAAGTCCGCGTCGGAACGCGGAATAACTCTTTTGGTAAGAACTGCGTTAATGAAAGAGCAAAAAAGAAGCTCGCGCTCGGAGGCGCGAAACTAACCCCTCGCCGCCGTCAGCGCAAAACAAAGCTCCTCGGTAGGCAGTATCGAAAAGCAAAAA
>JAFQUN010000008.1 GCA_017408525.1 Oscillospiraceae bacterium
CGCCGGCTGGCTGAGCATCACCGACATACAAGCGGTGATATAGCCCATATACAGATAGCGGCCGATGCTCGACCGCTTTTCCGGCGAGGTGTTGGGGGGAGCGTTTTGCTGTTTCAAGAAATAGACCTCCTTTTCGATTGACCTGCTGAAAACAAAAACAGCACCCGTGATTACGAGTGCTGTTCATTTCCGTTTCAGGGTAGAAAAAAAGACGCCGCTGGCGTCCCTGATACGGCCGTTTTCAGTTGTAGGTACAGTTTTGAGCATGTTCATTTTAACATATATGGATTTACCACTCAATAGCAAAACCGTGCCAATGTACTGCCAATCCTGTGCCAATTAGATGCCACACCCTTCAGGAGGGAAAAAATGCTCCAAAATGCTGAGGCTGTCCTGCGCCGTATAGCCCCAAAGAACCGAACTGAGTGCTTCAACCGCATCCTTTCGCCGACGATAGTAGGTGCGGAAACTGATGTCGCGGATGTACGGCCTAAGCTGGGTGATGATTTCGTCCACATTTCTCAGCTGCTGCGGGGAAAAATATGTGTAATACAAAATCCAGTAGTATGTTTCACCATTCTTGTGCCGTTTGCGAAGGAGATCAACCGCATTGGTCACAAGAGTAAGCATTTTATTGCTGCGCTCGATGCAGCGGGCGTGGTCTTCGATTTGTGTGCCGCTGAGATCCGCGCCGGCCAGATAGACAGATTCAAGAAATTCATCAATGCTGCTGCCATATTCGATTTTGAACTGTGTTTTCAGCTGCTGGACGGATAGTTCCATGCTCCATACGACATCACGGTAGCGTTTGAGCAGTTTCCATGTGTCATGGTAGCGAGGATCTTCCGTCATATCATGCACCGCTTGCCGCTTAGCCATTGTCAGCACCTCCTCGATGATCGACGGATTTCAGAGTGAGATCGAATGTGTAAACTGGAGTGTTGTCGGCACAGAAAAGTTCCATGCGGAGACGAGGCATCGTTCCCTGTAACTGCTCTGCCTCAGAAGCAACCCTGCAGTCGTCGGATAAAGGATATAACTTGTACTTGGATTTGCTGCACTGAGAACACGCAATCCCTTGAATCTCAAGGATTTTCAGGACTTTTGCGGCAATCAGTTCAAGGCTCGATTTTGAAACGAAAACAGACTGTTCTGGAACGCTGGTATCCTGGTCGCCGCAGCAAGGATTTTCCTCCTCCGGCAGCTGGATTTTGATGTTCAGAGACATTGCAACCTCCTCTTTGTCTACCATTACATCAGAGACCTGGAACATGGTGGATAGATAGTTTTGCAGATAAATCGCAGTACCATGGCGCCCAGGAAATGTAAGCATTGAGATATAACCTTCCTTGGTAAGCTTTTTCAGGACGCGCCCAACTGTGGCTTTTGAGATGCCCCAACGCTGGGAGAGGTCTGCATAGGAGATGAGGGGACACCCGCTTCCGTTGCGGAAGTAGGCTACAGGGCCAGCGAATGAACCTTGCACCTGAGTGTCGTTATAGACAGCAGAGAGCCAGAGATCCAGGATGATGTCCATTTCGGAGCATCTTTCAATGCTGATCAATTCGTTGGCGATGGATATGGGCAAAAAGAAGAAGCCGGTTTCTTTCTGACAGGGGCAATTATAGTCCAGCACAGTGTTGTGGCGCCGCCATCCCTTGATCCTGTATTTCACCAGATGGCCCCGGCCTAAAATGCTATACTGGATGAAGTTCTGCTCTTGGAGCCTTTCGAGGATCTGGAGTGCCTGACGGCGGGTACGCACTCGCAAATGCTCAACCAGCTCAGACAGGCGACAGACCCACTCGCCGGGGTAGACGGTATAGCTGATGCCGTCCAATCTTCTGTATGAAGTTCTGAAGTTGGCATAAGAGCAAAGCACAGTGTAATGAAAAAGACCGGAGCTTCCGTTTGTGCGGATGTTCCGGTCTGAAATGAGAGATTGAACAAACTCTCGATAAACCCTGCAGCGGGGATAATCTACAATCTGCTTGATTTCCAGTTGATAATCAGACATAAATGGACTCCTTTTGACTAAAAACACGCCCGCAGTCTGTGAATTTGACTGCGGGCGTGTTATGTAGTTAGTAGCTGATTTTAATATGTGATTTAACCCGAAAATCGCTGGCGGCTTCCATCTTGAACTTATCCATAGCCTGGCGTGCTTCGGGGACATTGAGCTTATTAGAATTCTTGCTGGACATAATAAAAGTCTCCTTTTTGTTTGTTGTTGTTTTGTTGAACCGGAAAATCGGTTCGTTTGGGTATCGCAAGCATATCTTTGCCCCAAAATGCACGAATATGCGAAATTTCAAGCGGAAAATGATGGTTTTTGTTTTTGAAAGAAAGATTTTACTCTCTGTCACTTCTCCTGTGCGCACGTCTCTCGTCAAAAAAACCGCGGGATGCTTCCAAAATGGCAGCGTCCCGCAGTTTCCTTTAAGCTGTAAATATGACGTGGTCAGAATTCGATTTTCTCTCCGCGTTTTTGTCTGTCGCGGAACTCGGCGGTCGCGCAGAAAAGAACGTCGCCCGAGGAGTTGATCGCCGTTTCAAGGGAATCCTGCACCACGCCGACAATGAAGCCGACACCGACCATCTGCATGGCAACATCCTGTCCGACACCGAGGAGCGAGCATGCCATCGGGATGAGCAGGAGCGAGCCGCCCGCAACACCGGACGCGCCGCACGCACCGAGCGTCGCAACAAAGCTCAAAAGGATCGCGACAAGAATATTGACTTCGATCCCCTGCGAAAAAGCGGCAGTGAGCGACATGACCGTAATGGTGATCGCCGCGCCGTCCATATTGATCGTCGCGCCGAGGGGGATGGCGACGGAGTAATACTCACGGTCAAGACCCAGCCGCTCACAAAGGCTCATGTTCACGGGGATGTTGGCAGCGGAGCTTCTCGTAAAGAACGCGGTAACGCCGGACTCTTTGAAGCAGCGGAATACCAGAGGATAGGGGTTGCGCTTGAGTGCGATGCCGACAAGCAGCGGATCAACGATCAGCGCAACAGCAAGCATGCAGCCGACAAGGACAAGCAGAAGCTTTCCGTAATCGGTGAAGATTTCAAGACCGTACTCGCTGATCGACGAGAACACAAGACCCATGATGCCAAACGGCGCAAGCTGGATCACCCAGCCGACCGCCTTGGAAACGGCATCGGAAATGTCGCTGAGGACTTCCTTCGTCCGCTCACTTGCGCAAAGGCGCAGCGCAAGACCAAGCACGACAGCCCATGTCAGGATACCGACGTAGTTGGCGTTGATGATGGAGGCAACAGGGTTTTGCACCATGTTGTTCAAAAGCGCGGAGAAAACCTCACCAAGTCCAGCCGGCGCGCTCTTATCCGCAGCTTCGCCGAGCGGGATCATCACAGGGAACAGATATGTAGCGACGACCGCCGCCACGGCGGCAAGGAACGTACTTGCCATGTAAAATACGATGACGGTTTGAAAACGCTTTCCAATGCCCGTACCCGCCTTCGCAAGCGAGGCGATGACCAGCACAAAAACGAGGATGGGCGCGATGCCTTTGAGAAGCCCTACAAAGATGCTGCCGAAGACGGCAACGAATGTCGCCTGCGGAAGCAAAAGTCCCAGTGCCACACCGATCACAAGTCCAATGGCAATGCGCAGAATCAGAGGCGCCTTTACATAAGATTTAACCGCATTTTTCATACTTTCTCTCCCTAATCGCAAAAGCGAGCACATACTCACATTTTTGCATATGATTTTTAATTTTAATACATATCATTCAGAAAAGCAAGAGACAGATGATGGACGGCTCGCTTTCTTCGCTTTGCCGCAGGAAAAAATTGCTTTTTCTTTTATGATATGTGATAATGGAGCGGATATATCTTTTGGCACGGAGCCTGTGGGCAGTCCCGCCCGCAGGTAAGTTGACATAACACTTTTCAGAAGAAGGATACATATATGACACTCGACCAACTCACCCCCGGAAAAAGCGCGCTGATCGACACGATAGACTGCGAAGACATCTCGCTTCGAAAGCATATTCTTGACATGGGACTGACTGCCGGCACCGAGGTGACGTATGTCAAAGAGGTGAACGGCGCGATGGAGATCCGCGTGCGCGGGTACGAGCTTGTACTGCGGGAAGATGATGCGAAAAATATCCGCATTTCCAACGTTGCTGACGGCGAACGCGTCTACCGCCACCCACACGCCGAGCGCCTTCGCAAAAAGGTGCAGCACCCCGGTCTTGGTGAGCACATACGCGGAAAGGATCTTGCGGAAGTCATTCCCGTCGGCGCACCCATCACGTTCGGGCTGATCGGCAACCAGAACTGCGGCAAAACGACGCTTTTCAACCAGCTCACCGGTTCCAACCAGCATGTCGGCAACTTCGCCGGCGTAACTGTGGAGCGCAAAGACGGCATCATCCGCTCGCATCCGGAGGCAACGATCACCGACCTTCCCGGCATCTATTCCCTCTCCCCCTACACACAGGAGGAGATCGTCACGCGCGACTTTGTGATGCACTCGCGCCCCGACTGCATCATCAATATCCTTGACGCATCCAATCTGCAGCGAAGCCTCTACCTCACGACGCAGCTTTTAAGCATGGAGATCCCGATGGTCCTTGCGCTGAATATGATGGATGAGGTGCAAAAAAACGGCGGCACGATCGACGTGAACCTGATGGAAACGGTGCTCGGCATCCCCGTCATCCCCATCTCCGCCGCGAAAAATGAGGGTATCGACGAGCTGATCGAGCACGCGATCTTTGTCGCGCGCCACGCCATGCCGCCGCGCCGCAACCCGGACCCCGGCTGGGCCGATCCCGAAAGCGACGCGATCCACCGCTGCATCCATGCGGTCACACACATTATAGAGGACTGCGCCCTCAAGGCGAGGATCTGTGCAAATTTTGCCGCGACAAAGCTTATCGAAGGTGACGAACCGATCCAAAACATGCTGCACCTGAAAGACAGCGAGCTGCAGCTCGTTGAAAAGACGGTGAAGCTCGCCGAGGATGAGATGGGAAAAGACCGCCTGACTGCCATTTCCGAAATGCGCTTTCGATTTATCAATATGCTCTGCGCGCGCACGGTCGTCTATCCGACCGAGAGCATCGAGCGCCAGCGCAGCAAGCGCATCGACAGCGTCCTCACAGGCCGCTACACTGCCGTTCCGTCCTTCATCGGCATCATGGCGGCTGTGTTCTACCTCACGTTTGGTCCTGTGGGCAGCTGGTTTTCCGATATGTTCGCCCTTTTTATCGACAACATCATCGCTCTTGCCGACGGCGCCCTTGCCGCTTACGGCATCAACCCCGTCGTACACAGTCTTGTCATCGACGGTGTAATGGCAGGCATCGGAAGCGTCTTGAGCTTTCTGCCGGTCATCGTCCTGCTCTTTTTCTTCCTCTCGCTTTTGGAGGACAGCGGCTATATGTCGCGTGTCGCGTTCATCATGGACGGGATCTTGCGCAAGATCGGTCTTTCGGGCCGAAGCATCGTTCCCATGCTCATCGGCTTCGGATGCAGCGTTCCTGCCATCATGGCAAGCCGCACCCTCCCTTCCGACCGTGACCGCAAAATGACTATTTTGCTCACGCCGTTTATGAGCTGCAGCGCGAAGCTCCCCATTTACGCTCTTTTCACAGCAGCGTTTTTCCCCGAAAACGGCGCGCTCGTGATGCTCGCGCTGTACTTCGGCGGCATCCTCGTCGGCATCCTCTTTGCGCTCATGCTGCGAAATACCGCTTTTCGCGGCGAGCCCGTCCCCTTTGTGATGGAGCTTCCCAACTACCGTATGCCGATGGCGAAAAATGTTTTGCAGCTGATCGGCGAAAAGGCGAAGGATTTTTTGACAAAGGCATTCACCGTGATCTTCCTCGCCCCGGTCATCATCTGGTTTTTGCAGACGTTCGACACGCGCTTCAATCTTGTCACCGATTCGTCGCAAAGCCTTCTTGCCCTCGTCGGCGGTGTGCTCGCTCCCATCTTCGCACCGCTCGGTCTTGGTGACTGGCGCATCTCCACGGCGCTGGTGACCGGCTTCACCGCAAAAGAGAGCGTCGTGAGTACGCTGCTCGTCCTCGTCGGCGGCTCGGAGGCAAGCCTCTCTGTGCTCTTCACTCCCGCGACCGCCGCCGTCTTTTTGACGTTCTGCCTGCTCTACACGCCGTGTGTTGCCGCCATTGCCGCAGTCAAGCGCGAGCTTGGCGGCAGATGGGCAGCACTCATCTCGCTGCTCCAGTGCGTCATCGCGTGGATCGTGAGCTTTGCCGTCGCTGCCGCACTGCGCGCAGCAGGACTTATGTAAACCAAAGGAGGCGGCTATGGATATCCTCTCATGGCTTTTGCTCGGCGGTGTTGCCGTCTGGTTTGTCTGGGCACTTGTGCGAACGCTCCGCAAGGGTACCTGTAGCTGCGGCAGCTCAAAATGCGGCAAATGCAGCGGCGAGTGTACTTGCTGCCATCACGGCAAACAATAGAAAAAATGTAAAAAAAGCACCCTCAAACCACTGGTTTGAGGGTGCTTTCCACACTGGAAAGAATTGCATTTGCAAAAAGGTTACAAAACGGTTACAATCGATGCATCCAAAAAAGACAGATCCATGCAGAATTTCCAAAGGAGGACATATCCATGAAAAAGATCGTTACCACCTGCGCATCTCTCTGCCTTGCCGCCGCACTCACAACTTCGGCGGGCGCCCTCTCGCACACCGTTGTACGCGGTGACACGATGTGGAAGATCGCCGCAAAGTACGAGGTCGGCACAAGCGAGATCATCGCCGCAAATAAGCAGATCGCAAACCCCGATCTCATCTATCCCGGGCAGGTACTTACCGTTCCGCAGGTGGATGCGGGCGTTTTGAGCTATGAATCCGAGGTCGTGCGCCTTGTCAACGCCGAGCGCGCGAAGCAGGGGCTCTCCCCTCTCACGCAGAACTGGGAGCTCTCGCGCGTGGCACGCATCAAATCGCAGGACATGGCGCAAAACCGCTACTTCTCCCACACAAGCCCTACCTACGGCACGCCGTTTGAGATGATGCGCGCTTTCGGTATTCGCTACCGCACCGCAGGTGAAAACATCGCCTACGGTCAGCGCTCACCGCAGGCGGTCGTGACGGCGTGGATGAACTCGAGCAGCCACCGCGCGAACATCCTCAACTCCACCTACACACAAATCGGTGTCGGTTATTACGCAAACGGTCACTACTGGACGCAGATGTTTATCTCGTGATCGGGGTTTGCGTTTCTTTGCGGCAGTTTCTGCCGAGAGGGATGGTTTCGCCGCTCCGGCGGCGAGTTACTTTTTTATCTCTGAATAAAAAAGTAACCAAAAAAGTCAGTTTAGGAACCTACGGTTCCTAAAAACCTCCCTCAGCTATACTACAGCTGCCCATCTAAGTCACGGCGCACGGTAAACGGATTTGTCTGTGCGGTTTACGCCGCGCGTTACGCGCTGGATTTTTGGGTGTCGGCGGTGCCTGCCTGTCAGCGACTGCGCCTACATGGTTTGAGTAACGATGGCTCTTCGTAAACCGCCATAATCCCCGCGCCATCGGGGCTTATCGGCGGCAGGCGCTGTTCGGAAACCGCATCCGCCATGGTTGACCAGCAATGGAGCGCGTAACGCGCGGCGCGGTCGCAGGGATGGTCGATAACCACGCGCCGAGGTGTAGCAATGCACGGACAATAGAGCGTAGGGAAGTCTTTAGAAACCGTAGGTTTCTAAATCACTTTTTGGGTCCTTTTGCGTGACGGCAAAAGGACCTCGCGCTCGGAAGCGCGAAACAACTCCCTTGGTAGGCACTTGCGCCAACGAAAAGAGAAAAAAGACGCCAAAAGGCGCAGGAGAGAAATTTCTCTCCTGCGCCTTTTCAAAACTCGATTGCGCCGTCGATCACGCGCAGGTCGTAAGGTTCAAACACAACGCGGCGGTACTTGTCAACATCCATCTTCACGCCCGTCCAGTCGGAGTGGATGTCGCCGTTCTGCTTGATGAGAACGTCGTACAGGATATCGTACGTCACACCATCCGAATCCGTCTCCACGATGGTCGAATACGGGAGCGTCTTGTGATACGTCAGGTGCAGATCCTTGTAGGAGAAGTGAAAGCCGTTGCGCATCCGGCAGCCGTCAAGTCCGCGATAGGTAAACGCCTCCTTGAGGTCACACAGAATACGGTCGCTTTCCTCGTCGTACAAATTTTCCGGCGTCGTTTCCGTGTAGTCGTAGCGAAACTGGATGGGAATACCGTACTTGCGCCAGCGCTCGGCATAACCCGTGAGCTGCTCTTTCGGGTAATCCATGTACAGCACGCAGTTGACACGCTTTGGTGTTGCGATGCGGGCGATGATCTCGTCATCCGATTCCTCGACGTATTTGACAAGGTGGCGCGAGATATTGATGCAGGTGATCTTTTCACGGTTGCGCTCGACAAAATCGAGCATCTGCTGCGCCGTATACTTGTCATCCTGCACAGGGAACGTCGTATTTATGTAAACTTTGTGCGTCGGCGGGATCTTGTCAAGCATCGTCTGCAGCGATTCAAGGTTTGCAAACGGTTCACCGCCGGTAAAGACGAAGTCGCACTGCGGCGTGATGGCATCAAGCGTTTCGATGCTCTCCAAAATGCGCGCAAGGCTGAAATCCGCACAGTTGGCATATTCCGGTTTATTGATGCAAAACGGGCAATGGTTATTGCAGTCGTATGGCACGAACACAGTGACCGTTGCGCCGCCCTCTCGGGTTTTGTAAGGGTTGCTCATTTGTAAACAGCCAATCCTTCCATTAAAACGTGACTTATATTTTATATCTATAAACGAAAAATTGCAAGACAGAAAGCGCGAAAAACGTCATTTTTCGCCGCGCAGCATCGCCCGCACATTGGCGATCGCCGCATCCTCCCCCTCTTCTTTCAAAACAAGCAGCATTTTCCCGATCAGCGCGCCCGTCTCCGGATGGATCAGGATATGCTTTTGTGAGCGGATGTAATAGTCGTAAGGGTCACTTTGCGTATATTTTTCACCCAGGTAGATACGGCAGGCAGCGATGCGGTCGCAGAACATCTCGGCAACATAGCGCAGCGGCATTTTGCACCCGCCCATCTGCACACGCCCATCCGCGTCAATGCAGTAGTCGATCCAGTATTCAAAGTGGTGGCGGTTACGCCCTTTGTGGTGCAGCCACGCAAGGCTCACGCCGTTTTGGCGGCGCTCTTCATCATTTGGCGAGCGGAAGCCCTGATAGTACTTCGCGCCGCGCCAAAACTCGACCGGCGAGTATTTGCTCAGATCATGCAAAAGCCCCTGTTTGTACAGTCCCAGCCGGAAGCAGTACCGCCGCACAAGCGCGCGGTGGCGCGTGATGGTTTTCAAATGCGCCCAAATCTGCATGGTGCGTCCTCCTGCGTTGTTTTCTCTTCTGCACAGTATAGCATAAACGCAGCAATAGGACAAAGGGAATTTTATCATATCGGCAAGCGCAAAACTGACCCTATAAACAATGAGTAAATTGGTCATTTTAATATGGTCAAAAGAGTGTATGATTAGGCACGAAAGGACACGCGGGCATATTTCAAAAACTGTTCCCCGCGCGAAGGTATTGCAAATGAAACGGATCGTTACGATACAGGATATCTCCTGCCTTGGGAAATGCTCACTGACTGTTGCGCTGCCCATCATTTCCGCGATGGGCGTTGAGACAGCCATTGTGCCGACAGCGGTGCTCTCGACGCACACGATGTTCAAAAATTTCACCTGCTGTGACCTCACCGGCGAGATCGAGCCGATCACGGCACATTGGAAGAGCGAAGGCGTTGACTTCGACGCGATCTACACCGGCTATCTCGGCTCTTTCGAGCAGATCGATCTGATGGCGAAGATGTTTGACGAGTTCCGCGGCGAGGGAACAGTCTGCTTCGTCGACCCTGCGATGGCAGACAACGGCAAGCTCTATCCCGCCTTTGACGAAGCGTTTGCAAAGAAGATGGCAACGCTTTGCGCCAAAGCGGACATCATCGTGCCGAACATCACCGAGGCATGCTTTATGACCGATATGCCCTACCGCGAGACGTATGACGAGGCATATGTCAAGGAACTTCTCAGCAAGCTCGCCGCGTTCGGCGCGCGCGTATGCCTTCTTACCGGCGTAAGCCTTGAAGAGGGCAAGACGGGCGTGATGGGGCTTGACACGCAAACGGGTGAGTACTATCACTATGAACACGAAAAACTCCCTGTGAGCTTCCACGGCACGGGCGACATTTTCTCGAGCACCTGCATCGGTGCGATGATGCGCGGTCTCGACTGGCGCGAGGCGTCGCGCCTTGCCGCCGACTACACCGCCGAGTGCATCCGCCTTACGATGACGGACGAGAAGCCACGCTGGTACGGCGTGAATTTTGAGCAGGCGATCCCGTTTTTGCTGGAACGGCTTGCAAAATAAATCTCGATAGAAGGGGCTGCCGCGCGGATCGCCGTGCGGCGGCTCTTTTCTGTTTTTCCTTTTTCTTCTGTTTGGGCTTTTGCTTTACGGCAGCCCCTGCAAGGGGATGGTTTCGCGCTCCGGCGCGAGTGACTTTTTTATCGCTGAATAAAAAAGAAGCTCGCCGCCGGAGCGGCGAAAGAAATCCCCTGCGCCGAGGCGCGAAACCCTCCTCTTTGCAGGCAGTGCGTCAACGCGCAATGCAAAAAAAGAAACGCTCTCCATCCCCCTTTACCTTTGCGCCGCAAACTGCTATAATGTTCCATATACCGTGCGCAAAGTGCGGTGGAGAAAGAAGGGTTGAACATGAAAAGAGCAAGGGACTTCAGAGCGGAAGCGCGCGAGGCACTGCGCGGAAAGTGGCTCATTGCCATTCTCGCAGGATTTTTGGCGACGCTTTTGGGCGGCATCTCTTCCGACAGCAATGGAGTGGATTTCAACTTTGACATGACCGAAGAGGGCGTGGACGCGGGAATTGAGGTCGCAGGGCAGGAGCTTTTCTCCTTTGCGGAAGGGCTCAATCCGCAGATCATTGCCGCGATCATTGGCGGCGTTTTATACATACTGCTTGCCGCGGTCGTTTTGAGCGTGATCTATTTTGTCCTCGGCAGCATCGTCGAGGTCGGCTATGCAAGTTTTAACCTGACGCTTGTTGACAGGCTTTCGCCGTCGATCGAACAGCTTTTCTCGTATTTTTCCTACTGGAAGACGATGGCACTTGCCGCACTTTGGCGTACACTCTATGTTTTGGGATGGTCTCTTCTTTTCATCATCCCCGGCATCGTCGCCGGATACAGCTACGCCATGACGCCGTACATCCTTGCCGAAAACCCCGAGATGGAGCCGAAGGATGCCATCCGTGCGTCAAAGGAAATGATGATCGGCAACCGCTGGCGGCTTTTCTGCCTTGAAATCAGCTTTATTGGCTGGAGCCTTCTCGCCTCGCTCACATTCGGCATTGGCTATTTTGTGCTTACGCCGTATCAGCAGGCGGCGCAGGCGGCATTTTACCGCGAGCTCACCGGCGCGCAGCCGCGTTCGGATGAATTCACTCTCCCCAATCCGGAGTTCTGACAGCAAAAAAGAATGACGTGGGCAATGCCCGCGTCATTCTTTTTTTGTCAGTTATTTGTCCGCACACCTGTTTCGATGGCATGGATGTCATACGGCGTCGTCTGATACACGCAGTAATTGAGCCAGTTGGCATACAGCAGATGCGCGCATGAACGCCAGCGCACGATGGGCGGCTGGGTCGGATCATCGTCAGGGAAATAGTTCGCCGGCGGGAGAATATCGATACCGGCGGCAACATCGCGCAAATATTCGCGCTTTAGCGTCTCGGGATCGTACTCGGCGTGACCCATCAAAAAGACCTGCTTGCTTTCGGGACTTTTTACGGCGTAAACGCCCGCCTCCGGCGAGGCGGATAGAACCTTCAGCCCCTCGACTGCCTCGATATCGGCGCGGTCAACAGTCGTATTGCGCGAGTGCGGTACCCAAAACTTGTCGTCAAAGCCGCGGAAGAGAATGTAGTTCGGGTCTTCCACCGTGTGCCGGAAAACGCCGAAAAGCTTGCGCTCGAGCTGCCGCTTAGGGATGCCGTAGTGGTAGTACAGCCCCGCCTGCGCACCCCAGCAGATGTGCAGCGTCGAATGGACGTGCGTTTTCGACCATTCCATGATCTTGCAAAGCTCCGGCCAGTAATCGACCTGCTCAAAGTCCATCAGCTCCACCGGCGCGCCGGTGATCACAAGCCCGTCGAAATTGCGCTCGCACACGTCGTCAAACGTCTTGTAGAAAGAAAGCATGTGCTCCTGCGGTGTGTTTTTTGACGCGTGGCTCGCCGGCGCGATCAGCTCCAGCTCGATCTGCAGGGGCGTATTTCCCAAAACACGGGCAAGCTGCGTCTCCGTGTCGATCTTGGTCGGCATGAGGTTCAAAAGCAAAATCTGCAAGGGGCGGATATCCTGCGTCATGGCACGCGTTTCGGTCATGACGAAGATATTTTCCGAACGCAGCGTACCGGTCGCGGGAAGCTCGTTTGGGATCTTGATGGGCATTTACTTCACCGCCTCAAGCGCCTGGGCAATGTCCTCGATAAGGTCATACTTACTTTCCAGACCGCAGCTCATGCGGATAAGACCTGCGGGGATGCCGGCGGCGGCAAGCTGCTCGTCGGTCATCTGGCGGTGGGTGGATGCAGCCGGCGCAAGGCAGCAGGTGCGCGCGTCGGCAACATGCGTTTCAATGGCGGCGAGTTTGAGGTTTTTCATAAACACGGACGCCGCCTCGCGCCCGCCCTTGATCTCAAAGGACACCACGCCGCAAGAGCCGTTCGGCAGGTACTTCTTGCCAAGCTCATAATACTTGTCGGTCGGAAGACCGCAATAGGTGACGGCTTTGACCTTGGGGTGCTTAACCAGAAATTCTGCAACAGCCTGTCCGTTTTCGCAGTGGCGCGGCATACGAACATGCAGGCTTTCAAGTCCGAGATTGAGGTAGAATGCGTTTTGCGGCGACTGGATAGAGCCGAAGTCGCGCATGAGCTGGGCGGTGCACTTGGTGATGAACGCGCCGCCGATACCAAACCGCTCGGCATAGGTCACGCCGTGGTAGCTCTCGTCCGGCGTTGTGAGACCGGGGAACTTGTCGGCGTGGGCAAACCAGTCGAACTTGCCGCTGTCAACGATCACGCCGCCGACGGCGGTACCGTGACCGTCCATATACTTGGTGGTCGAGTGCGTCACGATGTCGACGCCCCACTCAAACGGACGGCAGTTGATGGGCGTTGCAAAGGTGTTGTCAATGATGAGGGGCACGCCGTGCGCGTGCGCGGCGTTGGCAAAGCGTTCAAGATCCAAAACGACAAGCGCGGGGTTTGCGATCGTCTCGCCGAAAACCGCCTTGGTATTCGGGCGAAACGCGGCTTCAAGCTCCGCATCCGTGCAGTCGGGCGCAACGAATGTGAAGTCGATACCCATACGCTTCATCGTGACGGCGAAGAGGTTGAATGTGCCGCCGTAGATGGTGCTGCACGAGACGATGTGGTCGCCGCAGCCTGCAATGTTGAAGATGGAATAAAACGTCGCCGCCTGGCCGGAGGAGGTCAAAATCGCGGCAGTGCCGCCCTCCATCGCCGCAATCTTCGCGGCGACGCGGTCATTGGTGGGGTTCGAGAGGCGGGAGTACATATAGCCGTCGGATTCGAGGTCGAAGAGCTTTCCCATATCCTCGCTCGTATCGTATTTGTATGTGGTGGACTGGATAATGGGGATCTGGCGCGGCTCGCCGTTGCCGGGCGTGTAGCCGCCCTGCACGCAGATAGTCTCCAAACGATGATCGCTCATAAATAGACTTCCTTTCTTTTGCTTCAAAAAAGATGCAAAGCATCTTTTTTGAGTTTTTTGCGCCCCGCTGCATCGCACTCGCGCTGCTCGCACGTTTGCGGGGCGAGAAGTATTTTCTCCGACGTACACGCCGCCGGAGAAAATGGTTTCACTTTCTTTCGCGCTTACGCGCGAAACTCGGTGAGACCTTTAACAGTAGGCTCATCAAACAATATCCCCGTCGTCAAACGGGTCGCCGCACTCGGGGCAGAACTTCGGGGGCTTTGTCCCCTTCTCCGGCTCCCAGCCGCACTTGTCGCACTTGTACTGCGGAACGCCGGCGGGCTTTTTCGCGCCGCACTCAGGGCAGAACTTGCCCTTGTTCACCGCGCCGCAGGCACACTGCCATCCGTCATCGGAGGGCTTGGGTTTTCCGCAGTTCACGCAGAATTTTCCGCTGTTGCCGCCTTGTCCGCAAGCGCACTTCCAACCCGATGCCGCGGGTGCGGCGGCAGGTGTGCTTTGCGCCTGCTGCTGACCCATCTGGAAAAGGTTCGCCGCATTCACGCCGCCGCCCATACCCTGTGCCATGCCCATGCCCATAAAGCCTGTCATCGCACCGGCTGTATTGCCTGCTGCTGTCTGCATCGCGCTCGCCTGTGCGCCGACCATGTGGGCAGCCGCACGGGTGGGGTCCATGAAAGCGACGTTCCGCTGGAGCTCCTTGATCATCTTCTCGTCTTCTTCCGACGCCTTGACGGAATTGACGCCGACCTTTGCGACCTCGATGCCGCGCTCAGCACCCCATGTGGCGGTGAGTTCTTCTTTCATCGCCTCGCTCAGTTCCTTGGTGTGGGCAAGGATCGCGGAATAGCGGATGCCCATGGCACTGAGTCGCGCGAAGGCAGGCTGCAGCGCGGTGAGGAACTCGCTGCGCATCTGCCCTTCCAGTTCACTGCCGCGGATATCGAACTCGTCTGCCACATTGCCCGCAATGCTCTTATAGAAAAGAAGCGGGTTGGTCAAACGGAAGCTGTACTGTCCAAAACAGCTGATGTTGATATCGATATCGATACCGGCACGGTCGTCGACCACGCGGAACGGCACAGGCGAAGGCGTTCCGTATTTCATGCCGATGATCTCTTTTGTGTTGAAATAATAGACGCGCTGATCCTTGGGTGCTTCTCCGCCAAAGGTGAAACGCTTGCCCATCTGGCGGAACGCCTCAACAATGCCGTCACCAAGCTCTCCGGTGAAGATGGACGGCTCGCTGGACGTATCGTAGGTATACTCACCCGGCTCTGCGCACACATCCACGATCTCGCCCTGCTCGACGATCATCATACACTGTCCTTCGTTGATGGCAATAACAGCGCCGTTGGAGATGATGTTTTCGCTGCCTTTCGTGTTGCTCGAACGCTTGGAGGTACGCTTTTGTCCCTTGACCATCAAAACCGTGGAGGCAAGAGAATCACAGTAGAAGTATTCTTTCCACTGATCCGCCAGAACACCGCCGGCAGATCCCAATGCCGCTTTAATAAGTCCCATATTCGTTCTCCTTTCATATTGCGGGTGAAGCGCTTCGCCTCACCCGGCAGCACTCACAAATATCCGTCCGCTCAAAACTTCCCTCTCGTTCCCGAGCCGCCGCCGGCACTTCTGCCGGAGCTGCTGCCGGATGAGGTCTTCTTTTCGATCTTCCGCCTCGTCTTCGTCGTGTGGGTATAGTAGTCACTGCTGCGCGTGAGGTTCAGCGCACCGGCAACATACTCCGACGCCTCAGCCGCCTTTGCAACGCTCTTCATCTTCGAGATGAGAATGAGTATGTACACCCCCGCGATCAGAAGCGGGACAAAGACGATCAGCGCAATGCTGCCAAGGTCCACGCCCTCCTGCGCGTCCGCGCCGGAGTACGGTTCACCGTTCTCCGCCGCGACGAGGTAATCCTCACTCCACATGAGGTAGTCGGCAAAGCCGTCATACCACGCATCGTCCGCAAAGTCATCAAGGAAGAATTCGGCAAGTGCCTCCCTGCCATCGTCGTTGAACGCATATTTCGCGTCCGAACCGTAGGCAATGAGAAGATAGTCCCGATCCTCCATCGAAAGAAGCAGCATAAGACCGTTTCGCTCCTCGCCCATGCCGAGCGTATAGCCGTGGTAGATCTCATCCGCCGCATCATAGATATCTCCATTCGTATAGTTGCGGTAATTGTCCAAGGTGACGATGTAGATGCCCACATCGTACCGCTCGGAAATATCCCGCGCCTGCTGTTCAAGCTCCTCCCACTCGCCATCGGTCAAAATGGCAGCCTCGTCGGTCACATTGTTAAGCTGCGCGGCAGCATGTGCAGGCAGTGCAGACGCGAGCAGCATGACAAGAACAAGAGCAATGCTCCAAAGTTTGTTTTTCATATACTCGTCCTCCCTTCCCTGCGCTTACAAAAAGAGCACGGCGGCCGCCGTAACAAGCGCGGAAATGGCGTAGGCAATGCCGAACCTGAGCCACGCCTTGCCCTTGTCGACCGGAAGGTCGCCAACAAGCTTTCCG
>JAFQUN010000070.1 GCA_017408525.1 Oscillospiraceae bacterium
GGTGGTGGAGCTTTTGCGGGGGACGGTCCCGGGTGTTGCACTGCCGCGCGGAACACGTTTGATGAAAGACGGCGGCGACGGCGAGAGCATTCTTTTTGAAACGGTCGGCGATGTGTATATCACAAACAGCCGCATCACGGATATTTTTTCCCTTTCCGGCACGAAGGGGCGCATTTATCCGCTCCTTGGCGATTTGAAGCCGGCGCAGCTTGCGCCGGAAGGAAACAGCGCGGAGGACGGACTGACAGCGCTTGCTGCAGAGGAGGAAAAGCCGCAGACCGGTGCGTTTGCGATGTTCGACTATGAGGATGCGGGCATCGAAAAAAACGCCCTTTTGATGTATCACCGCACGGCGTTCGGCGCCGATGCGTCCGTGCCGCTGCAAATTTCTGTCCGCACGGCGGAAGGAGCTTCCCTTGCCGAAACGCTTTGTGACGGCGCGCGCTGGCGGTGGAGCTATTATACCGATGCGGGACTTTGCCCGTTTGCGCGCGTGGAGCTTTTTGAAGATACCGTTCTTTTGCAGCGCGAAGGAACGTCTGTGCCGCTGCGCATGGACGGGAACGACTATCATCTTATTTGCCTGGAATCACTTTTGCCGATCGAATCCTCGATCATCATAGGGGACATTCGCGTTTCGTCACGCAAAGAGCCGTCCGCGCCGGAGTTCATTCTGAACGAC
Source organism: Oscillospiraceae bacterium (assembly GCA_017408525.1). Taxonomy (GTDB): domain Bacteria; phylum Bacillota; class Clostridia; order Oscillospirales; family Oscillospiraceae; genus RGIG2163. The sequence continues at coordinate 683 of JAFQUN010000070.1, forward strand.
GGTGAGGAGCTTGACGCGCAGCGGTGTATGCCGCTTGGAGAGACGGCGTCGCTTTTTGGCGAGTGCTACATCTGTGACGATCAGGTGTTCTCGCAGCAGGATGCAACGGTGACGCTTTCGTTCCGGCTTTCGAGCAAAAAGAAGATGCTCCACCTTACCGCGCAGCAGGAGTCCGATGAGCTCAAGGTCATCAAGCGCAAGCCGCAGGCGATCCAGTATCACACGGCTGCCGCGTCGCCCGAGCGCATCGCGATCGAATACTTCAATGGTCAGCTTTGGCGCCGTCTTCCGTGTGAGAGCGACTGGGCGACGATTTTTGATGGAACACACGAAGGTGCGTTCGAGATCACCTTCCGCGCACCCTCTGACTGGAAGGCGCTTCCCATCAATGGATATGACGGACGCAGCCTTCGCCTGCGTGTGACGCAGGCGGACAACTGCTATCTGCTCCCGTGTGAGCATACGATGCCCGTTTTGGAGGATGTGCGCATCGCCTACGCCTATGAGGGGGCGTGGAAGCAGCCGCAAAAGCTCAGGACCGTGTGCGGTACGCAGACGGCGGATGTGACGCATGCCCTTTTGAACGGTGAGCGCATCACGGCTTTTTCGCCGCTGCCCTACCCCGCCGCGTCGCTCTACCTCGGCTTTGACCGCCCGATCGAGGGCGCGCCCGTTTCCATACTTTTTGAAGTGGACGAGAGCGTGCATTTCCGCATGGACGAGGTGACATTTGAGTATTCGACGCGCACGGGATTCAAGCAGATGAAGGTCATTGACGGAACGGACAATTTCTCCGGCGCGGGAACAGTTCTTTTTATGCCGCCGTCCGACTTTGCGGCAGTGGAGGTCGAGGGTATCCGCCGCCGGTGGCTTCGCATTTGCGGCAGCGAACACGCAGCGGAGGGCTATCACCCGACCGTGCGGCGCGTTTTGCTCAACGCCGTGGACATTCAAAACAAGCAGACGCAGGACGAGGAATCGTTCTATGTCGAAACGAGCGCGCCGAATATGCGCTTTCGTCTTGCTGCGCGCAATGTCCTCTCGGCGGAGGTGTTTGTCAGTGAGTTTGGGCAGCTGTCAAGAAGTCAGATGCGCGAGATGCTCGAAAAGCACCCGGGCGATGTGCGTGCGGAATACGACAACCTTGGCGAGATCGTTTCTTTCTTCGTCCGTTGGACGGAGGTGGAGTCGTTCGACCGCTCGAGGGCAGGCGACCGCCACTACATCATCGACCGCGCGCAGAATATGCTTATTTTCGGGGATGGTGTTCATGTGCGTATCCCTGCCTCGCGGGCAGGTGAGGCGATCCTTGTCCGCGCGGTGAGCTGCGACGGTGCAAAGGGCAATGTCGATGCAGGTACGGTGAGCAGCTTTTACGGGAATGTGATGTATGTCGAATCGGTAAGCAATCCCGCTGCGACCTGCGCCGGAAGCGACATGGAGGATCTGGACAGCGCAAGGCGCAGAGGTGCTGATATTATCAGCGGACGCGGCAGACTCATCAGCGAGGTGGATTTTGTTCGCGCCGTGCGTGCGTTTTCAAGCACGGTCGAAAAGGTCAAGTGCCTTGCAGGATATACGATCGACGGAAGAGAGGATCCCGCACTCATTACGATCGCTGTGATGACGCGCGACTATGAGGCAGGGGCGCACTCGTTCAACAATATCCGCGAACCGCTCCGCCGCGTACTTTTGGAGCGGTGCGACGCGACGGTGGCGCCGGAGTGTCTCGTTGTTGCCGAGCCGGTGTATGTGGAGATCTCGCTTTCCGTGTGGGTGAAGGCAGACGATGCGGCGCGCGCATTCGATGTGCAGGATCTTATTTTAGAGAGTGTCCGCTCGTTCATCGATCCCATTGCGCACACGGGACACAGCGGATGGGAGATCGGTGTGCTGCCGTCGGAAAACCAGCTTAAAATGCGGCTGCAGTCGCTGCGCTTTGGAGGGCATATTGAGAGAATGATCGCTGTTGCGCGATATGTTGACAGAAACGGTGTCCATGAAGCCTCGCTTGACGCGCTGCCGCATTCGCCCTTTGCCATCGGCGTGAATGGTGAGCACAAGGTGCATATCGAATTTCAGTGATGCTTCTTTTGGGGAGGTGAGAGGATGCTTGCCAGTGTAAATTTGAATGATAAAACATATGAAGAGCTGCTCGCGGAGGCCATCGCCCAGATCCCGCTCTATTCAAGGGAGTGGACAAATTATAATGTCTCCGACCCGGGTATTACCATCTTGCAGAATTTGACGGCTTTCGGTCTTTTGCAGCAGGAGTCGATCAACAATGTGCCTGACGGTGTGAAGCGAAAGCTCTTGAAGCTCATGGGCTTCACTGCGCGGGAGAACCATCCGGCGGCGATTTTGGTGCAGTCGCCCGCGCAGGGCGGACCGATCCTTCCTGCGCTCTATCGCCTTTGGAGCGGAACGATCCCCTTTGAAACGACGCAGATCGTCCCTCTGAATGCGTGGGGACTTGCCGCAGTCTATGCGGAGGAGGACGGAAAGTATCGCGATTTGACGCGTGTTCTTGCCGGTGGAGCGGAGGCGGCTGCGTTTCCGTTCGGACGCCGCCCTGCTGCGGGAAATGCGTTTACCTGCGTTCTTTCCGGTACGCCGGAGGTCGGTGAGCCGGTTTATCTTTGGCTGCAGGCAGCAGAAGAAGAACGCCGCACGCCGTTTCACGATGAGCAGGAGATCCCGACCTTTGCAAAGGTTCGCTGGCAGTATAAAACGGCGGACGGCTGGTGCGATGCGCGTTTTGAAGATGAAACGAAGGGGCTTTTGCGCTCCGGCGCGGTGACGCGTTGGCTGGAGGGGGGGCTTCCCACAGCGCTGGAGGATACGCCGGTTTCCGGCTGCGCGCTGCGCTGCCTTCTGGAAACGGCTGATTTTGACACGGCGCCGCGCCTTCGCTCCGTTGCGGTGCATCTTTTCCCGATGGTGCAGAAGTGTACGCGCGTACACACGTTTTTCTTTGACGATCCTGCGCGGGCTGTACTTGCGAGGGAGTTTGCCGAGGACGGAACATTTCTCGTCTTCTGCCGTGGGGAAGCGGACGCGCCCTACCGCCTTTGCCGCGGGGGAGAGTATCGTGCGGAGGAGACGGCGCAGGGGATCGCGCTGCGGTTCGGCGAGCCGGTACACGATGTGCGCGTTGTGTGCTACGACGCGGAGATGATCCACCACCGTCTGCTTGGACCGGTATGTGGATACGAAAAGCAGACCGTGCAGCTTGACATTGTGCGAAATGTTGTGCCGGAGGGATTTTCTATCGCGCTTGCTGTGCGTGAGCGCGGCGGAGATACGGCATATTGCTTTGTTGCGCCCGATGAAACCGGCCCTGACGGTTTTCGCTACCATCTCCGCTCAAGTGCGGGGGAGCTTGTTATCGACGATCCCGGGCGCGGCGGATATGAGATGATCCTTGCAGGCTGTGCCGTGACCGAAGGGGCGCGAGGGAACATTCGAGCCGGCACCGCGCTTGAGCAGCGCGGCGGCTACGACGGAACAGAGGTCGAAGCGCGGTTTCATTGTCCTGCACCGGGACGCGGCGGTGTTTCGTATGAGAGTACGGAAGAACTTCGGATGCGTTTTTCCGCCGATATGCAGAAAACCTCCGTCGCCGTGCGCGAGGAGGATTATGAGATGCTCGTGCGGCAGACGCCGGGGCTTTGCATCCACAAGGTAAAAGCTGTCGCTTTTGGCAGCAAAAACCTTGTCAAAATCGCGGTGAAGCCTTATACTGAAGAGGAGCTCCCCAAGCTCTCAAGCGCATATGTGAAGCAGATACAGTCGTTTTTGGAACCGCGCAGGATGCTCACCACCCGCTTTGAAATTTGCCAGCCGCGCTATGTGCCCATCGGTGTACGCGCAACGATCAGCATTCGCGGCATGGCTTCCCATGCGCGCGGGGAGGCTGAACGCCTTCTTCGCGATGCACTTGACTATGTTCGCGGTGAACAGGGGTTTGGGGAATGTGTCCGCTTTAACGACCTTTATCAAAGGCTGAGCTCGCTTCCGTTTGTGGACGCGGTCGATGCGCTGAGCATTTACCCCGAAAGCGCCGATGCCGCTCTTGTTGGCGGCGATATCCGTCTGGACGATGACAGCCTGTGTTACCCCGGCACGATCGAACTGACACTGCGCGAGCACGGACGGTAAAGGAGGGTGCGGCATGACCGATTACGGAATTCGGAAATATCGCCTCGGCGGCGGCGTCCTCTCGCGTGCGCTGCTCGATGGCTTTTCGCGCAGGGACGATACGCTTTGTGCCGACGGGGGAGGCACCCACAGTGTGATCGTTCCCGCGCTTGACAGCGCGCAGGAAGACTGCGCGTGGGGCAGGCTTTCCCTGCACTGCACCCTCGACTCGGAGGCGGTTTTGACCGTGCGGGCATTTGCTGCCGACCGTGAATACATCACAGTGGGCGGCGAGATGGTCACGATCGACGATTTTCTGCTTGACCCGACAACGCCGCGCGAGGAAAAGGAACGCCTTTTTACCCTTGCCGGTGGCATGGAGCATTCCGGTGCGCAGGACGTTCTTCTGACTGGTCAGCGCGGGCGTTGGCTTTGGCTCTGGCTGGAGGTCACAGGCGGCGGAGAGAATATGCTTTCCGATCTGCGAGTGTATGTTCCCGCTGACAACTTCTTTCGTACCTTTCCGCAGGTCTATCAGGAAAACGGCGGCTTTTTGCAGCGCTATCTTTCCATTTTCTCGACCATGTTTCAGCAGATGCAGGAGAAGATCGACGCACTCGAGGAACTTCTCGATGTGGATACCGCACCGGAGGAGATGCTGGCGCACTTTGCCGCGTGGCTCGGACTCGAGATAGACGAGACGCTTTTCACGCCCGACGAGCTGCGCCGTCTTTTGAAGGCTGCGCCAAAGCTGATGGAGAACAAGGGCACAAAGTGGGCGGTAGAAACGGCAGTGCGCCTTTTCGTGCCGGAGGAGGTCTATATCGTCGAACGCAACCTCCTTGTGTCTGACCAGCGCCACAGCGAAGAGCTGTACGGCAAAACGCCGTATGACTTTGCTGTGATGATCGGGCGGCGCATGGATGAGAAGCTGCGGCTTCGTCTGCAATTTCTGATCGACCAGTTCAAGCCTGTGCGCAGCCGCTGCCGCATCGTCTTTCTGGAGGAGTGCAGTGGTTTGGACGCGTTTACCTATCTCGATGTGAATGGCGCGGTGCTGCAGAATTCCACCGGTCATCTCGACGATGGGAAGGCTCTTACGGGCATGACGTATTTGAAGTGATGGATAAATTCGGCGCGCCGCTCGCCGGAAAACGCGGCAGCCGCGCACAGCGCGGTGCAGTGAGGTAATAGCATGACGATCACGAAAAACCAAAGCGGCGACGCTGTGACGCTGCTCGTCGACGGGCGCGTGGACACGAACACCAGTCCCGAGCTGCAAAAGGAGATCCTTGCCGCATTCCAAACGGCGAAAACGCTGACGCTTGACCTTGAAAAGGTCGCATATGTCAGCAGTGCTGGTCTTCGCGCGCTTTTGATCGGTCAGAAAACCGCCGCCTCGAAGGGCGCTGCGATGGAGCTGATCCATGTGACACCGACGGTCAAGACGGTGCTCGACTCAGTCGGCTTTTCGTCGATACTGACCATTCGATAAAAAAGTACCTCTGCCACTTTTTCGACCGGGATAAAAGGAGTGCCTCTGCAAAGGAGCTTTGCAGAGGCACTTTTCTATCTATGTATTTCAGGCGGCGTAGGGAACGCTGACGCGCTCGATCAGATCTTCAAGGGCGGGGACGAATTCGAGAAGCGCGCCGGGGAGAGCATCGAAGTCGGAACCGTCGAGCATGGTGAGATCCTCGGTCATTGCCGTACCGATGAAGCTGAGCGTGCCGCCCACAGCATCAAGCTCGGCAGCGGTCGTCACATCGGCGAGCCAGCCGTTTGCCTCGGCAAGGTCATAGGCTTCGTTGTAGACCGGAGCGACCTGGTTGTACGCTTCAGCAAGAACGGTGAGCTGTTCCTGCGTGATCTCGGCATCGCCGATCGCAGCAGTTTCGGCGGAGTAGGGGGTGGAAACGCGCGCGGCGATCTCTTCGATGGCGGGGAGCAGCTCGCGGAGCGCACCGGGGAGAGCGTCGAAATCGGAACCGTCCAGCAGGGAGGGATCCTCCGTCAGCGCGGTGGTGAATGTGTCGATCATGGTGCTGATATCGCCAAGCTCGGCAGCAGTCGTCTCATCGGCGAGCCAGCCGTTTGCCTCGGCAACGGGATACACCTCGTTGTAAGCGGTGGCGACCTCGTTGTACGCCTCGGCAAGAGCGGTGAGCTGTTCGTCGCTGATCTCAGCGTCGCCGGTGTCAGCCATGTCGGCACGGTCATCCGTGGTGGTGTCGGTGGCAGCATCTGTGGTGTCGCCGGTATCGGAGGTGTCCTCCCCGCCGCCGCAGGCGGCAAGGCTCATGACCATGACCAGCGCAAGAAGCAGTGCAAGAAGCTTTTTCATCTTTCCTCGTTCTCCTCTTTATAAATGATTTGCGCGGCATTGACCGCTTCAAAAAAGTATAGCGTGAGGGGAGGGGGAAAGCAAGGCGAGGGGACTGAAACGAACTGAAAGTGTACTGAATAGACAGTGTCGGTCAAAGGGAGAGACGAAGGATGAACTGTTCATCCCGCAGCAAAAAAGTGTACACGCCGCCGCAGCGCCGCACGATCTCGCAGATGCTCTGCACACCGATGCCGTGCCCCTCGCGGCTTGAAACGGGGATGCCGTTTTCAAAGCGGACAGTCTGCGTGCAGGGGTTGCTGATCTGCAAAAAGAGCTTGCCGCTGCGTTCGTAGAACTGCACGTCGATGGCGCACGCATCCTTTTCGGCGGCGATCGGAATACAGGCGTGAAGCGCATTTTCGAGCGCGTTCGACAAAAGAACGCACAGGTCAACGTCGGAGATGGGGAGCTGCGCGCCGAGCGAGCCGCGGACATGAAAGCCGACGCCGCCGGCTGCGGCGCGCCCCGCAAAGGAGGAAAGGAGCAGGTTTGCCGCCTCATTTTCACAGTAATGCTGCACGCTGAACGCTTCAATTTGCTCGCAAATATCGGAAATATAGCTTTGTGCCTGCGCTGTTTTTCCGCTTTCAATGCAGGCAGAAAGGTATTGCAGATGGTGGCGCAGGTCGTGGCGGTAGCGGCGCGTAAGCTCCTGCGAGCGGCGCAGTGCGTCGATCTCGCGTACGGATTGGTGAAGCTGGATGTCGAGACTTTGCTGTACCTGCTCAAGCCGGTTTCGCGCCTGCACCTCCATGAAGCTGTAACGCAGGAAGACAAGAAAGGCGGCGCAGCAGACAAACGGCATAAATTCAACGGCGAGCAGTGTGCCGTTTGTCAGAAGGTCGGTGTAGACGGTCGTGATATAGTCGAAAATGTAATAGATCGCGGGGACCACGCCGAGATTGCACTGCGACCTTACGGAATAGGCGGACATTTTTTGCACAACAGGGGCGATCAGACGCAGCAGAAGGAAAAGAAGCGGCAGCGTGACGGCGATCTCCGCAAGCGGCTGCACCAGAGCGATATCGGGCAGAAACGCCGCTGCAAGCAGTGCGAACCAGCGGCGCGGCTGGCAGCACATGTAGGCAAGGAGGACGCAGAAAAGCGACCAGATCGCCCGTTTGCACAACAGAAAAAGGATCAGGAAAAGCGGAAGGTGCACAGTCAGCGGATAGAGGTAGTGCAAAAACGCGCTTTCAAAGAGGGTGTAAATGGTCGCCTGCAAAAGGAGGCACACCACCATGCAGCAGGCAAAAACGCGGCGGTTTCGCGTTGTTTTTAAAACATCGCAGTATGCCGCCGACAGCACACCGCCAAAAACGCTCACAGCTGCGCCGTTGAAAAGAAAGACATATTCGCTCATGTGATCACCTGCCCGCTTGTAAAGGCGTACTCCAAATACGCGTCTTTGACCTCGTGGTACTTGCCGCGCGGGATAGGGATATTGGCAAGGGAGACCATGGTGATGGCATGGTAGGAGAGACTTTGTATGTACCCAAGATTTACAAGGTAGGACCGGTGCGGACGAAGGAAGCACCCGTTTTGCAGCAGACTTCGGCTCAAATCATCCAGACTTCCCGTCGATTCCAGCACCTGACCGGAGGTCAGGTGGATGAAAAGCGTGCGGTGGATGACCTCGCAGTATTCGATCTGCGAGAGGCGGACACGGGTGATGCCGTTCTTACAGCGCAGGAGAAGGCTGCTCTCGCGCTCTTGTTCGCATTCGGTAAGGACAGAGTCCATCAAACGGAAAAAGTCTTCCCGCACGATGGGCTTGAGCCGGTAAAAGAACGCGTCCACCGTGTAAGACTGCACGGCAAATTCCGGCGACGAGGTGAGGAAAATGATCTTTGCGCTGCGGTCGTATTTGCGGATCTCTGCCGCCGTGTCAATTCCATCTGTGTGCGGCATCAGAATGTCAAGGAACAAAATGTCAAAGCGGGCGCCGCGGCGAATGGCGTTGAGCAGGGGGAGGGGATCTGAAAATGATGTCCACTGAATATCGGTGCTGCGCTCGAGCCGATACTGCGAAAGCAGTGCGTCAAGCTCCGCGAGCGCTGCGCTGTCATCGTCACAAAGGGCGATCTTTATCAAAGCGTCCAACCTCCGATCTCCTTGAACTGGGAATGATATTTTATCTATCATATCATTTTTTGGGGGCGCTGTCTATTGGAGAGTGCAAAAGAAGGACCCGTTCAACCGAAGAGTTGAACGGATCCTTCTTTTGAGTGTTTCGTATGCGGTCCGGTATCAACTATCAATACTTCGCACCGAAGCTGCCGGTGGAGGAGGGGACCGGTGCGCTCACAGGAGCCGGTGCAGGGGTGGAAACCGGTGCGGGAGCAGAGAAGGAGGCGGAAGACACGCTCTGCGCTCTCTTTTCGCCGTCGAAGAGGACGAACTGGCCTGTCAGATCCTTGAGCATCGACGCCTGGCCGGAGAGCTCCTCGCTTGCGGCGGCGGATTCTTCCGCAGTGGCGGAGTTCGTCTGCACGACACCGGAGATCTGGTCAAGACCCACTCTGATCTGGTCGATGGCATCGGTCTGCTCCTGAGAGGAATCTGCGATCCGGCCGACGATCTCGGCGACCTGCTTGGCAGAGCTGGAGATAATGTTGATCTGCTCAGCGGTTTTACCGACAAGACCGCTGCCGCGCTTGACGGCGGCAACAGATGCCTCGATAAGGGCGGAGGTGTTCTGCGACGCTTCGGCGGATTTTGCTGCAAGATTGCGAACTTCGTCTGCGACAACGGCAAAGCCCTTGCCGGCGCTGCCTGCGCGCGCTGCCTCGACGGCGGCGTTGAGGGCGAGGATGTTGGTCTGGAAGGCGATGTCCTCGATCGCCTTGATGATCTTGCCGATCTCCTCAGAGGTGCGGTTGATCTCTTCCATCGCGCCGACCATTTCATCCATCTGGCTGCTGCAGCCTGCCATCAGCTGACCGGCTTCATGCGTGCGGTCGGTTGCCTCAATGGCGTAATCGTTCGTTTTGCGGACGTGGTCGTTGATGTCGTTGACCATGGCGGCAAGCTCTTCGATGGAGGACGCCTGCTCTGTCGCACCGGCGGCAAGCGCCTGCGCACTGGAAGCGACCTGCTCGGAACCGGCGCGAAGCTGGTCGGAGGAAGTATCGACCGTTTGCAGTGCGTCGGTCAGCATCTCGCGGATACCCCACATGCCGGTGATAAGGGGACGGAAATCACCGCAGTATTCGTCAACACAGCCGGAGCGGACATTGAAGTCGCCCTTGCCGTAGCTCTCGCACATACGCGAGATATCGGGAACGATCGTCTGGAACTTCGCAACCGTTGCGCGCATGTGATCGGCAAGGCTGCCAAGCTCGTCTTTGGACTCGTAGGTAATGTCGATCTCGTTCAGGCGTCCCTCAGCAAGCGCTTCCATCGCTTCTTCGACCTCATGCACGGGAACCGTGACGGCTTTGGTCAAAACGACGGTCGCAGCGCCGTTGACAGCGAACAGCGCGACAGCAGTGACAATCGCCACAACGAGCGCCATCACACCAACCTTAGCTGCCTTTGCTTCGTTTTGCTCGACATCCGCCATGATCATGCCGTCAAGCTCGTCGAGCACCGCGACGACCTCATCGTATTCCGGCATATACGAGTTGAGGTACAGCTCGAGCGCCTTTTCGTCACCGGCGATGGTCTGCTTACGCGCCTCGGTGAATATCTGCTCACGGATGGGTGCCGTATGGGAGAGCTGTTCGTTGATCTTGTCGATCATCCCCTGAACGGCTGGGTTGAGCTGGGAAATATGGTTGACCGCCGTTTGGAGTGCAGTGCGATACTTTGCAATCTCACCTTCAAGCCGTTCAAAAGTCTCCGGCTTTGAAGCAAGGCAGGCCTCGAGGACGTTGCTTTCAATACGCAGGATATCCTGGCGCGCCTCCTCGACCGTACCAACGGCGTCAACAAGCGTTTCGGCGTAGTATGTAGTGATGTTGCGCAGCTGGAGGATGGAGACGATCGAACCAACAGCGAGCACAAGCGCCATCAGGATCGCCACTCCGAAGGATAATTGGATCTTACGGCCGACTTTCAAATTCTTCATAGTCTTCTCTCTCCTTTTCGATGCAGAAATGGGGTTTCCGGAGACGCTGTCTTAAAAAGCGCCATAAACACGCGATGTATAAAGGCGTGTGATGCCAGCCGCACAGCACGAATCTTGTTACATTCTTCCGCAAGACCAGCCTTTTTCTAGGCTATTATAAACCATACTGCCAGAAAATAACAGAGAAAATTTCGTTGGAGCAAGCCAAAAAATACCTGTATCTTTTTGGAAACTTTTGTACAGGTTGACAAAAGGCGACCGCATATCCGGCAGATTCTCCAAAAAACAACCCGGAAAATCGTTAACATCCATAAATTTCCAAATTCGAGCGCTGGAGAGACGGCGGCTCGCGACCTTTTGCTGCCACTGCACGATTTCCTCTTGCCGTCGTGCGCGATCTGTGCTATATTTCCATTGATATCAAAGAAATAGCTGCCGGATCTTCCGGCAGTTCATATGCGCCTGTGATGGAATTGGTAGACATGCGAGATTTAGGTTCTCGTGCGAGAGCGTGTGGGTTCGAGTCCCTTCAGGCGCACCAAAGGGAAAATCCTGTCGATTTCTGTCGATGGGATTTTTGCCTTGTATTATTCATTTTTCATTATTCAGTGTTCATCATTCATTCGGCAGGATTTTCAATGAATAATGAAGTCGCTTCGCTGATGAATGATGAATAATTTTTATTGCACCGGTTTGAATGTGTTAGAACAATAGAGATCCTTTTATACAATTAGAAAATCTATTAATAAAATACGTTGTCTATACCTGCTTTCGTCTTGACGTACTGATTGACTTTTTCAAGTAGATAATTTATAATATTGATAAATACACTATACCGTATTGCTTACATTTTCTATTGCGGAGGAACGCAGCATGGGCACTTTAGGAAAAGACCTGCTTGACTTTCAACGGCCGCTCACACACACCAAGGTGCAATTCGGCAGGGATGCCTACTGGGTCGAAGACCGGCCGGAGCCGCAGCCCTACGGTGCGACATTAGTCCAACTGCTCAACTATGACGCAGAGGAATATCTGCATCACCTGGATACGCTGCGGGCATCACTCGAAACGAGAGACCATGACAGGATCACGCAGTGCGCGCGTGCTGTGGTCAACGATTTTGCCTGCCTTCCCCTTTATGGCTCGTATATCAAAGATGCCGCCTCGCTGGAAATGATCCTGTTTTGCATTGACGATACCCGTTGGATCGCACAGCGCCTTCTCAAAGATAAATCCGCCATGGAGAAATACTTTCAAGCGGGAGATGATCTGCAGGCGATCCAAAAGCGGTATGTACGGTTTTTGGACGAGCTGTTTCAGGATCAGCCTCCGGAAAAGAAGAAAGGTCAGAGGAAAGAACCTCTGGCAAAGCAGATCATACATCAAAATTTGGAGGCGTTTGTCAGCGGTGTGGGCATAGGCGGAGATGCAGCTGCTGCCCCACCGTCTGTCAACGTGCAGTACGCAATGCTGGAAAGAAGCGGTGCGGCACCGGAGATCGTGGAGAGAATGTATTTCGACCGACTCGCCGATTTTGTCTATGTGGAGTTCATGAAGGGATTGCAAAGGGGGTTTGTCCCGAAACGCTGTCCAAACTGCGGCCGCTGGTTTTTACAGCAGCCGGGGATGACATATTCCTACTGCGACAGTTTGGCACCCGGCGAGAGCAGCAAGACCTGCCGTGACGTAGGCGCCACGGCAAGCTTTAAGGAGAAGTCCAAAAACAACGAAGTCTGGACCGTGCACCAGCGGGCGTATAAGAAGTATTACGCCCGGACGATGAAAAAAACATTGCGCAAAACCGATTTTGAAGTGTGGGCACGGAAAGCCGAAGCGCTGCGGGACGAAGCCCTCGTAAAATACGAACGCACCAGCTCCGCTGAGGAGCGCACAGCCATTGCTGCGGCGTTGGCAGAAGAATTAAATAAACTGTGATGCAGAAAACAGCATCCGGTCCAATGAGATTTCTCTCTTGGACCGGATGCTGTTTTTTCGTGGGTTTTGAGTTTGTTAATTTGGGTCAACCAATTCGTGATTTGACCTAAATTTCACATTCCTTGTATTTTTGATTTCACATGGCAATCCTAAAATAACAACTGTACCAAGGAGATCAAAAACATAAACAGTTGTCTGAAAGGAGACATTGAAATGAAA
>JAFQUN010000071.1 GCA_017408525.1 Oscillospiraceae bacterium
AAGAGGTCATCAACAAGCTGTCCATGATGGGACTTTCGCTCGCGACCGAAGAAAACAACTGATTATTGTAAACTACGGCGCAGCCGTAGGAGGACAATGAACTTATCCTTACAAGGAGGAAACCAACTATGCCCGGAACTCGTAAGCTCGGTAAGACTACCGATCAGCGCAGAGCGATGCTCCGTCAGCAGGTCACGGATTTTCTGGACAACGGCAAGATGGAAACGACCATCACCCGTGCCAAGGAGATCAAGCCCCTTGCTGAGAAGATGATCACCCTCGGCAAGAAGGGCGATCTGGCAGCGTATCGTCAGGCGATGACTTTCATCACCCGCGAGGATGTTGTCAAGAAGATCTTCAAGGAGATCGCCCCCAGCTATGCAGAGCGCAACGGCGGCTACACCCGCATCACCCGCACCGGCGTTCGCCGTGGTGACGCTGCGGAGACCGCGATGATCGAGCTGGTCTGATCCGACGGGAATTTGACCCGATAGGAAACAATAAGAAGCCCTTTTATATGGCGATTCGCGAAGCCATATAAAAGGGCTTTTTATGTTGATCCGATTTGCGAAGAGGAATGAAAAAAACCGCCTTGCTGCATCGCAGCAAGGCGGTTTTGATCGTACTTACATAAGATTCAAAGCAAGCGTCAGAATAATGAACGCTGCGCCGACCCACTTGGTAGAGCGGGCGAGCTTCGCATCGACCGACTTCGACTTGTTCTTGGAAAGGAACGAATCGGCAACGCCGCCGATCGCACCGGAAAGACCGGCGGACTTGCCGGACTGGAACAGAACAACAGCGATCACGAAAAGCGCGCAGAGAACCTGCAGGATTTGAACAAAGAGAATCATATCGGGAGCCTCCAAAATCAGTTTATCAGTGCCGCAGCACAACGTTTCGCATTACAAGAAAAAAGTTTACCACGAACCACAGTGTTTTTCAAGCACAAAATTCCTCAAAAAGCGAAAATTTTATGTGAAATAAAAAATCGAACAAAAAATAAAACAAATGTTTGCATTCTGCGAAGATGTGTGATAGGATAATTGAGAAAAAGAAGAAATTGGTGCGGTAAACCGCAGAAGGGAGCAAAAACGATGCCGAAGTTATCGAGGATGCAGCAAAAGGTCTACGATTTTATTGTCGAGTTTCTGTCTGAAAACGGATATCCGCCCTCCGTGCGTGAAATAGGGGAGGCGCTGGGACTCAAATCCCCCTCGACTGTGCATTTTCACATTAAGCACCTTGAGGAGCTTGGGATGCTGGAAAAAGGCGCCGGAAAGGGGCGCGCTCTCACACTGACGAACCGACCTGCCGCGCCGGCGCAGAATACGCCGACCGCTGAGCTGCCGGAGATACCTGACCGTGTGCCGCTTGTGGGGAACGTTGCGGCGGGAAGTCCCATCCTCGCGCAGGAGTGCATCGAAGATTACATCGCCTTTGACACCGGCGGACGCGAGGGAGAGTATTTTGCCCTGCGTGTGCGCGGCGAATCCATGCTTGGCGCGGGCATTTTGCCGGACGACATCGTGATCGTTCACCGCCGCCATACGGCATATAACGGCGAGATCGTTGTTGCGCTGATTGACGAGGAGGCGACGGTCAAGACTTATTGCCGCAGGGACGGGCATCTGTGGCTGCTGCCTGAAAACGACGAGTATGAGCCGATCGACGGCGAAGGGGCACAGATCCTCGGTAAGGTGACAGCCGTTATTCGCCACTATTGATCGCTGCATCCTTCGGTGCGCTGCCGCAGACAAGCTCCATGAACCGCTGCGCTGTTGCCGTTGGCGGCACGTCGCGCAGGATACACATATCCACGCTTCGCGGAGGAATGGTGAACGCGGTGGGCAGCTTTCGGATCACGCCGGAGGCAAGCTCGTCTGTGACAAATTCCTCCGTCACGCCAGCAACACCAAAGCCGATGCGCGCAAGGTCGACAAGCAGGCTGCGTGAGCCAAGCTCGATCTCCGGTGTCAGACGCAGCCCGTTTTCAAGGAAATACCGCTCCAAATATACGCGCGAGGAAGCCTTGCGCTCGAGCAGAATGAGCGGGAACGCGCCGATCTCGGCGAGCGTGTGTTCGTGCGTGAAGTCGCATGCATAGTCGCTTCCGGCAACAAAGATGGCGTGGGTTTGAAAGCACGGCGTCACAAGGAGCGATGTCGTGTCCGGCGGTGTGCTTGCAAAGGCAATGTCGATCCGCCCCGAGCGCAGCAGCCCCAGCACCTTCTGGCTTCGCCCGCTGATGATCTGCAGATGGATGGAAGGGTAGAGGTGGTGGAAGCGCTCGAGATACGGAAGAAGAAACTGCGCTGTTACCGTGTCTGACGCGCCGATGACAAGCGTTCCGCGCAGAAGGCTCTGCGTCTGGGCGAGCTTGTTTTCGCCTGTTTCCAGAAGGCTCATTGCGCTTCGCACATAATCATAGAGCAACCGCCCTTCGTCCGTCAGGCGCACGCCGCGTGTGCTGCGCACAAAAAGGCGCGTTTTGAGCGTATCCTCCAGATTGCGGATGGACTGGCTGACAGCAGACTGCGAAATGTACAGCTCCTGTGCTGCCTGCGAGATGCTCTCTGCCTCCGCGACCGCGCGGAACACGCGGTAGAGCTCCAGCTTGACTGCCATGGCGTATCACCGCTTTCGTAAAATATTTTGGATAATGGCACGCCAAAAGCTGTGCTTATACCCTGCGAGTATAGTATACCCGTAGGAGCGATATTCTGCAAGGCTTCGTTATTGGGAGGATCTGTATGAGAGAGAAGATTTTGGCAAATAAAAAGAAAATGGTGGCTTTAGCCTGTGTTTTTCTTGTCTTTTTGGGATGCTTTGCGTTTCCTGTCTACAACTTCTCGCCGGACGCGCCTGCCGCTGCACGCTATTCGGGCATCGTGATCGCGCTGCTTGGGTACTCTGAGATCGGGCTTTTGCACGGTGCGCTTTACCGCAGCAAATTAAAATCTGCTGCGCTGACGCTTGGATTGACCTTAGTGGGCTTCCTCTGCCGATATCTGCTCGAATACGGCGAGGTTTCCAACACCTATAACTTTACCTTGACCAATATCGCTGTGCATCTGGCGGTGGTGCTTGGCATCGTCCTGCTTGCCGACAGTGCAGCGAAAGAGATAGACTGAACGGAGAAACAGTATGAAGTACGAAACGGTGATCTTCGACCTTGACGGCACGCTGCTCGATACGCTCGACGATCTTACAAACGCTGTGAACCACGCGCTCGCGTGCTATGACCTGCCTGCGCGCACGCGCGAGCAGGTGCGCCCGCTTCTCGGCTACGGTGTGCGCAATTTGATCCGCTGCTCGATGCCGGAGGGGGCGGATGAGGCGCTTTTTGAAAAGGTGCTTGCGGAGTATATGCCCTATTACGCCGCGCACTGTCAGGAGGCGACCGCGCCCTATGACGGCATCGCCGCGCTTTTGGAAAAGCTGGGCGCGCTTGGTGTGAAGGCGGCGGTCGTTTCCAATAAGCCGGACGATGCGGCAAAAACACTTTGCCGTCACCATTTTGGGGAAAGCCTTGCGCTCACTGTCGGTCATTTTGAGGGGATGGAAAGAAAGCCTGCACCTGATCTTGTGACCTTCGCGATGCGGGAGCTTGGCTGCGACGCCTCGCGCACAGTCTATGTCGGTGATACGGAGGTCGATTTTCAAACGGCGCGAAACGCGGGCATCGACTGCATCGGCGTGACGTGGGGCTACCGAGACCGTGCGGAACTTGCGCGCGGCGGCTTTTCGCCTCTTGCAGATACGGTCGATGCGCTCCGTGTGCTCCTTTTGCCATGAGCGCGCCGGAAAAGAGCCGCCCTGCGCGGCAGGAACGCCTTTGCGCCATCGATACGCTGCGCGGCATCGCAGCGGTGCTGATGATCGTGCATCACATTTTCTTTGACCTTGTCACATTCTCCGGTGCGCCGCGAGGACTTTTCTACAATTGGTTTTTTGACCTCATCCACTATGTCTCGGCTGGACTTTTTATCATCCTTGCCGGTGTTTCAAGCCGCTTTTCACGAAACAATTACAAGCGTGCGCTGCGGACGTTTGGCTGTGCGCTGATCGTGAGTGCGGGGAGCCTCGTCGTGGGCGAGCCGATCATTTACGGCGTTTTGCACTTCCTCGCAAGCGCAATGCTCATTTACGCGCTGTGTGCGCCGGCGTTTGTAAAGCTCGAGCGGTTTTGCGTTTTGCCCACTTTGTGCGCTATTGGGACGGTCGTTTTCGCGCCGCTTGCAAGCGGCGCACAGACAGCGTACCGCTGTCTGTGGATGTTCGGCTTTGTCTACCCGGGATTCTACTCGGCGGACTACTTCCCGCTTTTGCCGTGGGTATTCGTGTTCCTCTTTGGCACATGGCTTGGCGCGCTGATCCGTGAGCAGCGATTCCCTGCGCCGTTCTATGCCGTGCGCGAAAATTTTGCCGCGCGCATCGGACGTCACGCGATGCTGCTCTATCTTTTGCACCAGCCGGTCATCTACGCACTCGCTATGCTGGTGCGCCCGCTCTTTTCGTGAGGACGGCGCAGCTTGCGTGAGGGCTGTGCGTGTGGTAAAATAGACGGGTACATCCAACCTTGAAAAGGAGAGTTTTCTATGATTCTCTATTTTTCCGGCACGGGAAACAGCCGCTATGTCGCCTGCTGCATTGCCGACTATACTGAAGACGACGCGCCCGTTTCGCTTGGTGACCGTATCCGCGCAGAGGACTGCTCGCCCATCGTTTCGCCGCGCCCTGTCGTCATCGTTACGCCGACCTACGCATGGCGCATCCCGCGCATCGTTGAGCAGCATCTTCGCAAAACGCGCTTTGAGGGCGACCGCCGCGTTTATTTTGTGATGACCTGCGGCGAGGATGTTGGCAACGCTGCAAAGCCGCTTGAAAAGCTCTGCCGCGATATGGGACTCACGTTCATGGGACTTGGCAGCGTTGTGATGCCGGAAAACTACATCGCCATGTTCGATGTTCCGAACAAGCACCGCGCCGACGAGATCGTGCGCCACGCGCAGCCGACGATCAGCACACTCTCGCACGCCATCGCGCAGGAGCAGCCGTTTCCAAAGTCTGCGGGCGGCGCGCTCGGCGGCATCAAAAGCGGCATCGTCAACCGCTGCTTCTATCCGCTGTTTGTCAGCGCGCGCGGATTCCGATACACCGAAAAATGCAACGGCTGCGGTCTTTGCGAAAAGGTTTGTCCGCTCGACAATGTCTACCTTGCCGGAAATCGCCCGCGCTGGAGCATTCGCTGTACGCACTGCATGGCGTGCATCAACCTCTGCCCGCAAGGGGCGATCGAGTACAAAAAGGCATCGGTCGGGAAGCCGCGCTATCACCTCGCGCCGCCGGCGGGCGGGGAAAAGTAGTCGATTTGTTATTTCGTTGACATAGTGCCGCCGGAGGGGGGTGTTTCACCGCTCCGGGCGCGTGGGTTCTTTTCTATTTCTGCTTCTATGTTGACGCAGTCTGTGCCAAGGGGAGTATTCCGCGCTGGCGGCGCGGAGTTCCTTTTTTCCGCCGACAAAAAGGGACCAAAAAGCGGCTTAGAAACCTACGGTTTCTAAGAATTTCCCTTGCGCTATACTGCAACTGCCAAGAAAAGCCACGGCACATTTTGTCGAGCATTTTTTCTCTTGCGTCGGGCGTTACGCCCTACATTGCACTTGTTGACAGCAGTTGCCTACGACCATAGCGCCTACTCTGGTTTGAGTAACGGGGAACTGCGTGGACGAAGATGGTAAACGAAACATTTTCTTCTATCTGAGCCAAACGGTGCAAAGTGCAGTCAGCGAAGCATCTCCCACACCGCACAATGTGCGGCAGCAAAGCAAGGAGCATCTGTATCGAAAGCCTGTCCGCGCCGGACGATAGAAGGTGACAGCCGAGGGCGGAACATCCCCCGCAGTATCGGGGCTGAAATTGCAGTAGGCGCTGTGATTAAAACGCACCCGCTATCTTTAACCGCAATAGAGCGCGTAACGCGCGGCGCAAATGCAGGGGTGGTCGATGAGGAGCGCCGAGTTTTAGCGATGCACCTACAATAGGACGCAAGGGAAGTTTTTAGGAACCGTAGGTTCCTAAACCAGTTTTGGTGACTTTGTCTGGCGACAAAGTCACTCGCGCTCGGAAGCGCGAAACAAATCCCCTTGGCAGGAACCGCCCCAAAGCAAACGGTAAAATAGAAAGAAAGGCAAAGCGGTGAAACAAAAAGACAAAAAGTACCGTTGAAACGCTTGCTTGACAACCGCCGCGCGGCGGCGTATAATACACCCGATATGCAAAAGGCTGTGAAAAGGAAGCGCGCCGCTCAAAGCGCACAGAGAGGGGACTCACCGGCTGCAAGGTCTCCCGACGGAGGGCGGATGGCGTACCGCCTTGGAGCTGCCCGCCAAAACGCACTGCGCGGAGTAGGCCGGGACGGGATCGCCCGTTACAGCGGACACGAGCGACGGTTCTTTCAGGAATCGTAAGCAGGGTGGAACCGTGGAATACGTTTTCGTATCTCACCCCTGATTTTCGTCAGGGGTGGGATTTTTTTCATCTCACCCCTCAAACAAGAAGGAGGAATTACCCATGAGCGACGAGAACATCTATACCTTTGAAAATCCCGAATATCGCAAAACTTACTGGCACACCTGCTCCCACGTTCTGGCGCAGGCGATGAAGCGTTTGCACCCCGAGGTGAAGCTTGCAATCGGTCCTTCGATCGAGGGCGGCTTTTACTACGACTTTGACACACCCACGCCTTTTACGCCCGAAGATCTCGAAGCGCTCGAAGCGGAGATG
>JAFQUN010000072.1 GCA_017408525.1 Oscillospiraceae bacterium
AGGAGAGAACTTTTAGGGCTTCTATGAAGCCATTGAAAATTCAAGAGTTACTGTAAAAAAGCTTGCTGCCGCAAGGGTTTGCGGCGACGGAGGACTGCGGAGGACTGCGGTGGACATACATGACGCAACCACTCAAAATCCACCGCTGGCGACAGCGTGCCGGTTCGAGTCCGGCCACCGGCACCAAAAATCCGCACCCCCTTTGGGGGCGCGGATTTTTTCGTGTCGGTCGGACGAGAACCGGAGGTTCGATCCCGGTCTGCACCTACACGGAAACCTGTGTGTGACCGCTGCTTTTGCGCAGCTCCTTCAGCCTGTTTCTCATAGCATCACCTGATGGCATTATGTCATATTCAGACTTGGCAATTATTTGGGGCATACTATCCGGAAACAATACACAGGAGGATGTAAATGGACTCTCTCTGGACAATGACGGCGCAGCCGCCGCAGTTTTCGGATCGGAAGCAGACCATGCACGCCGATGTCGCTGTGATCGGCGGCGGCATGGCGGGTATTTTGTGCGCGTATTTTCTCGCGCGCGAGGGCGTTGACTGCCTCGTGCTGGAGGCGGAGCGTGTGTGCGGCGGTGTAAGCGCAAACACGACGGCAAAGCTTACGTTTCAGCATGGGCTTTTCTGCGATACGCTTTTGCGCCGTTTCGGAAAGGAACGCGCGCAGATGTTTCTTGCCTCGCAGCGCGAGGCGCTGTCTCAGTACCAAACGCTTTGCAGCGAGATAGACTGCGATCACAGCCAAACGTCAAGCGGCGTCTATGCGCTGCACGACCGCGCCGCCATCGAGCGCGAGGTACGCGCGTTTGAAGCTCTCGGCATCGATGCACGGTTTGAGCCGTCGCTGCCCATTCCGCTTTCCATCGCAGGCGCGGTGTGCGTGGACGGACAGGCGCAGTTCCATCCGCTGAAATTTGCCTGGGCGCTCGCTAAAGATCTTCGCATTCGCGAAAATACACGCGCACTTGCACTCACAGACGATGGCGTGATCACAAGCGACGGACCTGTTCGGGCAAAAAGCGTCATCGTTGCAACGCATTTCCCATTTCCGCGCTGGCGCGGGGCATACTTTCTCAAAATGCATCAGGAACGCTCCTATGTCCTTGCGCTGGACAATGCTGCGGATGCAGGCGGAATGTATGTCGATATGGAGAAGGAAGGGCTGTCGTTTCGAAACCACGGCACAGCGCTGCTGCTTGGCGGTCTTTCACACCGCACCGGTGTGCAAAGCGCGGGGTGGGAGCCGCTGTGCGGCTTCGCAAAGGAGCATTACCCTGCCGCGCGCGAGGTGTGCCGTTGGGCGACGCAGGACTGCATCACACTCGATGCGGTCCCTTATATCGGGCGGCTGTCAAAGCGCACGCCGAATGTCTATGTCGCAGCAGGATTCAACAAATGGGGCATGAGCTCATCGATGGCCGCCGCCATTATTTTGCGCGACCTTCTGACGGGGCGCGGCAGCCCATACGCCGCGCTCTATGACCCGTCACGTTCGATCATGCGCGCGCAGCTTTTTGCCAATGCGGCGCACTCGACGCTCGGACTTCTCACCCCCACCGTGCCTCGATGCGGCCACCTCGGCTGTGCGCTCAAATACAACAAGCAGGAACACACATGGGACTGTCCCTGCCACGGCTCGCGCTACTCGCAGCGCGGCGAGGTCGCGGAAGGTCCCGCGCAAAAAAAGATACACCGAAAATAATGTTGGGAAATTTTGGCGGATATCGGAAGATATCCGTCTTTTTTCAAAAAATGTTTACATTTCATGCGTTGAAATAGATATGTATATGGTGTAGAATCTAAGCTGAATTTTGTTCGCAAGGAGAATAAGCGATGAAACTTGTAACGAAAAAAGAGGATGCCGCCGCGGGTGTGAAAAAGCGCCCCTCACGCCGCGCGGTGATACTCATCGTGCTTGCTGTGCTGGTTGGTGCAGTGGTGCTTTCTGCCGTTTTCGGACGGCGCGGCAATGACAGTGAGATCTCCTATACATACGAAACGGCGCAGCGCCGCTCCATCACAGCAACGCTCGTGGGAAACGGCATTTTGGAGCCTGCCGATTCCTACACGCTCAAAACGCTGCTGGAGGGCGATATCCTCACGGCAGGGTTTGAAGAGGGCGACATGATCGCAAAGGACGATATCCTCTATGAGATCGATCCCGCAAGCGCCGCTACGGGCGTTGAGCGCGCGGAGATCGCACGCGCGCAGAACCAGCGCCGCTATGATGATGCGCTCGAAGCGATCGCCGATCTCAACGTGACAGCATCTCTTTCGGGAACCATCAGCGGTCTGACCGTCCGTGCAGGCGACACCGTCAGCACGCAAACGCCCATCTGCACCATTGAGGACACCACGCAGCTGACGCTCACGGAGTATTACAGCGACGAGTACGCAGGGTCGATCTATCCCGGTATGCGTGCCGCTGTCTCTATCCCGTCGATGATGCTTGCCCTGGAAGGCACGGTCAAAAGCGTTTCCGGCGCAAAGCGCGTGAGCGAGACGGGCGTTTCCTGCTTTGCTGTGACTGTTTCCGTTGAAAATCCGGGTGCTGTCTCCACCGGCGCGGAGGCATCCGGCACGCTCGTCGGTGCATCCGGCATGATCTACCCCTCTGTTTCAGACGCAGACGGACTCGACGCGGCAAGCCGCACCGTTGTCTATCCCGATGTTGCCGGCACGGTCGACGCCGTGCGGATGCACGAGGGCGAGCGTGTGCGCGCAGGTGAGACCATCGTGCTTCTTTCCAACGAAACGCTCAGCGACAACCTTGCAAACGCTGCCGACGCGCTGCGTGATTCGGAGCTGTCACTTGAAAACCAGTACGACGCGCTCGATAACTACACCATCACCGCGCCGATCGACGGCACGATCGTCGACAAAGATGCAAAGGGCGGCGAAAAGGTCTCTGCCGGCGAAACGCTGTGCGTGATCTACGACCTTTCCTATCTTTCCGTCACACTCGATGTTGACGAGCTTGATATCAGCCAGGTCGCCGTCGGACAGCGTGCCACCGTCACGGCGGATGCCGTCGCGGGCATCGAGTACGAAGGTGTTGTCACACGCATCGGCATCAACGGAACGGCAGGCGCGGGCGTGACGACCTATCCTGTCACCGTGCGCGTCGACAAGACGGAGGGCCTTTTGCCCGGCATGAATGTCGACGTTTCCATCGTCGTCGCCGAAAGTGAAAACGCGCTCTCCGTTCCCGCGGCATCCATCCAGCGCGGCGATGTCATTTTTATCAAGACTGCCGATGGCACGACAGGCGAGGGCGCACCGGAGGGATACGCTGCCGTAAAGGTCACGACCGGAATCACCGACAGTGACTATGTCGAGATCACAGGCGGGCTTGACGACGGCGCCGAGATCGCCTATATCCCCGACGATGTCGTTGCAAAGGACTTCCTCACGATGATGATGGGGATGAGTCAGGATATGATGAACGGCGATATGAGCGCGATGGGCGGTCCGCCGATGATGCCGTAAGGGGGTGCGGATATGACCCCTTTGATCGAATTTCGTGATCTTTGCAAAACGTATGTGATGGGCGACACCATCGTGCGTGCTGCCGACCATATCTCCTTTTCCGTGAACGAAGGCGAGTTTGTCGCCATCGTCGGAAAGTCCGGCTCGGGCAAGTCGACGTGCATGAACATCATCGGCTGTCTCGACGTTCCGACCTCGGGAGAGTATCTGCTCGATGGGCGAAATGTCGGCGCGATGAGCAAAAACGAGCTTTCCGAGATCCGCAACGCAAAGCTCGGCTTCATCTTCCAGCAGTATAATCTCCTCCCCAAGCTCGACCTTTTGGATAACGTTGCCGTGCCGCTCCTGTACGCGGGCAAGGGAAAGCGCGAGCGGCGCGCGACCGCGCAGAAAATGCTCGAGCGCGTGGGGCTTGGCGACAAGCTGCACAACCGTCCCAACCAACTCTCCGGCGGTCAGCAGCAGCGCGTTTCCATCGCGCGCGCGCTTTCAAACAGTCCCTCGGTCATTCTTGCCGACGAGCCGACCGGCGCGCTCGACTCACGCACAGGGCGCGAGGTTTTGGAGATGCTGCAGGCGCTGCACAAGGAAGGCAACACCGTCGTGCTCATCACACACGACAATTCCATTGCCGCGACGGCGCAGCGCATCATCCGTCTGGAGGACGGGCGCGTGACGTTCGATGGTCCGGCAAGCGACCCGAAGGCGGGCGTTGAGAAAGCAGGTGCGATGGCATGAGCTTTTCTGAAAGTTTATCGCTTGCCCTGCAAAACATCTGGGGCAGCAAGATGCGCTCGTTTCTCACGATGCTCGGCATCATCATCGGCATCGCGGCGGTCATGGTGATCGTCGGTCTTGGCAACGGCATGGAAAACTACATGACCGATATGTTCAAAACCATCGGCACGAACATCTGCGAGGTGACGCTCACAGGGCGCGACACCTCACGCACCGCCTCCGTTGAGGATATGTATGAGGTTCTCCGTGACAACGCGCGGTATTTTGACAATATGTCGCCGACCGTTTCCATGCGGGGGAGCATCAAGGTCGGCACGGAGGAACTGGATTACACCAACGCAACGGGCGTTGCCGAGACGTATTTTGAGATCAAAAGCTATGAGATCGCCGAGGGGCGCGCGCTGCACTATATGGATATGGAAGCGCGCAGCCGCGTGTGCGTCATCGGAAGCTATGTCGCCAATGAGTATTATGGCGGTCACGCTGTGGGCGAGACGATCCGCATAAACGGCGCGGAATTCACGATCGTCGGCGTGATGGCGCAGGAGGATGACGAGCCTGCAAGAGGCATGACCGATGACGTTGTGTATCTGCCTTACTCAACGGCGGCGCGTCTTTCCGGACTCGGCAGCGTTTCAAGCTACTCTTTTACCGTCATCGACGAGGACAATGTTTCTATCGCCAAGACGGCGCTTGAAAATTCGCTCTATGACATTTTCCGCTCCGAGGATGCGTATATGGTCATCAGCATGACGCAGCTTTTGAGCGTGATGACCGATATGCTCAATGTTGTTATCACCATTTTGGCAGTCATTGCAGGCATTTCGCTCGTCGTTGGCGGCGTGGGCATCATGAACATCATGCTTGTCTCCGTCACTGAGCGCACGCGTGAGATCGGCATTCGCAAGGCGCTCGGCGCGAAGGAAAGCTCCATCATGGTGCAGTTTGTTATCGAGGCAGCTGTCACGGCATGCATCGGCGGCATTTTCGGCATCATCGCGGGATTCGGATTCTCGTCGCTGGGGACGGTCATCATTACGAACATCCTCGGCTTTGATATGGAGGTCACACCGTCAGCGGGTTCGATCGTGCTTGCGGTCGGTGCATCCGCCGCCATCGGCGTTGCGTTCGGTTTTCTGCCCGCACGCAAGGCGGCGCTTCTCAATCCCATCGACGCGCTGCGCTATGAATAACGCTAACGCGTTCGCAAAAGATGCTGTGCATCTTTTGCGAGATTTCTTCGCTTCGCTTCGCGCACTCGCCGCAAAGCGGCTCGCACACTCCGCTTTGCGCAAAGTATTTTCTCCGACGCACGTGTCGCCGGAGAAAATGATTGAAATTTCTTTCGCGCTGTAAGCGCGAAACTCTGTGAGACTTACAATAGATGGAGGGACAGGATGAAAAAAAGAACGCTTTCTCTTGCGCTCGCACTGAGCATGGTGCTTGCCATGTTCACCGCGCCGGCGCAAGCGGTATTTACCGACATCCACGATACAAAAACGGCGCTCGCCGCGGCAACGCTTTCGAGCATGGGCATTGCGGAGGGAACGAACGCAAGCTCGTTTTCCCCGTCTGCATCGCTCACGCGCGCACAGTTTTGTACCTTTGCCGTGCGCGCGATGGGGCTTGAAGAGCACGCCGAGGCAAACGGGCGCAAGATGCTCTTCAGTGATGTGCGTCCCGGTGCATGGTACACAGGTTATGTAAACCTCGCCTATACAAAGGGCGCGGTCAACGGCTACGGTGACGGGCGCTTTGGACCAGATGACAGCGTAAATTACGCGCAGGTCATTACCATCCTTCTGCGTATGCTCGGCTATACGCAAAGCAACATCGGCAATCTCTGGCCCGATGACTACATTGCCTTTGCTGAATCCATCGACCTTGATGAAGGCGTTTCGCTGGGCGCTTACAGCGCGGTCACGCGCGGCGACGCAGCGCTTCTTCTTTGCAATATGCTGCGTGAGGAGATCGCCGGCACACCGTACAAGTTCTACGAAAAGATGCCGAATGTTGCCTCCGTACAGGAAGCCATCATCCTCGATACCGATGCCGTGAGCGGCGGCAAAGCCGGCTATTTGAAGGTTTGCTCCGTCGGCGCGCAGGATGCTGCCGTTTCCTACTATGCACAGAAAGAAACCGTCTCGTCCGACCTTTGCGGCACAGCGGGCAGCGTTCTTTTCAATAACGCCGGTGAAGTCGTCGGCTTTGTGCCGGATGACGGCGAAGTAACCGACATCACCGTTGATTCCGCATCTCCTTCGTCCATCGAGGGCGCGGACGGCATTACTTACCGCATCGCAAGCGGCGCGCGCGTTATCGCAGGCGGAGAGCTGTATCCGTACGCCTCCACCGGTTATTTGCAGGTCGATGCGCGCGAGGGCGAGTGTGCGCGGCTTTTCCGTAACGACGCAGGAAAGGTAGATTATGTCTACCTCTCCGGCGGCGCGGCGGCAAGCGGCGAAGATGTCTTTTTTGCCGAAACGGACAACGCCGCGCAGGAGCTTGCCGCAAAGCTCGGCATCTCCTCCGGCGGCTACGCCATCACCAAAAACGGCGCAGCTGCGACGGCGCAGAGCATCACGCGCTACGACACCGCGTATTATGATGCGGCTCGCAAAACGATGTGCGTTTCCGACTACCGCGTGACAGGTTTCATCGAAAGCGCGTCCCCCTCCCTCGCTGCGGCGGAGTCGGTCACCCTCACCGGCTGCACGCTCGGCGTTTTGGAAAGCGCATGGGATACACTTTCGCAGTTTTCGGCAGGTGACACGGTGACACTGCTCCTTACCGACGATGCCAAGGTTGCAGCCGCCGTCAAAAACACCACCGCGAGCGCGCCGATGCTCGGCATCGCGGCGGAGGACGGTACGCGCGTCACGCTTTGCGGCAGCGGCATCACGTTCGGCGCGGATGCTCTGTCGATCCAGCCCAAGCATTACGGAAAGCTCGTGCGCCTTTCCAACCCCTCGCGCAGCGGCTACACCTGCGTAGAGACCGGCAGCTCGACCACTTCCGGCACGCTCGATATCACTGCCCGCACGCTCGGAAATTCCCGCATTGCCCCGGGCTGCGCCATTTATGAGTGGGTGTCGGACGGCACGCGCACATCGTATGTCCGCAGCCTCTCCGGCAAGGCGGGCGCCGCGTCGACCACCTTTTCGGATCTCTTCTGGACGGCGACACTTCCCTCTTCAAGCATCGGCTACGTCCACCACAACAGCGCCGGTGAGGTCGACATCCTGATTTTGAACGATGTCACGGGCAACGCATACGACTATGGCTCGCTCGTAACGTACACAGGCGCGGAGGGCTTCGTCGTCCCCGGCTTTGCGAATGAAGCGCCCTCGTACAACAGCGCGGCGGCGATCACAAACGGCGCGGGCACGGGTGTAAAATGCTACTACACGCGCTCGGACGGCACAAAGGGCGGCTACCTCGGTGCAGTGTACACACGCAGCGAGGCACAGGCACCGAGCATCTTCAAAACATGCTCTCTGACATACAGGCAGATACCGGCAAGTGACTTCTTCCTTGTCGACGGCGACTGGTATGCGCACGTCGATGGCACGACGATGCGTGTTGCCGAAAATGTGCATTCGCACATCTCTGCCTCCGGCGCATGGCTGAGCGGCGAGATCGGACTTACAAACGCCATCGCAGGCGGCGGCAAGCTCAATATCTACTTTGACCGTACGCTCTCCACCGGTGCACAGGTTCGCGTGGTGGTCGTTCCGCAATAAGCAAAACAAAAGTCCTTCCGAATGGAAGGACTTTTTCCTTTTTGTCCCGATACGCTGCATAATCCTCCCCACTTTGGGAAAAGTAAGGCAAAATTGGAACGGTCTACGGGAGGAAAAAATGGCAAAGAGTTACTACAAAGGATTTATCCCCTACGCGGCAGCGGCACTGATGGTCGGTGTTGTCGGCGGCTTTGCCGCAGTTTTGCCGCCCGCGCTTGTGCAGGATCTTGGACTTGCTTACAACAACACGACCTGGAGTACGCTTGCGCTTGCGATGTCGTCTGCCGCGTGCGCACCGATCCTCGGCAGGCTCGGCGATGTGCTTGGGCGCAAAGTGACGCTTTTGCTCGGTATCGCTGTTTTTGCGATCGGCAATGCGCTCACCGCACTTTCAAGTACACTCATCCCTGTTTTGATCTCGCGCTTTATCGTCGGTATCGGCACAGCGGCGATCGCGCCGGTGATTCTGTCGTATATCGTCACGGAGTTTCCGCCCGAAGAGATGGCGCGCGGTTTTTCGCTCTATATGCTCATATCGAGCAGCGCCGTTATCTTCTCACCCACCATCGGCGGTTTTATCATTGAAAGTGCGTCGTGGCAGGCGATGGTTTGGCTGTGTGCGGCGATCGCACTGGGCGTTTTCATCTTTTGCTTTTTCTTCCGAGAAAACGCGCCGCGTCCGCGCGGGACACTCGCTGGCTTCGATGGTTTCGGCGCGCTTGCGATCCTCATTTTTTTCTCGCTCGCACTTTGCCTTCCCGCGTTCGGGCAGAATTTCGGCTGGAGCTCGCGCGCATTCTTACTGACGCTCGCAGCAAGCGTCGCGGCATTTGCAGGACTGCTCCTTGCTGAAAGCCGCGCAAAAAATCCTATCCTGCAAAAGAGCTTCCTCGCGCGGCGCGCATTCATCCTGCCCGTTCTCGCACTTTTCCTGACGCAGGGACTGATGCAGGCGAACATGACCAATACCATCGTCTTTGTGAACTACACCCAGCCGGAAAATACGATTATTTCAAGCTATGCCATCTCCATCATGTACTTTGGAATGTCGCTCGGCTCAGTCTTTGCCGCGCCGCTTGCCGACCGCTATGAGCCGCGAAATGTCCTCACGATCACACTTGCCGCGACAGGTGCCGGCTGCGCATTGATGCTCGCCTTCACACCCGACGCGTCAGCACTGCTGCTGGCACTCTCGCTCGGTGTTCTGGGACTTGGTCTTGGCGGCAACGCGACGATCTTTTTGAAGGTCGTCCTCACGGGACTGGACGCGCGCTCCGCCGGTGCAGGAACGGGACCATACGGACTTTTCCGTGATCTTTCCGCGCCGTTCGGCGTTGCTGTTCTCGTGCCGCTTTTTACGAACAGCATCACAGCGCGCGTGCAGAGTACAGCGATATCCGATGCGCTTGCCGCAGTCGAAGCGATCCGGATGCTTGCTGTTGTGGAGCTTTTTTGTGTGGGGCTTGGCATTATACTCGTCCGTCTGCTGCCGCGTGTCCACGCGGCGGAACTTGGAAAGCAAGGAGGTTAAAGGGCATGCGCTTACAGGATAAAGTCGTGCTTGTGACGGCGTCGACGCGCGGGATCGGTCTTGCGTGCGCGGAGGCGTGCGCGAGAGAGGGTGCGCTCGTCTATATGGCGGCGCGGAATATGGAACGCGCGGCGGAAACGGCGCAGCGTCTTTGCAGCGAAGGATTGCGCGTTCGCTGCGTCTATAACGACGCGGCGCAGCGCGATACGTTTGAAACGATGGTCGATGAGGTCGCCTCGCGTGAGGGGCGGCTCGATGTACTCGTCAACAACTTCGGAACATCGGACCCCGCCCGCGACCGCGACCTTATGCATACCGATATCGATGATTTTCTCCGAACGGTAACGATGAATCTGCAAAGCGTTTTTCTCGGAAGTCAGGCGGCGGCGCGCCGCATGGCGGCAAACGGCGGCGGAAGCATCATCAATATTTCCTCCGTCGGGGGCAGCGTGCCCGATATCTCACAAGTCGCCTACGGCACGAGCAAGGCGGCGATCAATTATCTCAC
Source organism: Oscillospiraceae bacterium (assembly GCA_017408525.1). Lineage (GTDB taxonomy): Bacteria > Bacillota > Clostridia > Oscillospirales > Oscillospiraceae > RGIG2163. The sequence continues at coordinate 10,021 of JAFQUN010000072.1, forward strand.
AAAGCTCATCGCTGTGCAGGGCGCATCGCACGGTATCCGCTGCAACGCGGTGCTGCCGGGCATGACGGCGACCGAGGCGGTCAAATCGAGACTTACAGAGGACTTTCGCGCACTTTTCCTGCGCCACATCCCGCTCGGGCGCATGGGGCTTGCCGAGGAGATCGGCGCGGCGGTCGTCCACTTTGCAAGTGACGAATCGGCGTACACCACGGGACAGATCCTCGCCGTCTCCGGCGGCTTCGGACTTGCAACACCGGTCTATGCGGATATGCTCGGAAAAGAGCGATCAACATAAAGCGCCTGCCGCAGCGTATGCTGCGGCAGGCGCAAAAGCTATGCGTCTTTCCCAAAAACGCAATACTCAATGACCTCAGAGATCTCCTCAACGCTTTTTTGACAGCTATCTTTCAGCCACTCTGTGATGATCGCGGTGATACCGTTGAGGTAGAACATCATAACATAGCGCTGTTCATCCTTTGGATAGCGGAACTTATCCAATATGGGATGAAAAATGTTGTCGAACAGCCTTTGAAAAATGGCAGCGGAATCGAATGTAGTCGGGTGTGACAATACCGCCGAAAAAAGCTGTTGGTTTTCTTTGATGAAGGAAAGATAAGGGTGCAGGTATTTTTCGTTGATAAAATTCAATTCCTGCAGGTCACGGTCTGCAAATTTCGAGGAAATGTCTTTTGTGTCTGCCGAAAAATAGGAGACAAAGGTGTCAAGCATATATACCACGGTCTCTTTGAGAAGATCACTTGTATTTTCATAGTGAAGATAAAATGTCGAGCGGTTGACGCCCGCTTCCTTGCAGATCTCGCTGACCGTTATATACGCAAAAGGCTTTTTCTCAAGCAGGGAAAGGAGTGCTTTATCAAACCGCAAGGCTGTGTGGAAGTATTTGCTTTCTGCTTTATTCAAGGGCATTCCCTCCTCCGCAGAGGATTCACTGCTCGCTGATCTGGCGAGCAAGCTCCACGATCTCGTAGGCATATTTTGCCTTGTCCTTTTCGATCTTTCTTCTATAGATCGGATAATTTACGCCGCAGCCGATAAAGCCGATGATTCCAAGCACGATGCCAAAGATCATATGCATCAGCCCATCACCTAAAACCTGCATGGAAAGACACATACCAAAACCGACCACAAGAGCCGAAGCAATGCCAAACGAATAGGTAAATATGGTCGCGGGCAGCTTTGCCTTGTTGTCGAGCTTTTTCAAGGCGACGATTTTTGAATTGTCCTTCGGAGCATACTCCTTTGCGATGGATTCGGCGATGATCTTGTCTGTGTTCATAAAAAGAACCTCCTGTTTCTTTGTGTGATGTCATTGTAAAGAAAAAAAGAGGCGCTTTGAACAACATGATTTTGAAAAACTGTTGCTTTCAAGCATTAGCTGTCCATGCATTTTCTTTCACCTTATCATATTTTTCTCAAAACATCAATTACCGGAAAGCGGTCGAAGTATTCTGCGTCGGCAGGCAAGCGCAAAGGAGAGCAATGTCCTATTGCGCTTTGGCGGCGAATACGATAAAATAAAAGTGCCGCGTACCGCGCGGCAGAATAAGGAGGTCTTTACATCATGGTATTTCCCGCAAATTTTTGGCTTGTGACCGCCGTTGCGTTTCTCGTGAGCGCCATCGGCTTCAAAAATTACATCTGGTTTTTCTCCATCGGCTACGGACTTTCCATCGCCGCCGAGGGTGTGCTGCTGCTCGCACTCTATGGCGAGAGTCTGACGCTTGGAACGGCGCTTTGCTGCGTCATTTTCGTCATCTACGGTCTGCGCCTTGGCGGTTACCTCGCCTACCGTGAGGTGAAGCTCAAAAGCTATCATAAGCACCTTGCCGGCGAGATCAAGGACAGCAAGACCATCCCGCTGATCGCAAAGCTCTCCATCTGGTTTTTCTGCGCCGTTTTGTACGTTGCGATGGTCTGCCCCGTTTTTTACCGCCTGCACAACGGCAGCGGCAGCGACGCATTTACATACGTTGGCGCTGCGCTGATGCTTATCGGCTTTTTGATGGAAACGGTCGCCGACGCGCAGAAGAAAGCGGCGAAGAAGACTGCGCCGCACCGCTTTGTCGACACGGGGCTGTACCGCTTTGTGCGCTGCCCGAACTACCTTGGCGAGCTGATCCTCTGGACGGGCGTGCTCGTTGTGGGCTGCGGTTCGCTTTCGGGCGCGGGACAGTGGGCGCTTGCCATCGTTGGATATCTGGGCATCCTCTATGTCATGTTCAGCGGCGCGCGGCGGCTTGAAATTCGCCAGAACAAAACATACGGCAATGACAGCGAGTATCAAAAATACAGCACCACCGTCCCCATTCTTCTGCCGTTTATCCCGCTCTACAGCGTGGAAAAACACAAGTGGCTCGTCGCATGAGATGAAAAAGAAGCTTTACAAACGACTTGCGTGTGCGGCGCTGTGCCTTGCAGTGTTGACCGCTGCGGCGGTACTTGGTATCAACGGATATGTCAAAGCGGTCACAGCGGAGCGCATCCTCCCGCCGGAACAGGCGGCGGTGCTTTCCGATGTTGACTGCATACTTGTCCTTGGCTGCTACGTCCACGAGAGCGGGCGCCCGAGCGATATGCTCGGCGACCGTCTGCGCCGGGGCATCGAGCTGTATCATGCCGGCGCCGCGCCAAAACTCCTCATGAGCGGCGACCACGGGCGGACGGATTACAACGAGGTAAAGGCGATGAAGCTGCACGCGATGGAAGCGGGTGTCCCCTCCGAGGATGTTTTCATGGACCACGCAGGCTTTTCCACCTACGAGAGTATCTTCCGCGCAAGGGATGTGTTTGCCGCGGACAAGATCATCATTGTCACGCAGAAGTACCACCTCCACCGCGCGCTCTACATCGCGCAGGCGCTGGGCGTGGAAGCGTACGGCGTCGCGTCCGGCTACCACACTTACGCGGGGCAGGCAGGGCGCGAGCTGCGCGAGATCCTCGCCCGCTGTAAGGATGTTGTCACAGGCATCGTAAAACCCGCGCCCACCTTTCTCGGTGAGGCGATCCCTGTGAGCGGAAACGGCGATCTTACAAACGACGAAGAACTGATCCTGTCATAAAACAAGGGGCAGCCTACTTAGGCTGCCCCTTGTTCTGCTATCTTTCAAACTTTTTCATGTGCGCCTTGACTGCATCAAACGCCTTATCGCTGATAACATGCTCGATACGGCACGCATCTTCGGCAGCGGTGACCTCGTCCACGCCGAGCGCGGTGAGCGCGGCTGTGAGCACCGTGTGGCGTTCGTAGATCTTCTCAGCGGTTTCCCTTCCCTTTTCCGTCAGACTCAAAAACCCGCTCTCGTCCGAAAGAAGATATCCACCCTCGCGCAGAAGTCCGACCGCGCGGCTGATGCTCGGCTTTGAATACCCCATCGCCTCCGCAATGTCGATGCTGCGCACACGCGCGCGCTCAGCTGCAAGACGGTAGATCGTTTCAAGATACATCTCAGCAGATTCCTGCAACTGCATCGCTCATCCCTCCCAATACGGTATAGGTTGATTTTACCATGTGTACACGCTGTTTTCAACGGCGATTTTTTTGCCAAAATTTCAAAAAACGCTTGACAGACGAAGACCCGCGAGGTAATATATGGATGTAGTTAGCAGCGGCTAACATATTTTTTCAAGTACCGGTTAGCTTTAACTAACCAAAATTTTTCCAAAGCAGGTGATCTTATGGAGCTGTCGGTGGCGCAGGAAGGTAAGGAGTACATCATCCAAAAGATCGAAACAGACGATGCGGAGCTTGACGCGTTTTTGCTCTCGCTCGGCTGTTACGCCGGCGAGAAGATCACCGTTGTTTCGCGTCGGCGCGGCGGCTGCACCGTCGCCATCAAAGACGGCAGGTACAATATCGATAACCAGCTTGCACGGGCGATCATTGTCTGACGGCGGCGCAAGAGGCATCGCCGTCTTCTTTTCGCCCAGTAGTTAGCAACTGCTAACCAGTGGATCAAAGCATAATTTGAGCTTTTTAAGATAACGAGGAGGAAAAAACAATGCGCATCGCTTTTGCAGGAAATCCCAACAGCGGGAAAACCACCATGTACAACGCCCTCACAGGACGCAGCGAAAAGGTCGGCAACTGGGCAGGTGTGACCGTTTCCAAAAAGGAAGCGCCCATCAAGGACTCCTACGCCCACGGGCAGGAGCTTGCTGCCGTCGACCTTCCTGGTGCGTACTCCATGTCGCCATTCACATCGGAGGAGGGCATCACGAGCGGCTACATCAAAAACGAGCGCCCCGACGTCATCATCAACATCGTCGATGCAACGAACCTCAGCCGCTCGCTCTTTTTCACGACGCAGCTTCTGGAGCTTGGCATCCCCACTGTCGTCGCGCTCAACAAGCACGATGTGAACGAAAAGAAGCAGACTGTGATCGACACAAAGTTGCTGTCCGAAAAACTGGGCTGCCCTGTTGTGAACACAACCTCGACGACGAGCGAGGGTCTTTCGGAAGTTGTTGAGGCAGCGGCAGCGCTGTACGGAAAAGAGCAATCAGCGCCCTACACGCAGGGAAACGTCGATCTTAGCGACAAGAGCGCTGTGGAGGCTGCCGACCGCGCGCGCTTTGCGTTTGTAAACGAGCTTGTCGCCGCCGTGGAAACGCGAAAAGTCCTCACGAAGGACAAAAACGCGCAGGATGACATTGACAATATTCTGACGCATCCTGTCGCGGGACTTCTCATTTTTGCAGTTGTCATGTTCCTCGTCTTCCACATCTCGCAGTCCGACGGGCGGCTGGGACTTGGCATCTATCTTGCCGACCTTCTCGTCGGCTGGCTGGAAGCATTCCAAGGGTGGGTCGCCGGCGCGGTTTCGACTGCCTCGCCCGTATTGCAGGCACTTCTCGTTGACGGCGTGATCGGCGGTGTCGCCGCTGTTGTCGGATTTTTGCCGCTTGTGATGGTCATGTATTTTTTGATCGCCCTTTTGGAGGACTGCGGCTATATGGCGCGCGCGACGGTCGTGCTCGATCCCATTTTCAAAAAGGTCGGTCTTTCGGGGCGCTCTGTCATCCCGTTCGTCATCGGCACTGGCTGCGCCATTCCGGGCGTGATGGCGTGCCGCACCATCCGAAACGAGCGCGAGCGCCGTGCGACGGCGATGCTTACGCCGTTTATGCCCTGCGGCGCGAAGCTGCCGGTCATCGCGCTTTTTGCCGGTGCGTTCTTCGGCGACGCAAGCTGGGTGGGTACGCTGATGTATTTTGTCGGCATCGCGATGATCCTGCTCGGTGCGCTGCTTGTCAATGTGATCGCAGGACACAAGGCACGCAAGTCCTTTTTCATCATCGAGCTTCCCGAATATAAGCTCCCTTCCGTGAAGCGCGCGTTTATCTCCATGTGCAGCCGCGGCTGGGCGTATATCGTCAAGGCCGGTACGGTGATCCTCGTTTGCAACACCGTCGTGCAGCTCATGCAGAGCTTTACATGGAGCTTTGCCGTTGCGGAAAATGCCGCAGATTCCATCCTTGCGTCCGTTGCATCGCCCATTGCGTATCTGCTCGTTCCCATCGTGGGCGTTGCATCCTGGCAGCTTGCCGCGGCGGCTGTGACCGGCTTTATCGCAAAGGAAAATGTCGTCGGAACGCTTGCCGTGTGCTTCGTGGGACTTGAAAATCTCATCGACACGGAAGAACTTGCCCTGATGGAAGGCGCAGGTGCGGAGGTCGCCGGCGTCATGGCGATCACGAAGGTCGCGGCTCTTGCGTATTTGATGTTCAACCTCTACACGCCGCCGTGCTTCGCGGCGCTCGGCGCGATGCGCTCGGAGATCGGTGCGCGCAAGTGGTTCTGGGGCGGCGTTGCACTCCAATTTGCGGCAGGCTATACGCTCTCCTACCTTGTCTACACCGTCGGTACACTTTTGACCTACCCTGCCGCGCTGAATATTGGCGCTGCACTCGCAGGGCTTGGCGTTATTCTCGTCATCGCCGGTATCATCGTGTATATTGCACGAAAAAATACGCGCGCACACTCTGCGGCATATGCGCTGGGTGCGGCGTAAGAGAAGAGGTGCGCGATGGATATTCTCATCATCGTCCTCGTCACCGCCATCGTCGCTTTTGCAGCAGGGTACATCTGCAAGGCAAAACGCCGCGGCGTCAAGTGCATCGGCTGTCCCGATGGCGCAAAATGCTCCGGCTGCTGCACAGGCTGCGAAGCCGCGTGCGGCGGCTGCGGCAAGAGAGAAAATACATGATCGTTCCTCCCCCCGATCAAAGTGTGCGAAGGCGGCTCTTTTTCAAAAGAGCCGCCTTTGCACATATTTTGCGCGATTTTGCAGAAAATACGACAGTAAAACCACTTTGCAGGAGGAGTTCGATGTCAGACGAGCAAATCGTCAAATACTGCGCGCCAACGCTTGCAGGCATTAAAACAGGAAATCTTTTCAGCTGCAAGGATGCAAGCGTCGCGGCAGTTCGCGCACTCAACAGGCGGCTTGTCCCGAAGGGGATCTGCACCCTTGCAAAAGAGCGCGGTGGAACGAGGACGCTTGTGTACGTTTTTCGTCCTGCATATCTTGCGCTCGACCTTCGTGATGCGCGTGCGGCGGCACTTCTGCGCGCACGCGGCTATCCGTTCGGTGAAATGCGCCGCTGTGTTGCAGAACTCATGCGGCGCATCGAAAACGATGCGGCGTTCCCGCACGAGGTCGGACTTTTTCTCGGCTATCCGCCGGAGGATGTGCGCGCGTTTATCGACGGCCGCGATGCGTACAAATGCGTGGGGTGCTGGAAAGTTTACGACGACGCGGATGCCGCGCGGCGCGCTTTCGGGCAGTATAAGCGCTGTACGCGCGAGTACCGCAAACGGTGGGAAAGCGGATACTCTCTTGACACACTGGCTGTTTGTCAAAACGAATGCCCGGCCTTTTGGTAAAGGTCGGGCAGCCGTTTTACTTCATTTTCCGTTTTGGCTTGCGCGATGGCTTTGCGCCTTTATGCGGCGGAGATTTCGTCGCACCTTTTTTCGGCGTTTTCTGCGCGCCCGCCTTTTCGCGCCGCGACGCGGCAAGATTTGCAGCCGAGCGCGGGCGGATGAGGCAGTTTTTGCCGTAGCCGATCAAATCCTCGCGCCCCGCCTTTCGCAGCGCCTCCTCGACAAGCGCACGCTTTTCGGGACGGCGCCACTGCAAAAGCGCGCGTTGGAGCGCCTTATCGTGCGCGTCGCGGGCAACGTACACCTCCGACATATCGCGCGGGTCGATGCCCGTATAGTACATGCACGTTGAAAGTGTGCCGGGCGTGGGGTAGAAATCCTGCACCTGCTCAGGCTGATGCCCTGTGGAGTGGAGGAACTCGGCAAGCTTCACCGCGTCACCCAGCGTGCATCCGGGGTGGGAGGACATGAGGTAAGGGACAAGATACTGCTCTTTGCCCTGCTTTTCGTTGAGTCTTTGATACTTTGCCCAAAAACGCTCAAAAACGTCAAAGTGCGGCTTTCCCATGTAGTCAAGAACGCCTGCCACACAATGCTCCGGCGCGACTTTGAGCTGTCCGGAAACATGGTAGCGGACAAGTTCGGCGAAAAAGTCGCCGCGCTTATCTTGGAGCATATAATCGTAGCGGATGCCGGAGCGGACAAACACTTTCTTCACGCCCGGGATGGCGCGTGCGCGGCGCAGGAGCGTCAAATACTCCGAGTGGTCGGCATCAAGATTCGGACAGGGTTTTGGCGCAAGGCAGCTTTTGTTTTTGCACATTCCCGCCTTCTCCTGCTTCTTGCAGGAAGGATGGCGGAAGTTTGCCGACGGTCCCCCGATGTCGTGGACGTAGCCTTTGAAAAGCGGATCGTGCGTAAAACCCTCGATCTCGCGCAGGACAGATTCGATGCTGCGTGAGGTGATGGCGCGCCCTTGGTGGAAGGCAAGCGAGCAGAAATTGCACCCGCCAAAGCAGCCGCGGTTGTGCGTGACGGAAAAGCGCACCTCCTCGATCGCAGGGACACCGCCGAGCGCGTCGTACATGGGATGCACTTCGCGCATATAGGGAAGCTCGGCAACGGCGTCAAGCTCCTCACGGTTCAAGGGCGCGGCAGGCGGATTGCAGACGAGAACGCGGTTTTCGTGCGCTTGCAGCACGGCGCGTCCGCGCACGCTGTCATGCTCTTCATAGGTGATGCGCGTTGCCTCGGCATAGGCGCGCTTATTCGTGCAGACCTCTTCAAAGGACGCGCAGGTGACGGACGGGAACGCACATTCGTCCTCGCTTTTTGCGGCAAAGCAAGTGCCGCGTACATTGTGGATGGTGGAAACATCCTCGCCGGCGGCAAGGCGCGCGGCGATCTCGCGTGTGGCACGCTCGCCCATGCCGTAGACGAGCAGATCCGCCTGCGCGTCAAAGAGGATGCTGCGGCGCACCTTGTCGTCCCAGTAGTCGTAATGCGCGAAGCGCCGAAGGCTTGCCTCAAGCCCGCCGATGACAATGGGGATATTGCCGAATGCCTCGCGCGCACGGTTCGCGTACACGATGGTCGGGCGGTCGGGGCGAAGTCCCATGCGCGCACCGGGGCTGTACGAATCGCTTGTGCGGCGGCGCTTTGCGACGGTGTAGTGGGCAACCATCGAGTCGATGTTGCCGCCGCCGATCATCACGCCGTAGCGCGGCTTTCCCATGTCAAGGAACGGCTGCGCGCTGTGCCAGTCGGGCTGGGCAAGGATGGCAACACGGTAGCCTTCCGCTTCCAGCACGCGGGCGATGATGGTCGTGCCGAAGCTGGGGTGGTCAACGTACGCGTCGGCGGTGACGACCAGAAAATCGTAGTAGTACCAGTCGCGCTCGCGCATCTCGTCGCGGCTGGTGGGGAGAAACTGTTTTATTTTCATCGTTTGTGTGTCACCGCCTTTTTGTCAGAAAGTGTAACGCTGCTCAAAACCGATGTATTTTTCAAGCGTCACGGTGCGCGCATCGCGCGCCGTTTCTTCAAAGTCGTAGCTCAAAAAACGTGCGGCGAGCGCTTCATCTCTCGCATCGAGCACGACACGCAGGCGCTCGCGTCCGCGCGGGCGGTAGAAGGAGATGGCTTCGCCGACAAGGTAGATGCCAAAGCCGCGCTTACGGATGGCAGGCGTAAGGTAGAAAAAGTCGATCGAGCCGACGCCCTCCGCCTCACCGTGCGTCTTATCGAACTGCACGACACCGACGTGCGCGCCCTCCTGAAAGATGCACATGACGCTGCGCGCGTCGCGCTGCGCGAGTGCGCGCGCCTCATCAAGCCTTGCCGCACCGTCGAAGCCCGTCTCGCCGCCGTTCACGGAAACGTACGCCTCGCGCTGACATTCAACGTAGAAATCGGCGTCGCGCTGCGCGTCGAACGGCGCATAATAAATCCCTTGGTCAACGCCGCGGCTGCTTTTCCACCAACTTTGGCGCGAGAAGGTGGAAAGCTCCTTGAGGTGCGAGTTGTCGTTGATATAAACGAAATTCGCGCGGTCGCCCTCAACTTCGATCTTCGTGACGGCGGTGTTGTCGGCGTGACCGGTCTTGCCGATCTCGGCAAAAGAAAGTCCTTGCAGCGTGCCGATAAGGATGCGAAGCGCCATGCCGTGACTGACAATGGCGACGGTCTTCCCCTCGTTTTCGCGCGCAATGCGCCAAAAAGCGTCCGTCATGCGTTTTTGCACAAGCTCGACCGTTTCCGAGCCTTCGACCTGCCAGCCGATCATACCGGTGTTGAAGCGGGCAAGGCTTTCGTACTCAAACTGCGCAAGCTCGCCCCACGGGCGATCCTCCCACGCGCCGATGCTGACCTCGCGCAGCTCGCGCATGGGCGTGATGGGAAGGTCACGGTCGTGTGTGAGCGCACCTGCTGTGGTGCGCGTGCGGAAAAGGTCGCTTGCGTATATCGCGTCGATCTGCACGTCCAGAAACCGCTCACGCAGCGAGGCGATCTGGCGGTAGCCGCGCGCGGTGATGGCGCTGTCATACTGTCCGTGCGCGCGGCGGTAGAGGTTGCCCTCCGCCTCGGCGTGCCGGATGAGATAGATGGTAGTCATATTCCGATAAACCCCTTATATAACACAGTTTGTCTAAAAAGTCTCACAGAGTTTTGCGGCTATGCCGCGAAAGAAAGTTAAATCATTTTCTCCGGCGGCATGCACGCCTCCGAAAATACTTCTCGCGGAGCGAGTGTGCGAGTGGACACAAGTGCACGGAGCGGAGCGCAAAAGACTCGAAAAAGATGCTTCGCATCTTTTTCGAAATTCTATACTATGGTAATATATTTCTTCGTTTCCGCCTTTGCCGCGATGACCGCATCGCGCGCAGCGGCGCGGAAATCACCATCCGTGTGCTGCTCGACACGCATGGTCAAGAGGATATCTGCGCCGTATTCATTCGCGGCGCAGCTCGCCGTTTCGACGGTGCAGTCGGTAAGAAGGAAAAACGTTTTCCCCATGCGGCGGCGCAGGTCGCGAATGTCAAGCGGCGAATCGCTGCCGATCAACGCACCAACACTGCCTTGCGCCCCCTTCTGCGCACGGGTGGTCAGTTCCGCGACGGCGGCAGAGAGCTTGCGGTCACCCGCCATAAGGTTCTGCACATCGGAAGCGGATGGATTCGCGCTTTTGAGCATAACAAAAATATCCTGCGCTTCGGAAGCCGGACGCATCGCGTCCATCCCTGTGTACGGCGTGACGGTCACGGCATCGGGTAAAAAACCGTCAAACCACGGCTGCGCGTCGGTGCTTCCGGCATTCAAAATGGTGTAAAGCCCCTTGTTGCGCGCAACGGTCAAAAGGTGTGTAAGTACCTCCAATCCCGAAAAGCCGAGCTTCAGAAAGGGCGCGGTATCGATCACAACGGCGGGGAGTTCCCCCTCTGCCGCGTCCAAAAGCGCGCAGCAGTACATTCGCATTGCCTCACACGTTGTCTGCGGCACGTCGCCGAAAAGCGAGCGAAAATTATTGACAACACCCTGCGACAAAAGCGCCGCGTCGGGTGAAATATGGAGCGCAAGCGGCGTTTTGCACGAACGGATACGCTCTTTCAGAATTTCAAAAGACATAGCGAGGGACTCCTTTCACGCTGTAAACATAGTACCTAAAATATTATTATATTTGAAACGGCACATTTTAGCAAATAAAATTCGCAAAAATCGGCGCTTTTTTTGCCGCAGTCGGGCATACTACCTGCGTGCAGACAAGGAGAGTGATACGATGAGCTGCGTCGCATTTTTTCGCGGCATGGGCGTCGGACTGGTCGCCGGCGCTGCATTTGCTGCTGCGGTGATGACGAGAAAGCAGTCCATGAAAACCTGCGTTGGCAGGGGTATGCAGAATATGGGTAACGCCGTGGACCGCGTTCTTGGAGACATCATCGACAGCGTTTGCGGATAAAAAACTCGGGGAAGATGCGCGGCATCTTCCCCGAAAATTTTTCAAAAAAAGCGGAAGCCGCTTTTTTGAATCTTTTGCACTGCGCTGCGCGCACTCGCCGCCGCAAGGCGGCTCGCACACTTCGCTTCGTGATAAGAATTTTTTTCGACGCGCATGTCGTCGAAAAAAATGATTGAAATTTGTTTCGCGGCGGCGATGCGAAATTCTTCAAAACTTCTTGCGATTGCAAACGGGAGAGATTTCTGCTAAAATCAAGGGTAGAAGATCAAATTTTTAAGTGAGGTGTATAGTGATGCAGGAACTTGAAAAGCAATATCATATCGCCTGCAGTGAAGGTGATGTCGGACGGTATGTGATCCTCCCCGGTGACCCGGGGCGCTGCGCATCGATCGCGGCGCTTTTTGACGATGCGAAAAAGGTCGCCCAGAACCGCGAGTATGTTACATACACGGGTACGCTCCTCGGTGAGAAGGTCAGCGTCTGCTCGACCGGTATCGGCGGACCGTCCGCGTCCATTGCGATGGAGGAGCTGCACAAGATCGGCGCCGATACGTTCATCCGCGTCGGCACTTGCGGCGGCATCGACCTTGATGTTCGCTCGGGCGACATCGTCGTTGCAACAGGTGCCATCCGCTACGAACACACAAGCTGCGAATATGCACCCATCGAATTCCCCGCCGTTTCCGATTTCGGCATTGCAAATGCACTGACGCTCGCAGCAAAGGCGATGGGCAAGACGGTGCATACCGGCGTTGTCCAGTGCAAAGACAGCTTTTACGGACAGCACAGCCCCGAAAAAAGCCCCGTTTACTACGAACTGCAGCAAAAGTGGGAGTCGTGGAAGCGCCTTGGCGTGAAAGCGAGCGAGATGGAATCCGCCGCACTTTTCGTCGTTGCGGCAGCGCTTGGCGTTCGCTGCGGGTCGTGCTTCCATGTCGTTTGGAACCAGGAACGCGAAAAAGCAGGTCTTGACCAGAACATGAGCGAGGATACCTCCGCCGCCGTGCGCGTCGGCGTGGAGGCGCTCAAATACATCATCGAGGAAGATCGAAAGAAATAATGAAAAGGCGGAGCTGCGCTCCGCCTTTTCATTATTTCTCATCTACGATATGCACGTTGAGGTGATTATACGTCATTTTGATGCCGCGCTCGGCAAAGACGGTACGAATGGCAGAGAGGGACTGATAGTGCGCATCCCAGTACACTTCACTCGGCACCCAGAAGCGCAGGACATATTGGATACTGCTCTCGCCGTAGGCTTCAACGGCGGCAAGCGGCTCGGGATCGCTGAGAAAGCCTTCCGTATGCTCCGCAACGGAAAGCAGCGCAGAGAGCACTTCCCCGGTCGGTGTGTCGTAGGAGACCGTGACAATGTGGGCAACGCGGCGGTTTTTGAGCGCGGAGTAGTTCGTGATCGTTCCGGCAGCGACAGTGCTGTTGGGAACGAGGACGCGCTGTCCGCCGACCGTATCAAGCAGCGTGTGCGTGAGCGATATCTCGCACACCGTACCCTCGCCGCCCGAGGTCTCCACATAATCCCCCACATGAAACGGCTTTGTCGTCAGCACGACAAGACCGCTTGCAACGTTTGCAAGCACATCCTGCACAGCGAGCGAAAGCGCAAGCGAAACGACCGACAAAAGCGCGACGAGCGACGTGACGGGGATCCCGAGCGAATCGGCAACAATGAGCGCCGTGAGCGTATAGAGCAGGAACTTCAGCGCACCGAGAACATATTTTTTCACCTGCGCGTCGAGGCGCGTCTTCCCCAAAAGGCGGGAGAGAAAGCGCATAACGATGCGCGTGATGAGCAGGCACACAACAAGCGTGATGATGGCGGCGAAAAGACCGCCGAGCGTCAGCTGCCCGATGGCAACATTTGCGATAGAGGTAAGATCAGCAGGCATGAGAACTCTCCTTCTTTTCATTTTTACCCATCATAAGAAAAAAAAGCGGCGCTGTCAAGGGCAGGACTTGCGGCGACGCAGTTATTTGTGATAGCATAAGGAAAACGAAGGAGGGGCACACATGCAAAAGAAAGTCATCGGTATTCTCGGCGGCATGGGACCGCTTGCAACAGCAGATCTTTTTGAAAAGATCGTGCTGCACACCGCTGCCGCGTCGGATCAGGAGCATCCGCGCGTTTGCATCGACAGCAACACGAGCATCCCCGACCGCACGGCAGCACTGCTGCACGGCGGCGCGGACCCGACGGAGGAGATGGTCAAAAGCGCACGGCGGCTCGTTTCTATCGGCGCGCAGGTGATCGCCATGCCATGCAACACAGCGCACAATTTTCACGCCGCCGTCGCCGCATCGGTCGATGTCCCCGTGCTGCACATGATCGCCCTCACGCGCGATGTACTGCTGCAGGAGGGGATCACCTGCGCGGCACTCCTTGCAACAGACGGTACGATCGAAACGGGCATCTACCAGCGCACATTTGAAAACAGCGGTGTCACGCTCATCACACCCGAAGGCGACGATCAGCGTGCCGTGATGGACATGATCTACAAGGGCGTGAAAGCGGGCGTTTCCAACTACGATACGGCAAACGTACGCGCAGCGATCGAGCGGCTGCTCACGCGCGGCGCCGAGACGCTCATCCTCGGCTGCACGGAGCTTCCGCTTGCAGTAAAGCTCTATTCGCTCGACTACCCCTGCACCGACCCGACGCTCGCCCTTGCGCGCGGCGCGATCGAAGCAGCGGGATACACCTGCAAGGAATAAAAATCAAAAGCCCGCCGCACGGCAAGTGCCGTGCGCGGGCTTTCCATTTTGTCAAAAAGTCTCACAGAGTTTCGCGGCGCTGCCGCGAAATAGAGCTAAACTATTTTCTCCGGCGGCGTGTACGTCGGAGAAAATACTTCTCGCCCCGCCCGCTGCACTGCGCTCCACATTGCCCCGTTCACGCACGAAAATGCGTTGACCATTCATGGTCCGGGCGTGGCAAGATATGTCGTATGCGCCGCTGGAGAGGGAGGACGGCGCGGCGCAGTGCAGCTTTCCGCACAGCGCATCGGGAGAAAAGATGCGCATGGCGTCGGGCGTGAGCGGAAAGAGCACGCAAAGCGGCTCGATGAGAAAATCTGTTTTTCTCACTGCCTACTATACCAAAATTCCAGATTCTTTTCAACTAATAATACCCATTAAAAAATATAAACAATTTCGATAAGTGCTGCACATATAGATGTTGTTTCTAAAAAAGAAACGGTGCCAAAAAATGCGCCAAAAGCGCGCTGAGCGCTGCGTGCAGCACCTTTGCAAGGAAATAGAGCCGCACATCAAAGGTATCCGCAGACAAAAGCGAAAGCGTCTGCGCATGAACGGAAAGCCCTCCCCATCCAACGAGCGCGGCAGCGCAGATAAACCCGTGTGCATCGGGTGAAAGCGCCGCAATGCCGCTCGTCATTTCAAATACACCGCACAGCAGCGCGTGTGCGTTTTCCCCGAGTGACGGAAAAATCGAGCGGAGAATGTGTTCGGGAAGCGCAAAAAATCCGCAAAGCTCAAAAATCCGGAGAAGAACGATGAAAAAAGTCACAAATGCGCAGACATTCAAAATGGCGCTGAGGGAAGACTGCACCGCGTCTGTAAAGATCCGTGAAAAAGAAGCGGAGACGGTATCCGTGCGCACACGGTATGCGCTGCGCGAAGCGCTGCCGTGCCGGCTGAGCAGAACACCTGTCAAAAGCGCGGCAAGAACATGGGTGAGATAGAGATACACCCCAACGCGCACATCATCGAAAACGGAGATGCCGACCATGCCGAGAATAAAGGAAGGTCCCGCGTTGTTGCAGAAGGTCAAAAGCCGCTGCACCTCACCGCGCGAGAGCGTTCCCTCGCGGAAAAGCGCATCCGCCGTGCGCGCACCCGATGGATATCCGCCGACAAGCCCAATGGCAAGCGCGGACGCACCCTCACCGCCGATGTGAAAAAGTGTTCGCATCATTCGTTCGAGCCGCCCTCCGACAATGTGCGCAAAGCCGAGCGAAACGGCAAGCGATGAGATGACAAAAAAGGGAAAAAGCGCCGGTATTACCGATGTGCAGCAAAGCAAAAGTGCCTCTTGCACCGCAGCAGCGCTTTCCCTGCCGTGCTGCAGGAGCATAAGCGCAAAAAATGCGGCGGCGGAAAGCGCCGCAGCGCGGAAAAGCCGTTTCATTGCAACACCCCCTTCAAATCCTATGCGCTCTGCGCAGGGCAAATGTTTGCAGGCATCCAAAGAAAACGCAATTTTGCGCTGTTTCTTTCATATCCTTCGAGTAACAGGACAGGAAAAGGGGGAGCATAATGGACAGGAAACGAAAAGAGACAAATCTTCTTACAAAAACAGCGGAGCTTTTTGACCTTCCCGCAGACGTGGTGGCAGGCGCGCCGCGCATTGAGCTTTTGGGCGCGCGTGAACTTTTTGCAGACAACCACACCGGAATACTGACCTACGGTGAAAGCCTCATCGATATCAACACCTCCGGTCTTATCGTGCGCGTGCGCGGCGAGGGGCTGGAGCTGCGTGCGATGACCGATCGTGACCTTCGTATTGCAGGGCGCATCGATGCAGTTGAGTTTGTGAGGTGAGCGATGCTTAGCCAAAGTGTGAACCTTTTGCGCGGCGAAGTCGAGGTCGTGGTGCGATGCCCGTTTCCCGAACGCGTTTTGAACCTCTGCGCCGCACACGGTATCAAGTTTTGGGCGCTTTCCTGGGAGGATGCGCAAACGTTTTCCATCACGGTACACCGCGCAAAGCTTTCCGTGCTGCGCCGTCTTGCCGAAAATGTGGACGGCTGCACAGTGCTTGTGCGAAGGCGGCGCGGCGCTCCCTTTGCACTTTTGCGTCTGCAGCGCCGCCACACACTTTCGCTCGGGCTTTTCCTGTGCGTCACACTTGCGATCGCGTCATCCTTTTTTGTCTGGGACTTTTCCGTTTCGGGAAACGAGACTGTCCCACGCGAGACGATTTTGCGTGTACTTGAAAAAAACGGCGTGGGCATCGGCACATTCAGCTATTCGATCGACGGGGCGGCACTTCGCAACCACGTTCTTCTGGAGCTTCCGGAGCTTTCCTGGATCGCCGTGAACGTGCGCGGCTGCCGCGCGTATGTGCAGGTCGCCGAGCGCGTTGCCGCGCCGCAGATCGCATCGCAAAAGCCGGCAAACATCGTCGCGGCGAAAAGCGGACTTGTAACGCGCGTCCAGCCGCTTGACGGCCGCGCGATGGTACGCGCGGGAACGACCGTTTTGCCCGGACAGCTTCTCATCTCCGGCGCGGTGGAAACGCAGTCGGTCACATCACCCAGCGTCGCCTCGCGTTTTATGTGTGCGCGCGGGAGCGTGTATGCACGCACCTGGTATGAGCTTTCCGTGCTGCTTCCGGCGCAGGAGAGCGTCAAGCGCTATACAGGCGAAGCGCAGAAGGTCATCTCCCTCGCATGGGGGAAGAACAGGGCGAAAATATTTGGAAATGACAGTAGCAAAAGCGGTATGCAGTGTGATAAAATAAGCGAGAGAAACAAACTCTCCCTTGGATTTTATGTCTTCCCCATCACACTTGTAAAAGATACGCTGCACCCTTACACAATGGAGCAAAGGAGCGTTTCACGCGAAGCGGCTGCCGTGCGCGGCGAAGAGCTTCTCACGCAGTATCTTACCGCCCAGCTTGATGAGGAGGGCTATGTCGTCACCTCGCGCTGTACAAGCGCAAAGCATGGGGAATACTACATCGTCACGCTTTGCGCCGAGTGCATCGAGCAGATCGGTACGAGCGTGGATATACAAATGGATTGAGAGGACTTTACATGGAGCAGAGGATCGGCATCGAACGGCTGGAGCAGGCGGTAAATCTGTTCGGCTCTTTTGACGAGAATATCCGCATGATCGAGGAGGAATTTTCCGTCACGGTCACAAATCGCGAGGGGGCACTGCGCGTGAACGGCGAGGCGGAGGACGTGATGACCGCCTGCAAGGCGATCGGCGCACTTTTGACGCTTTCAAGCCGCGGCGAGCCGATCAACGAGCAGAATGTGCGCTACGTTGTCGCCCTTGCCCGCAGCGGTCAGATCGAAAAGATCGCAGAGCTTACGCCCGACGTCATCTGCATCAGCGCAAAGGGCCGCCCCATCAAACCCAAGACCATCGGTCAAAAGGCGTATGTCGACTCCATCATGAAAAATACCGTCACCATCGGCGTCGGTCCTGCCGGCACGGGCAAGACGTATCTTGCCGTTGCCGCAGCGGTCGCGGCGTTTCGCGACAAGCAGATCAACCGCATCATCCTCACCCGTCCCGCTGTCGAGGCGGGCGAGCGGCTCGGTTTTCTCCCCGGTGACCTGCAAAGCAAGGTCGACCCCTACCTGCGCCCGCTCTATGACGCGCTTTTCGATATGCTCGGCGCGGAGACGTACAACAAGTATCTCGAACGCGGCAATATCGAGGTCGCGCCCCTCGCGTATATGCGCGGGCGCACGCTTGATGACAGCTTCATCATCCTCGACGAGGCGCAGAATACCTCCTGCGAGCAGATGAAGATGTTTTTGACGCGCATGGGCTTCGGATCGAAAATGGTCATCACGGGTGATATCACGCAGATCGACCTTCCCGCCGACAAGATGAGCGGTCTGCGTCAGGCAACGCGCGTGCTCGAAGGGGTCGAGGGCGTTGGCATCTGCGGTTTGAATGATCAGGACGTGGTGCGCCATGTGATGGTGCAGCGTATTATCAAAGCATACGACGCGTATGAAAAGTCGCGCGAACAAAAGAAAAGGTGAGGCAGAATATGAAACATCTTATTACCGTTGAAACGGATATCGACGAGCTTTTTGACGAGGAGCTTTTTGCCATGCTGCGCGAGGCGGTGGAAGCCGCGCTTGACTGTGAGGGCGTTGCGACGCCGTGCGAGGTGAATGTCCTTTTGACCGATGACGAGGGCATCCATCAGGTCAACCTTGATATGCGCGGCGTCGACGCGCCGACCGATGTTTTGAGCTTTCCCATGCTTGAGCTTGCCCCCGGCGAGCATCCGACCGAGGACGATATCGACCCGGGCAGCGACACCGCGCCGCTTGGCGATATGTGCATCAGCGTCGAGCGCGCGCAGGCGCAGGCGCAGGAATTCGGTCACTGCATGGCGCGCGAGATGGGGTATCTTGCCGTCCACTCCGTGCTGCATCTGCTCGGCTACGACCACATGGACGAGGGCGACGAGAAGGCGCTCATGCGCGCGCATGAGGAAGCGGTCATGCAGAAGCTCGACTTGACGAGATAAGTTTACATAACGCAAGAGAGATTGTTGAGGATCATCTGAAATGAGTATTACGAAAACAGCCATGATAACCGTCTGCGGTCGTCCGAATGTCGGAAAGTCGAGCCTTACGAACGCGCTCGTCGGTGAGAAGATCGCGATCGTATCGAGCAAACCCCAGACAACGCGAAACCGCATCTGCGGCGTCGTCAACCGCGGCGACACGCAGCTTGTGCTCGTCGACACGCCGGGCTTTCACAAAGCGCGCACGCGCCTTGGTGACTACATGGTCGGCGTTGTGCGCGAGTCGATCGCAGATGTTGACGCGGTCATGCTGATGGTTGAGCCGATACCCAACGTCGGCGCACCGGAGCAGCTTCTCATCGACCGCCTTCGTACGAGCAATGTCCCTGCGATTCTCTGCATCAACAAGATCGACACCATCCATGATAAAAACGAGCTGCTCGCCGTCATCGCGGCGTACAGCGCGGCGTATACGTTCGACGCCATCGTTCCCGTGAGCGCGCACAGCGGCGACGGTCTCGGCGAACTTGTGGAGGTGCTTTCCAAATACGCCGTCGAAGGACCGCAGCTTTTCCCTGACGACATGAACACCGACCAGCCCGAGCGCCAGATCGTCGGAGAGATCGTGCGCGAAAAGCTCCTTCGCAATCTCAACAAGGAGATCCCGCACGGCACGGCTGTCGAGGTCACGCGTTTTGTAGAGCGCGAGGACGAGGTCATCGAGCTGGATGTGACCATCTACTGCGAAAAGGCAAGTCACAAGGGCATCATCATCGGGCGCGGCGGCGAGATGCTAAAGCGCATCAGCTCGCAGGCGCGGCAGGATATCGAGCGGTTCATGGGTACGAAGGTCTATATGGAAACATGGGTCAAGGTCAAGGAGAACTGGCGCGACAACATGAACTTCATCCGAAGCGTCGGTTACCGCGAGTGAAAGACTGCAAAATTTACCGCTTATAACGTTGTGACCGCGCGCGCACCCTAAGCGCAGAAGGGGGCGCTGTACGATGGATGAGAGATATTTTTCGCTTTTTCTGCAAACCGGCGCACCGGTATTCTATCTGCTTGCAAAAAGCGAAGACGAAGCTGACGAATAACCGCCGCCGCGCCGCAGTTTGCGGCGCGGTGTGCGCGGCTCGAGGTTTACATAACGCTATGGAAAACGAACGCATCGTAGTAAAAGGTGTCATCCTCCGCGCAACGGATACGAAGGACGCCGACAAGATGCTCACCGTGCTGACCGGCGAGCGCGGGAAGCTCTCCGTCGTCGCACGCGGTGCGCGGCGGCGCACAAGCCGCATTGCCGCCGCAAGCCAGCTTTTCGTCTATTCAGAGATGGTCTTGTGCGAGCGGCGCGGCTGGTATATGCTCGACGAAGCGGCAACGCTTTGCCAGTTCTCCGCGCTGCAAAATGACCTTTCGCAATTTGCACTCGCGTCGTACTTTGCCGAGCTAACCGAATCGCTCACGCAGGAGGAGATCGAGGCGCACACGGCACTTTCGCTTTTTTTGAATGCGCTCTACGCGCTCGAAACACTGCAAAAGCCGAGCGCGCTCGTCAAGGCGGCATTCACGCTGCGGCTTTTGTGCCTTGCCGGCTACGAGCCGCTGCTCGACGCGTGCGCGTACTGCGACGAAGTGACGCCGCAGCGCCCAATGCTCGACGTTTTACAGGGCATATTGCGCTGCGCCGGATGCGGCACGGGCAGCGGCGGGCTTTCGATGCCGCTTTGCCCCGCGTCGCTCGCGGCGATGCGGCACATCGTATCGTGCGAACCAAAACGGCTTTATAGCTTCACCCTGCCGGACGATGCCCTCGCGCGGCTCGATAACGCAGCCGAAGCCTTCTGCGCAGCGCAGCTTGAGCGCGGCTTTCGCACGCTTGATTACTACAAGGCATTGCAAATTTGATTGAGAATTGTATATTTTTGACGAAATATTACATTGAGGATCTGGATATGAGCGAGTTATTTGACAAATCCATTCGCGTTTTGGAGCTTCCTGCCGTACTGGAGCGTCTTGCCCGCCACGCGGTGAGCGCTGAGGCAAAGGCGCGTGCGCTGCGCGTGTATCCGATGTGCGAGGTGGAGGAAGTCCTGCGCGCGCAGGACGAGACGGACGCGGCGCGCGAGATGATCGCGCTGCGCGGTGCGCCGTCGTTTTCGGGTGTAAAAAATGTTGCCGAAGCGCTTGCGCGCGCCGACCGCGGCGGTATGCTCTCAACGCGCGAGCTTTTGGACATCGCGCAGCTTTTGACCGCTTCGCGCCGCGCAAGTGAATATTTTAACGACGAATCGAATCAAAAGACGGTCATCGACCACCTTTTTCATTCTCTGCATACGAACCGCTTTTTGGAGGACAAGATCAAAACGAGCATCCTCGGCGAGGACGAGATCGCCGACGGCGCGAGCGCGGAGCTTTCCGATATCCGCCGCCACAAGCGCGCCGCCGCCGCGAAAAGCCGCCAGATATTGCAGAAGATCATCTCCTCGCCAAGCTACGCCAAGGTTTTGCAGGAAGCGCTCATCACCCAGCGCGACGGACGTTTTGTCGTGCCGGTGAAAGCCGAGCATAAAGCGAGCCTTCCGGGGCTCGTCCATGATATCTCCTCCAGCGGTGCGACCGTATTCGTCGAGCCGATGGGCGTGGTGCAGGCGAACAATGAACTCAAGGAGCTCGAAGCCAAGGAGGAAAAAGAGATCGAGCGCATCCTCTGCGCACTTTCCGCCGAGGCTGCTGCGCATCGGGAGGATATCCTCTGGGATTACGATGTTCTGGTGCATCTTGACCTCATCTTCGCGCGTGGGCAGTTGAGTTACGAGATGAATGCCGTGCGCCCCGAGATCCGGCGGGGCGCCTCCGTCCTGCTGCGCCGTGCGAGGCATCCGCTGCTCGACAGCGCGCGCGCCGTGCCGATCGACATTGCGCTTGGCGCAGACTTTGATACGCTCGTCATCACAGGGCCCAACACCGGCGGCAAAACGGTGAGTCTTAAAACGCTGGGGCTTTTGACGCTCATGGCGCAGTGCGGACTGCACATCCCTGCCGCCGATGGCAGCGCGGTCAGCGTCTTTGAAAGCGTCCTTGCCGATATCGGCGACGAGCAGAGCATCGAGCAGAACCTTTCGACTTTTTCCGCGCACATGACGAATATCGTGCGTATTCTGGACGAGGCGAACAGCCGCAGCATGGTGCTCTTTGATGAGCTTGGCGCGGGTACCGACCCCGTGGAGGGCGCGGCGCTTGCCATCTCCATCATCGAGCACGTCCGTGCGCGCGGCGCGCGCATCGCCGCGACGACGCATTACGCGGAGCTGAAGACCTTCGCCATGACGACCGGGGGCGTCGAGAACGCCTCGTGCGAGTTTGACGTGGAGACGCTGCGCCCGACTTATAAACTGCTCATCGGCATCCCGGGACGCTCCAACGCATTTGCCATCTCGCGCCGCCTCGGGCTTTGCGAGGAGGTCGTGGAAAACGCCAAGCGTCAAATGGACAGCGAGAGCATACGCTTTGAGGACGTTCTCACGGCGCTTGAAGCAAAACGCCAGCGTTTGGAGGGCGACTTGCAGGAGGCTGAGCGCCTTCGCGTACAGCGCGAGGAGGATGCGCGGCGTGCAAGGGAGTTCCGCACCCAGATGGAAAAGGCAAAGGAGAACGCCCGCAGCCGCGGCGAGGCGGAGGCGAAGCGCATCATCGCCGAAGCACGCGCCGCCGCTGACACGGTTTTTGCCGAGCTGAACGCGCTTCGCAAGGAACAAAAGCGCGCGATGGATTTTCAGGCTGTCAATGATACGCGCGCCGATGTGCGCCGCCTTATCAATCAGGCGCAGGAGTCGATCGCCGCAAGGGAAAGTGAGCGTGAGCCGATCCCCGCACCCAGCCGCCCCATCCGCGTGGGCGACCGCGTGGAGATCCCCGGAACGAGTACACCTGCTGAGGTCGTTGAAGCCAAGGACGATACGCTGACGCTGCGCGCGGGAGCGATGCGCCTGACCGTTCGCCGCGCGGAGGTGCGGCTGATCGAAGAGGGCGAAAAGATCGCCGCGAAAAAAGCTGCCGCCGCAAATCCCTCCCAGCGCGTACTGCGTGCGGCAGCCGCCGCGCGGGAGCTTGACCTTCGCGGGATGGAAACACTCGAGGCGGAGGCGGTCGTCGACCGTTTTCTTGACGCAGCAGTGATGGGTAAACTCGAAACGGTCGTCATCATCCACGGCAAGGGTACGGGTGCGCTGCGAAAAGCAGTGCAGGCGCATTTGAAGCATCACCGTGCCGTAAAATCCTTCCGGCTTGGACGCTACGGCGAGGGCGAGGCGGGCGTGACCGTCGTGGAGCTGAAATGAAAATTCGAAGAAGATGCTGCGCATCTTTTTCAAGTCCTTTGAAAATTTTTCTCCAAAAGGCAAATATTTGTTAAAAAATCATTGACGAAAAAAGCGGTTATAGTATATAGTAGAAGGAGCAAGTTCTCATACTGCTAACTTTGTTTGGAGAAGGAGCGTTGCGATTATGTATACGCAGGAAGTTACCATTAAAAACGAAGTCGGTCTTCATGCAAGACCTGCCACGTTCTTCATTCAGAAGGCGAACGAGTTCAAAAGCGGCATCTGGGTCGAAAAGGATGCGCGTCGCGTGAATGCAAAGAGTCTTCTGGGCGTGCTGTCCCTTGGCATCACCAAGGATATGAGCATCACGCTCATCGCCGACGGCGTCGACGAAAAGGAAGCCGTTGAGGCGCTTGCCGAGCTCGCCGCGAGCAACCTCGGCGAATAAACATTTTGCCACGCAGAAGAGCCGCATTGTACGCAGTGCGGCTCTTTTTGTTCTTTTAACTGCTTTGTGACGTACTGCCGGCGGAGGCGCTTTGTTTCGCGCCGCCGGAGCGGCGAAACGCCCCCCCTTTGGCAGAGCGTGCCAAAGGCGAAAAAAGGAGGAGAAAAGATGACACGCGACGAGCTGCGCGAAAAAGCAAACGACCTTCCCACCGCACCGGGCGTTTATCTGATGATGGACAAAAGCGGCCGCGTGATCTATGTCGGGAAAGCAAAAAAACTCAAAAATCGCGTCAGCCAGTACTTTCAGGACTCCGCCGGTCACAGCGTCAAAACGCGTGCGATGGTCTCGCAGGTCGACCGGTTCGATACCATTTTTGTCTCCAGCGAGTTTGAGGCACTCGTCCTTGAAAACAGCCTCATCAAGCAGCACCAGCCGCGCTATAACATCCTCCTCAAAGACGACAAGGGCTACCCCTTCGTGCGGCTTTCAAACGAGGAGTACCCGCGTTTTTCGCTTGCAAGCCGCATCGCTGATGACGGTGCACGCTATTTTGGTCCTTTCGGTGCGCGCAGCGAAACGAGGGCGGCTGTCGATGCCGTCTGCGCCGCGCTGCGTCTTCCGACCTGCTCGCGCCGCTTTCCGCGCGACATTGGAAAAGCGCGCCCCTGCCTCAATCACCACATGGGTCGCTGCGACGCGTTTTGCCGCGGAACACCCGACCACACGGAGTATCTTGCGCGTATTGAGCAGGCGGTTTTGATACTTGAGGGTCGATACAAGCAGCTTGCGCGCTCGCTTCGCGAGGAGATGGAGCGTGCGGCAGAGGACCTGCAGTTCGAACGCGCCGCCGCGCTGCGCGACAGCGTGCGCGCCGTCGAAACGCTCGGCAAGCGGCAAAAGGTCATCGCCGGTATCTGCGCCGATACGGACGTGTGGGGCATATATCGCGGTGCGGCGCGCTGCGCCTACGCCGTTTTGCACGTTGAGGACGGGCAGCTCACCTACCGTGAGGCGGAAATTTTCGACGCGCCGATCGACGAGAGCGAGGAGCAGATGCTCTCCGCGCTTCTCGCGCGCTATTACTTTGACCGCGCCGTTGTTCCGCGCGAGATATTGCTCCCCTGCACCATCGAAGACGCGCAGGAGCTTGCCGAAAGCTTCAGCGAGCGCAGCGGACGGCGCGTACAGCTCCGCGTACCGAGCCGCGGCGAACGCGCCGGACTTTGCGAAATGGCGCAGCGCAACGCCCGTGAGGAGGTCGAGCGCGTCACGACGCAGAGCGAGCGCACCGACAGAACGCTGCGCCGCCTTGGCGAGATGCTCGCCCTGCCCGACACGCCGCGCCGTATGGAGGCGTATGACATCTCCAACACCGGTGCAAGCGATATCGTCGCCTCGATGACTGTTTTTTGCGACGCAAAGCCCTTAAAGCGCGACTATCGCCGCTTTCGCATCAAGTCGCTGGGCGGTCATGCCGACGACTATGCATCCATGCGCGAGGTCATCGCCCGCCGCGTGCAGCGGTATCTTGACGGCGACGAAAAATTTTCGACGCTGCCCGACATTTTTCTCATCGACGGCGGTGCCGTTCACGCGCGCACAGCGCGCGAGGCAGCACTTGCACTCGGTGTGGACGTCCCCTTTTTCGGCATGGTCAAAGACGACCGCCACCGCACGCGCGCGCTCACAACGCCCGAGGGCGAGGAGATCTCCATCGCCGCTGACACGGCTGTTTTTGCGCTCATCGGACGCATCCAGGAGGAAACGCACCGCTTTGCCGTCGCCTACCACCACGAGCTGCACGGCAAGTCCGCAACACGCTCACAGCTGGACGGCATTGAGGGCATCGGTGAGACGCGGCGCAAAAAGCTCCTGTCGCATTTCAAAACAGTACGCGCCATCCGTGAGGCGAGCGAAGAGCAGCTTTGCGCCGTCGTTCCAAAAAATGCTGCCCATGCCGTATATACACATTTTCACGGGACATCGGAATGAGCGATAATGATATGAATATACCGATGTCAAAAGCAGTATTTAAAGTAAACAGCGCTCCCTCTCCGACCGGAATGGGAGCGCTGTTTGTTATCTTTATTATGCTCTTGTACCAAACAGAACAGAGATCGTGGTTCCCTTGTTCGGTTCGCTTTCCATAGTGATCTTGCCGTGATGATACTGCACGGCGTGCTTCACGATGGACAGCCCAAGACCGGTGCCGCCGGACTGCTTGGAATGGCTCTTA
>JAFQUN010000009.1 GCA_017408525.1 Oscillospiraceae bacterium
ATCCTATGCGCGTAGGGAATGTTCTGGTTCCAATACCCTTCCTAAAAGGTCTCACCGAGTTCCGCGCCTTCGGCGCGAAAAAAAGTAAAATCATTTTCTCCGGCGGCGTGTACGTCGGAGAAAATTCTTCTCGCGGCGTAAGCGGGTGACGCGCCGCCGCGCAAAAGATTCGAAAAAGCGGCAGAGCCACTTTTTCGAAAGTCTAAAAGGAAACGGAGCGGCACTGCCGCCCCGTTTCCTTTTAATTCAGTACCATTCTGTCGTTGACCGCGCCGCCGCCGCTCGCCTGATTGAAAAGCGCGAGAAGCTGTTCAACGGTGAGATTCTTTTTCTCCTCACCTGAAACATCGACGATGACACGTCCTGCGTGCATCATGATGAGGCGGTTGCCATGCGCAATGGCGTCTTTCATATTGTGGGTGATCATCAGCGTTGTGAGCTTGTCGCGCCGCACGATGCGGTCGGTAAGCTCAAGCACCTTTGCAGCCGTCTTCGGGTCGAGCGCCGCGGTGTGTTCATCCAGAAGCAGCAGCTTGGGACGATTGAGCGTCGCCATCAAAAGCGTCACCGCCTGGCGCTGCCCGCCGGACAGAAGCCCTACCTTTGTCGAAAGTCTGTCCTCCAGACCCAGCTCCAGCTCCGCAAGGATCTCGCGATACCGCTCGCGGTCGGCACGGCGAACGCCGCGCACGAAGCGCCGCTTTGTACCTCTGCGCTCTGCGATGGAGAGGTTTTCCGCGATCTCCATGTCGGGCGCGGTGCCCATCATCGGATCTTGGAAGACGCGCCCCAAGAACTGCGCACGCTTGTACTCAGGCATGTGCGTCACATCCACGCCGTCGATCTCGATGGTGCCGAAGTCCGGCTTCCACACACCGGCGACAGCGTTGAGCAGCGTTGACTTTCCCGCGCCGTTACCGCCGATAACGGTGACAAAATCGCCGTCCTTGAGCTCCAGATACAGCCCATCAAGCGCCGTTTTGGCGTTGATCGTGCCGGGATTGAACGTCTTTTGCAGATCGCGGATCTTAAGCATTTGCGTCACCTCCCGCGTTCGGATGGAGCGAAGTGTGCTTTGTGAAATACTCTGCCTTCAGATACGGCACGGCAAGGAAGACTGCCACGATGATCGCCGAGAGCATCTTGAGATAGTCTGTTTTAAGACCGAGCAGAATGACGAAGTTGTAGACGATGTAGTATACGATGCCGCCGCCGACAACGCCGATGAGGCTGACAACAAAATTCGGCTTGATCTTCAGCGAAACGGAAAGCCCGATGAAGATCGCGGCAAGGGCAATGACGATCGCGCCGCGTCCGTCGTTGATGTTCGCGCTGCCCTTGTACTGGGCAAGCATCGCACCGGCAAGTGCGACGATCCCGTTTGCGACAGCAAGACCGACGACCTTGTTCAAGCTCACGTTCACGCCCTGCGCGCGGCTCATGTGGGGATTGTCACCGGTGGACTTGATGGTAAGTCCGACCTCGGTGTAGAAGAAAAGCCACAGCGCAATGATCGTCGCCGCTACTACGATGACCATTGCAACGATCGATCTGGGATTGTCGCTCATGTGGACGATGAGCTTATTTGCGCGTGGATCGATCGCGGCAAGCGACTTTCCGCCAAGGATGCTCAAATTCACCGAATACAGGATAAGCTGCGTCAAAATGCCCGCAAGGATAGAGGGGATGCCGAGCGCCGTGTGGAAAAGTCCCGTCACAACGCCCGCGAGCGCACCGGCGATGAACGCCGCGATAACGCTCACCCAAACGGGCACGCCCGCCGCGATAAGCATCGCGCAGACGCACGCGCCTGTGCAGATCGAGCCGTCTACCGTGAGGTCGGCAATGTCAAGGATCTTGAAAGAGATGTAGACGCCGATCGCCATAAGACCCCAGATGAGTCCTTCGGCAGCCGCGCCGGGCAGTGCATATAAAAACGCCATGATGTACCTCTAAAATCTTTTAGTTTGCCGGAACTTCAATGCCAAGCTGCGTGCAAAGCTCCGCATTGTAGGAAACGGTCGGGGTGAGCGTCGCGACCTCGATATCGGCAGGAGCCTTGCCCTCGAGCAGGATCTGTGCTGCCATCTCGCCGGTCTTCACGCCCAGCTCATAGTAATCGATCGCAAGGCTCGCATAGCAGATAGTGCCGCCGTAGCTGGTGTAAACGGGGACGTTCTGCTCGGTGCAGATGGTGCCGACGATGGCATCGTTGGAAGCGACCGTGTTGTCGGAGGGGACATAGACAGCCTTGCAGTTTGCTGCCATGGAGGTCGTGACCGCCTGCAGCTCCGTGGTCTCGGAGAAGGTGTAGGCTTCCACAACAATGCCCTGCGCCTCGAAGAGCGCCTTGACAGCCTCATACTGGATGAGGGAGTTGGATTCGTTCGTGCAGTAGAGGACACCGACGACATCGCCGGCGACAAGACCGAGCGTGTCGATCATCATCTGCGCCTGCTCATCGAAGGGAACAGCGTCGGACGTGCCGGAGACGTTGGCAGGGATGCTGCCTGCGAACGTATCGGCGTAGTCGGTCACGGACGTACCGAGAACGGGAATGTCGGTCGTGCCGTTCGCGGCGGCAAGGAGCGCCGGTGTCGCATTCGCCATGACGAGGTCAGGCTTCTTGGCAAGCTGCGCGCCGACGACGGTGGTGCAGAGATTCGCCTCACCGGCGACCTGCGTGTCGAATTCGACGGTGGCGCCGGCAGCCTTGACAGCCTCGCTCAGCGCGTCGGTGAAGCCCTTCGTCGCCGCATCGAGGGCGTCGTGGACCATCAGCTGGCAGATCGCAACGGAATAGCTCTTGGCAGCATCGGTGCCAGAGGCAGCATCGCCGCCGGTCGCCGCGCCGTCATCGGTCGTGGTGGTGCCGCCGCAGGCACAAAGGGCAAGCAGCATAAGGGTGGACAGGATCATTGCAAGTACGCGTTTCATGGTGATTTCTCCTTCTGTTTTGTTTGTTTTTTCGGGGATGCCGTGCAAAGCGCCGAGGGCGATATTATGCGAGGCAGCCCTAATATACAAAAAGGCGGCTCTGTCCTAAAACAGAGCCGCCCCTTCATACAAGCTTGAAAGAGGTTCGGTTATGAGTCGGACAGAATCGGTTTTTCGGCACGGCAAAACAGGCCCGCAAAAAAGCGAGCCTTGCTAAAGCTAAAGAAAGAAGAACCCACCACGGACAGGGTGTTCATACCGGAAACAGTACGCATAGTCATGATGAGCTCCTTTCTGCCGCCGAAACCGCAGCGACTTTTTCTCCTGCTTTTGACTTTAGCACTTTTGATTTCCAAAGTCAAATAGCAAATTGCATAAAATAGAGATGACAAAAAGACGGATATTATGCATATCGACCATATACGCATATTTCTGCTTTGGAACACTGGTTTCCGGCGAAGAAAAATTCCCTTGACTATGCGCACCTCACATTATAAAATAAAACGGTATGATTCTGCTTCCGGAAACTGAATGCCGAAGCGGCGGCGGGAAATGCCGAAAATGGGTACCCATTTTCGCATTGGAGGAAACTCCAATGCGTGAATATCCTTCCCCCCCTTACGCCTCCCTCTTCGGGGGGAGGCACCCTAAAAAATTCTTCGTCTCCGCACGCTGTCGGGGACTGAATTGCAGCAGGCGCTGTTTCGAAAGCCGCACCTGCCATCGATAACCATACGACAATGAATAAAAAATATTTGGAGGATGTTGAAATGAAAAAGCGGTCACGGAAGAAGATATGGCTTGCGGCGGCGGCGCTGGCGCTCGTGGTGGCGGTTTTGCCGCTTGTGGGACTTGACGGCGCGGCGGACGAACCCCGCCACCAATACTGCATCGGTGACGAGTGCGGCGTGTGTGAGCTTGCGGATATGATCTATTCTCTGCCCGCCGATACGAGTGAGATCACGCTTGAAAACGCGGCGCAGGTGCTCGATCAGCTCCACGCTATCGACCGCATGAAGTATGACGCGTTCCTCCCGTATGAATACGATGACGATGTTTTTGACACCGTGTATATGGCGTTTGCCGAGCTCTGCGGCGGCGTTGGCTACGGGGGGATGCCCACACGCTTTTCCGCCGCACTTGATAAGATCAACGACCTCGGCATGAACGATGGCGGCTGGGTTTTAATAGACAAATCCATCCTTGCCGAAGGAAAAAACATCGACTTTGCTTACAGCGATGCGCAGTTTAGGATCGAGCGCGTCGGCGGCGGTATTGCGCCGATGACCGTGACGCTCTCGGGTGACGCGGCGACGATGGGGATGTCGTGGCTGAGCGCTTCCCCCTGCGCAGCCTCCGTGCTTGCCGAAAACGGCGTACAGACCGGCTGGACGTACAAGTACCCCCTCCCCGCCGGTACATACCTCATCACCGAGGTTGTTTCGCATACGGAAACGACGACCGGCGAGACCGTTCCCACGACCGCATCGGTCCTTGCGGACGGCGAGTACGTCGCCGACAATTCCGTCGAGGTCGAGATCACGGCGGGCGGAGAGGCAAGCGTCGGATTTTTGAATGGGTGGAACACCAGTCTCACGATCAAACTTCAAGGAGATGTTCCTGAAGATGTATCCTGTAAATTTACATTCGATGGGGCAGAGCAGACACTTTTGCTGTCAGATTTTACGCTGAATGGCGACAATTATGAATATGAATACCCTGTAACTGCTTCGGCATTTTACTCTGTTTTGATCGAGAATCGCAACTCCTATTCGGATACCTATACGATCGAAGGAGACGATGTAACGGATGAAGAATTCAGTGATGCAAGTGCTCGCACCGTCACCTTCACCTTTACGCGCAAGACTGCCGATATGACGATCACTCTGACCGACGGCGGCGACGACTCCACACTTCCCGACATCTTCGATGTAACGGTACAGTTGGACAGCGGCATCGATGGCACCTACGGCGATGCGGAGTTCACAAGCGGCGTGGCAACGCTGTCGATGGGCAAAAACGTGGATGGGGCAGGGACAGAAGTCCTCACAAGCACCATTTCCGGTCTGTCCGTGGGCGACACCTATACGCTCTCTTATGACGAAGTGTCCTTTTACGACGTTTCACGCAGCGGCTCCGACCCCGACCCCCGCACGATCACTGCGGGAGGGGTGACCGAGACCCTCACCTTCACGCGCAAGACCGCCGATATGACGATCACTCTGACCGACGGCGGCGACGACTCCACACTTCCCGAAGAAGTCGACGTGACGGTGACGGTGACGGGTCTGTCCGGCACATTTGACCTTGACGATGGCGGCGATGTGACGTTCGATGGGAGCGGCGCCGCGGTGCTGACGATGGGCAAAGACAAAGCAACAGTCACGATCCAAGACATCCCCGCAGGACATACGTATGAAGTCGACTTGACACCTCCGACAGGATATCAGCTGAACAACAGCGAAGGTTACGAAGGAACAACCACTGAAGACGA
Source organism: Oscillospiraceae bacterium (assembly GCA_017408525.1). Lineage (GTDB taxonomy): Bacteria > Bacillota > Clostridia > Oscillospirales > Oscillospiraceae > RGIG2163. The sequence goes on from JAFQUN010000009.1 coordinate 5,432, forward strand.
TGCATTAGTGACGTTTACGCTTGTCGCGCTCCCCGCCACGGAGGATCTGTTCGTCAGCGTTTATGCCGACCCTTTTCCGGAGGGAGTCTCGATCATAGTCGAGCTGACAGATGAAACCGGAAATCCCTTAAGCGGCGATTTTGGCGGCGTGGAATTTACAGACGGCAAAACGACGCTGACGATGGACAGCTCGTCGCCTATTAAAGTGATATCCGGCTTGCCCATCGGCACCCAGTATACGGTTACCGCATCGAGCATACAAGGATACATTATCCCCAGTTCAATAATCTCGGGCTCCATACAGTCTGGAGTTCCCAACGAAGCGTCCTTTTCCTACGCGAAAGCGTATGCTGCAGCGTCCTTTGCTGCTCGCGTACGTGACGGAAGCACAATTTCCGACGCAACCGATACGGGTGTCATGCTGTCCGTTTTCGATCAGTCGAACCCTGAATTTCCGATATATAACGTCAAACTTTTCGATCAGCTGAATTGGAATGTTTTGTATGATTATTTAAACTGGGGTGTACCGTACACTCTGAAGATCGACTTTGTTCCCCCGGGATACATTGGACCGATGAATAACATCGCGTTTACGATCAATGTTGACGGTTCGATCACGATGGATGGAAGCGACGACTTTTTCTCATATGAAGATGGTACGATCGTCATAATTCTTGAAAAGCAGAGCGTTTCCGTCGATCTCCTTGCCAAGGACGAGGATGGCGCCGCCGTGCCCGGTGTGAAGTTCAAGATAGACGGCACCGAGACCGGCACGACCGGCACGGATGGCAAGGTGACGGTGGGCGACCTTGCGTGGGGCACTGCCTACACGCTCTCTGTCGATACCGTTCCCACAGGCTATGTTGACCCCACGGGCAAAACCATCTCGTTCACCGTCGGGGCGAACAGCGCGGTCACGCTCGGCGGCGGAGTCCTTGATGCAGCAATAGACGAGGGGAACAATCTCGTTGTGACGCTGGCAGCATCTGGCGCCGGTTCCGAAAATCCTGAACCTCCCGTCTACAACGGCGGCGGTGGTGGTGGCGGCAGTGTGCCGAGCGCACCGCTCAAGGACACCGACGGCGACGGCATCCCCGACATCCTCGACGATGACGACGATAACGACGGGCTGCTCGACTTCGAAGATCCCGACCCGCTGACGCCGAACGTCGTTGACCTCGGCAGCGACATCTGCGACCGCTTCGATGACCTCGAGCACGGCGCATGGTACGAAGAGTACATCCAGTACGTCGTTGAAAACGGCTTGATGGAAGGTATCTCCGATGCGCTGTTCGATCCGAACGGCACGACCTCGCGCGCGCAGATCGTGATGACCCTCTGGCGTATGGAAGGCGAACCGTTGGTGACGCACCCGCTGTACTTCGCGGACGTGAGCGAGGGCGCGTGGTACGCTGACGCGCTGCGCTGGACGAACAGCGAGGACATCGTCCTCGGCTACGACGACGGACGCTTCGGAACGAATGATCCTGTCACGCGTGAGCAGATCGCGACGATCCTCTGGCGCTACGCGCGCTTCAAGGGCATCGATACGAGCAGCGGCGAGAGTACGAGCCTTCTGAAGTTCTCCGACGCGAAGAAGATCAGCGCGTATGCGATCTCGGCTTTGCAGTGGGCGTGCGGCGAGGAGCTAATCCGCGGCACGGTCATTGACGACGGCAGCATCGTTCTCGACCCGCAGGGCAGCGCTACGCGCGCCCAGGTCGCGGCGATCCTGATGCGATTTTGCGAGAATATTCTCTAAGCAAATAAGTGGAGTGGCGAAAGCCACTCCACTTATTGTTCCCGGGGAGATTGACATTCACGGCGCGCAGTGCTATACATAAAGTGTACAGAGGCGCACGGCTATGTGCGAAAAAACAAAAAAGAGGTGCAGGATGAAAAGAAAGAGAAGTTTTTTGTGTGTTTTACTCTCCCTTTGCTGCCTTGCCGTTCTCGTCGGCTGCGGCGGCGAAAACGTGACACCCGACGTGCCTACGCCCGATACGCAGGAGCAGACGCCCACACCCGACTCCACACCCGATGCGCCGAGCACGGACAGCGCTCCCGAGGACGTGGAGATGGTTCGCTGTGACCTCTGCGGCGGTGAATTTGAAGCGGGCAACATCTTCCGCAACCACATCTGCTCCGGCAAGACCGGCGTTTCTGAGGATGTGGAGATGGCGCGCTGCGAGATCTGCGGCGGCGAGTTTGAAGTGGGCAACATCTTCCGCAACCATATCTGCATCGGCAGACCCGTTGAGCCGTACACCGTTGAAATTTCCGAGGACGGCGCGCTGATCTACGACAGCATCGGCTTTTGGAGCACGGTCGTCGGCGCGATCAACGAGCCCGGCGTTTATACCATCGTCGCCGAGAGCGAGGACAGAGACGGCAATCCGTGGGGCAAGCTGAAATCCGGCGCGGGCTGGATCTGTCTTGTGCCGTTCCCTTACAGACCTTTCACCGCCGATTACGCATTGGATAGCTTCGTCGCTGATTTTGAGTTCCGCGCGGAGGAGTCCGACTACCTCACCCGCATCGGCATCTACGCAAACGAGAGTATGAGCGATTTTTCGATCTCGCTCCTTTCCTTTGACGGTACGTCGTATGTTGTCGAAAAGGAGCTTTACTCGCTCACCCCCTTTGATGCGGACGAAACGATCCTTGCCGAGGTCGTATTCTACGGTGACATGACGGCGTACGGTGTTTCTTTCACCGACGGCGACGGTGTTTTCCGCAGCTACGCGCTCACCGTCAGCGGTAAGGACGGCTCTCTTGTCGTGACGCAATACGCATAAGCTTTTGCTCCTCACAGCTTCGGCTGTGGGGAGCTGTTTTTTGTGTGCGCCTTTACTTTTGCACCCTTGTGCGGTATAATCATGGGGAAATTTTGCCGCATCGTGCGGCAGCATGGAGGAAACGTGTATGAAAAACACTTCGCGGCGTTTACTCGCCACTGCGCTCATCGGCGCGCTTGCCGCCGGTATGTGCGTATCCGCATCCGCGTTCGACTACCCCAAGTCGTATTGGCCGCTGCAGGAGGCATGGATCGCGGCGGATGCCGAAAAGAATACCGCTGAGATCATCTCCGTTGCGCAGAAGACATATGACCTTTTGATGCCGCTCGGGCTTGGAGAGCAAGTTTGCTACAACCTCGAGCCCAAGTGCGCGACCGCGTCGTGGTGCTGCGAGATGCGCGGCGACATCGCCGGTGCGATCACCTGGCTCGAGCGCCAGCGTGTCTGCGCCGAGTGGCTGCACGAAAACATCAGGGATTACAAGGATGCGCTTTTGTCCATCGACTCGCGCATCGCATATTTGAAAGCCGCCAAGGACGCCGAGGTCTACGCCCTGACCGACCAGAAGGGGCTCGACTACACCGCCGCCGGCGCCGCCGCATCCGGCACGCTGTACGGCTCGGTCGTCGAGGGTGACCGAAAGGATGAATCCTCCGTTTTGATGTATGTCACCTTTGGCGATACCAACTCCGTGGATTATTGGGTCAACTATCACCGCAACACCTCTTTCAAGTTCGCCGAAGCACTCGATGGCGGCGTGATCGAATTTGCGTGGAACTTCGCGGCCGAGAACACTGCCGGCGCGCAGATGGTGCTCGACCCCGCGTATGACAGCTACATCACTGAAAGCCTTGCCGCGCTTGGCGGGCTTGATGCGACGATCCTGCTCCGTGTCGGCGCGGAGATGAGCGTTTGGGCGGAGTGCGACCCGCAGACCTACATCAGCGCGTTCCGCAAGATCGCAAACGCTGCCGACCGTTACAGCAATATCAAGATGGTCTTCTCCCCCAACGATGTCAGCAACCGCAATGTGACCTTCTCCGATTTCTATCCTGGCGACAACTATGTGGACTGGATCGGTATGTCCACCTACCACAACACCAACTTCGCCGGCGATGTCACCTCCTATGACTACGACGCAGTGCTGTACGGCGTAGACGCGTACTATGGCAAGGGTCTTTACGACAACGATCCGCTCGTTGTCATTGCCCCCATCGTCGAGTTTGCCGCCGCGCACAACAAGCCCGTCATGATCAGTGAGTGCGGCTTCAGCTACCGCAATGAATCGACCGGTGCGGACCAGACCGCCTACGCCGTCGACCAGCTCAATAAGTTCTACTCCTACGTCAACATGATCTACCCGCAGGTCAAGGCGGTGTTCTACTTCAACACCACGCTTGGCACGCTTTCCAACGCCTACGCACTTGACGAAAACGCCGCCGTGGCGAACGCATACCGCACCGCCATCGATCAAAACGGCGCGTATCTTGCCGCCGGTGAGACGAACGGTAAAACGTGGAAGCCCCTCTCCGATGTCGTTTCCCAGGGTGAGGGCGGCAAGCTGCGCCTTGCGACCTATGCCATCTTCCCCGCAAAGACCACCGCGCAGGTGACGTACTATGTTGACGGCGCACAGTATGCGGCGAGCAGCACTGTTCCCTACTACTGTGATCTGAACCTCTCCGCACTCGGCGACGGCGTGCATACCGTCCGCGCGGAGGCGAAGGGCGGCGCGTTTTCGGGCAGCAGCGTCACCTACGAGCTTTCCGTCTCCGGCGGCAAGGCAACGATCTCGAGCAAGGCACCCAAGCCCGTCGAGCCCGCGCCCAAGCCACCCGTTTCCACGAACACCGCTTACGCCAGCACGCAGAATGTCGAGATCGACGGCAAGGCTGTCGAGGTGCAGGCGTACGCCCTCAAGGACGCGAACGGCAACCCGACGAACTATGTGAAGCTGCGCGACGTTGCGCTGCTGCTCAACGGTTCTGCGGCGCAGTTTGAAGTCTCGTGGGACGGCGCGGTGAACATCGTCACCGGCCAAACCTACACGGCAAACGGCTCGGAAATGTTCACCCCGTTTTCCGGCGACCGCTCCTACACCATCCCCACCGCGGCGACCAAGATCAACGGCGCGGCGGCAGATCTTGCGGCCATCACGCTGACCGACGACGCGGGCGGCGGCTACACTTACTACCAGCTCCGCGACCTCGGGCGCAGCCTCGGCTTCAACGTCGGCTGGAGCGCCGAGCGAGGCATCTATGTTGAAACGGACAAGGCATACGTTGGCTGACAGCCGCAGGCAGATCGTAATGCTTGTGTGCAGGCGCGTAAAATAAGTAAAACAGAAGGACAGGGCGGCCGTGCCGCCCTGTCCTTCTGTTTACGGAAACTCGGGATCAAACGGATAAAATACAAAATCTTTAAGGTCGTTTGTCTCCCAGACTGCGTACATCCCGCCGCCCTTTTGCGCGTAGTGCAGGCGGAAAACGCCGTTCTCCGGCACATACTCCGACCACGTCGCGTTTGCGCCCCAATCGTCAAAGCTCTCCGGAAGCATCGTTGTCGGAAGCTCGCCGCGCACGATCGCATCGCCCCGCCACCGATAGACGTAGACACGCTGCGCACCGTCGCCGCCGTACTGGACATTCGTAATGAGCTCCGTAATACCGTCGCCGTCGAGGTCAACGGCGTAGTCCTCCGCATCACCGAAGCCAAAGCTCACTGCAATGGGAAAATCCCCGTTATCCGAAATGGCGTAATATGTGCGTATCTGATGCCCAACACCGCCGCCGTCATCAACGTACACATATCCGTCATAGCCGAGCACATTGAAAAATGCATCATGAAGGGTATCCTCTTCCGCAGCATCGACAGCACTCTCGCGTGCTTCTTCCACAGCACCGCCTATGTCCGCGCTTGACCCTTCGGAGACAGGGTCGGTCAAAAGGCACACCGCCACAACGGCAAAGACGAGCAACGCCGCGGCGGTCACAAGCACGGCAGGCTTCTTATAGCGCAGCACGGCGGCAATGCGCCGCTTTACGCCCACCTCACCGAACGCAAGCGGATAGACCGCGCTTTTTCGGTGCGAAGCACTGTTGTCGAGCAGCGCCATTGAATATGCCTTCCGACCGTTCGTGTCCATGCAGGATACGGCCATCTCGTCGCAGGCAAGCTCCATGTCACGGCAAAAGAGGATGTAAGCCACCCAAACGGGCGGGCTGAACCAATAGACCGACAGCAGCGCAAAGCCCACCAGTTTCCAGATATGATCGCCGCGTCGAAGATGCGCCCGCTCATGAGCAAGGACAAGCTCCGTCTGCCGCTCGTCCATTTCAAGCGGAAGATAGATCCTCGGACGGAACACACCCATGACAAACGGCGTGTCCACCCGTTCGCACCGCCAGATGTTTTCCCGCGTTTGGATAGACAACCTCACCGCCGAGCGGATGCGAAGGCAGGCGACGACGGCATAGAGCAGCATCGCCGCAGCACCCGCAAGCCATATTTTGCTGATCACAGCAATTGCTGTGCTTTTCGTACCGGGCACAGCCATTTGCTGATCCCTTACCACATTTTGAGCAATATCCCCCGCAGCGCTCGCTTCGACCGTGCCTTTTTCAACCTCTTCCGCATCCATCCAGCTTGAAACGATCTCGCCGCCTGCGATCTTGTCGGGGACAAGGCTCACGCCGCTTTCGATGGAAACAGGACACAGCAGCCTGACTGCCACCAACGCCCACAGCGCACAGTGGATCGCCTTGGGCACGCCTCGAAAGCAAAGGCGCAGTGCGATGACAGCTCCGGCCAACCATGCGGCGCTGATGCTCATCTGCAGCAGCTTTAAAAATACAGTCTCCATCCTCAGCCCTCCCCGAATGAATCGATCATCCGCCGAAGCTCCTCCAATTCCTCGCGCGATATCGGCTTACGCTTTGCAAACGCAGCGAAAAACGCGGGAAGTGAGCCGCCGAAACTCTCCTCGACAAAACGCTCGCTCTGCGCCGCATAGTGTTCCTCGCGTGAGATAACGGCTGAAACGACCCCGTCCTCAAGCTTGAAAAGTCCCCTTTCACCAAGCTTTTTCAAAACCGTATACGTCGTCGTTCGTTTCCATCCAAGCTCCGCAGCGCAGATCTTCACAAGTTCCCCGCTCGCGATCGGCGCACGCTCCCATACGATATCGGCAAAGCGTGATTCGACCGCGCCCAATTTATACTCCGACATATCCCCTCTCCTTTCTGTCTATTTTCAATAGACAGCCATAGTCTATCAGCAGTAGACAGATTTGTCAAGTAGTTTTTGTAAAAAAGAAAGAAGCGGCAAAAGCCGTTTCTTTCTTCAGCTTGCCCTTAAAGGTCTCACCGAGTTTTGCCGCTTTGCGGCAAAAGAAAGTAAAACCATTTTCTCCGGCGGCGTGTACTGCGCAGCCGTTGGCGGCTTTGCCGCCCTACGGATGCGGCGTGCCCTTTACGGGTGCGTCGGAGAAAATACTTCTCACGGCGTAAGCGGGTGACGCGTCGCCGCGCAAAAGACTCGAAAAAGTGGCTCTGCCACTTTTTCGACAGTCTCAAAAAGAAAGAAGCGGCGAAAGCCGCTTCTTTCTTTTCATGAACCGCAGGCGCAGTCAGAGATGCCGCTGCCCTTTCCGGGCGGGAAAAACTCATGGATGGGGAACTCGACGCTGTCAAAAAGCTCGCACGGGTCTTCGCTCGAGCCGGAGTCCGCCACACACTCGTTTTCGGGGATGCAGTAGTCGTAGACAGGGATGCAAAGATGCGTGTCGCGTTCAAGACGCACGATGGAAAACTGACCCAGCGTCACGAATGCGCAGCG
>JAFQUN010000073.1 GCA_017408525.1 Oscillospiraceae bacterium
CTGCCCATACAGGCAGCGCCACTTTTTTTTATGTGTTTATTTGCGAAGCAGCGTTACTGTTTCCGTTTCGGGGTCAAGGCGGTAGAGACGCCCCATATCGCCGGAGAGAAGGTAGATACCCTGGATAACGTTCGTTTCGACGCCTTCCTCACGGTCGTAGATATTCACGCGGAAGCACTGCACACCGTCGACATGGACGATCGCATCAAGCGGATATATCTCATACTCCGCCATGCTCTCGCCTTCAAGTCCGAGGTCTGAGGGCTTGCAGGTCGCAAAATACTCTGCGATCTCCCGCATCGTTTTACCCTCTTCTTCCTTCGCTTCCACTTCCACGACACCGGTTTGCACCGAGCAGGTATCCTCTGTCCAGTGGATCACAAGCTCTACGCAGGCATCCTCCTCTTCAAGTGCGCGGTGCAAAATGACCTCGCCCTCTTCAAGCGTAAAATCGGGCACATCCTCCGTTTCGTTTCCTTCATTGTCACAAAGGAAAAAACCGGCTTTCTCATCGGTCAGGCGCTGGACATACTGTTCCACCGTAGGTCCCGTTTCCGAAAGGTCAGAGTAAACATAGAGCGGCTGTGCGCCCTCCTCTTCCCCTGTTTCAACCGCCGTGAGTCCCCCCCCGGCAAGTAAGGTGTCGAGCGCGGCGATCTCTTCCTCGCCGACCGTGTAGCTGACAAGGGGGTCGAGTATCTCCTCCTTGCCGCAGCCGGTCAATAGCAGCAGCGCGACACCGACCGCTGCTGCGCGCAGTTTATTGTGCATGGCAGATCCCTCCAATCTTCGCTGCTTTGCGTTTATTTTTTCAGATCCTCATAGCGGATCACGACTTCGTCATCGGGCATGATGCGCTGCTGGAACATCCCGGGGACGCCGTTGACGCGCAGAGCGACAGGGCGCTGGAGATGGTTAAAGTCAATATCCGTATATTCGAGAAGGTCCATCAGATAGTACGGTTCACCATTCGCTTTTTCGTCCAGAAGCAGACGGCGTCCGTTGAACATGATGCCCAGCTTCTCGCGCACACGCACAGGTGTCGGCTCCGGTTCCGGCTCCGGCTCTGGCACAGAAACAGGAGTCGGCTGTGTCGGAGCAGATACCGGAGAGTAGTACACGTCGTCCGAATAGCGTGCAAACAGCGCTTCCTCCTCCATGACGGGCGCAACTGGCGCAACTGGCGCAACTGGCGTGACGGGCGTGACGGGCACAGCAGGTGCGACGGGCGCAACGGGCGCAGCAGGTGCAGCCTCGATGATGGTGGATATCTCGTCGCCGGAGTGGAGGACCGTATCGAGCGGGCACTCCTCGCCGTTGACAAGCGCACTGCCGGAAAATCCGCTTTCCAGAACCTCACCGAGCGTACGCGAAGCATTTTCGCCGTGGATCGCGGGGATAAAAGTGATCTCATCGCCCGCATAGACAAGGGTGGTAACAGAAACCTCTTCGCCGTTGACACGAAGCTGGGCAGGAGTTGCGCTCTTACCGCGGAAGACAGCCTTTTGTCCGTTAATGGTAACGGTCAGATTGCCGCCCGTGCGTCCAAGCATATCGGCGTATGTATAGCCGTTCATCAGCAAGATCTCCTGAACGGTGAGTGTGCCGTTTCTAAAGAGCTTTGCATTCTCGCCGTTGAGCGTGACAACATAGCTGTCGTTGATAAGACCCATTCCGGCAGAGATGGCAATACCAAGGGGCGTTGCATATTCGGGATTATTGAGGTCATGTTCGGTCGAAAAAGCGGAGCGTTCAAAGTTGCTGCCCGCAACAGCGATGCGGCGAAGGTCCATATCAAGATATTTCGCCATCGTTTCGCGAAGACCCGCAAGCTTGCTGCCGCCGCCCGCAAGGAAGAGCGCGGAAGGTGCCGCGCCGTTGACCTCAATGATCTTTTTCGCGATCTCACCTGCCATCAAATCTTCCGAATTCTGGACAGCGTCGGTGATCTCCTGCGCGGTGACGCTCTGCTCAAAGCCAAGGATATCTGTGAATGTGATGCTGCCTTCCTTCTCCATGCACTGCTTGAGCCGCTCCGCCGTTTTGAAGTCGACAAGGTAGGTGCGCATGAGCGATTCCGTGATCTCGTCACCGGCAAGGGTCGCCATCGTATAACCGACAACACTTCCATCGCGGCAGACAGCAATATCCGACGTACCTGCACCGATATCGGCAAGCACGAGGTTCAAAAGGCGAAGATCGGCGGGAACGGCAGCATTCATCGCTGCGATCGGCTCGAGCGTAAGGCTGACGATCTCAAGCTCGGCAGCGCGCATGGCACTGTACAGGCTTTCAACGACCTCGCTCGGGAGGAAGGTGCCGACGATATCCGCCTCAATGAGCTTGCCTCGATGGTCGCGGATAGTGGACATCGGGTAGTGGTCAAGGCGGTACTGCGAGACAGTGTACCCAACAAGGAAGAAGCGGCGCTGATCGTCGCTGAACGTGGCAAGCGATTCCTCCGCTGCGGAAACGGCGCCCGCTTCCAGCTGACCGATCAGCTCTTCATCGATGGTCTTGACCTCGGGCAGCTCCAGCTCGAAGTGCGCGCTCGTCGTTTTAAGAGCGCGGCCTGCGGCAGCGACACACACACGCGTAAGGCGCGTTTGCATCCGCTCCTCCAGGCGGTCGGTCACGATGCGTGCGATGCGCGCGACCTGCGCAATATCCTCGATCTGTCCATCGATCATGGCGCGCTTATCGTGCTCTTCACGTTCGATGGCAAGAACGCAAAGGCGGCTGCCCTCCATCTTCCCGACAACACCGATGATGCTGCGCGTGCCGATATCAAGGGCGAAAATGAGGTCTTTTTCCTGCGGGCGGTAAGTTCGTTCCACGAATATTCCTCCTTCGGCGCGGCGCAGCTCAGTGCGCGATGCCGGCTTTTTTATCATTTGGGGATGCTATACGATGTCGCCGTAGCGTCCGCGGCGGACATCACCGATGACCTCGCCGTTGACAAGCGTAATGACGCGGCGGCGCATGATATTGACGATACTGCGTGAGTGGGTCGCCATGATGATCGTCGTGCCCTGACGATGGATTTCGTCAAGCAGGAACGTGATGTCCCACACATTGTCGGGGTCAAGGTTTGATGTGATCTCATCGAGAATGAGGATCGAGGGATTGTTGACGAGCGCACGGGAAAGCTCCACACGGCGGCACTGCCCAAGGGACAATTCCTCCGGCCGCATGGCGGCATACTGCGTCATGCCCGTAAGCCCCAGTACCTTCTGTACACGCTCGCGCACCGTTGCATTGCGGCATTTATGCTCGCCGACAAGCGCCGTTAAGTAGATGTTTTCGAAGACGGTGCGCCTTTTCATAAGCTGCGGCTCCTGCCAGACGTAGCCAAACATGAGTGCCGCAGCCTGGCGGCGTTTTTCGCTCATCTTCGCATAATCCTGTCCGTAAAGACGAACGGTCCCCCGCTCCGGTCTGATGCCGCCCGTCATCAGGTGCAGCAGCGTGCTTTTCCCCGCGCCGCTGCCGCCGATCAGAAAAACAAACTCGCCCTGCCCGACGGAGAGGGTGATATTGTTCGCCGCCGGCTGACGCCTCGTGTCCCAGCGGTAAAACTTATCAACATTCTCAAGTTCGATCGCAGCCATGGAGCCCCCTCTTCTTTCGACTTCCTGTTGCAAAAATGGCGCATCTTTCGTATAATGGGCATACGGCTCAGGTAATGCGGTACGACGTGCGCATCAAGAGACAAGGATAGTTTTAATCATTGTATCACACTCTTTTTCGTTTTTGAAGCCTTGATATGCGTTGTTTGATGAAATTTTTGTGAATTTGGGAGCAGGCATGAAAAAGCGGCACACAAAACTGAAAATATTCGGTGTCGTTTTGCTCGGCGTCGTTTGCATCTGTACGGTGGAGCTTGCGGTTTGCCGTTTTGCCGACCCTGCGCTCTACGCGCGCATCGTGGCGCCGGTCGAGCGCGCACTCAGCCGCGCTGCACAGAGCACTGCCGATGCCGCAGGCAAGGCGTGGGACTCTTTACAGGAATTTGCCGAGGAGAGCGCCGATGCCGCAGGCGATGCACTCCACTCGGCAGGCGAATCGATCGCAGCAGCTTTCACACCGAAAGAAGATGAGATCGACGAGGACGACGCCCAGGTCGCAACCGCGCCTGCCATCTTTGCCGAGCTTTCCTATGCCGATCCCGCCGTGACAAAACTCGATGTGCGCGAAGATGGGTCTGTTTTGACCGGCGGAAGCGTGGAGATCGTGTATTACAACCAGACAGAGGAACCGTGGGCATCACAGCTTTACGGACGCGACAGCATCTCCGGCTACGGCTGCGGTCCAACTTCGATGGCAATGCTCGTTTCAAGTCTTACGCAAACGCGCATCGACCCCGCGCAGATGTCGCAGTGGGCAGCACAGCACGGATACTGGGCACGGCGCAGCGGGTCGTATCTTTCCATCGTGCAGGGGACTGCTGCCGCCTATGGGCTGGAGGCTGCTGCGTTCAGCGAACGCAGTCCCGACGCGCTGCGGCGCGAGCTTGCCGCAGGACATATGTTCGTTGCGCTGATGGGTCCGGGACATTTCACATCACGCGGGCATTTCATCGTTTTGCGAGGAGCGACACTCGGCGGCGACATTCTTGTTGCCGACCCCGCAAGCACCGACAGAAGTCTTTCCACATGGGATGCACAGCTTATTCTGGACGAGCTTTCCACAAGCTGGAAAGACGGCGCACCTCTTTGGATGGTCTCCATACCGGAGGCATGACCTTCGATTTCAAAAAAAAGAAGCTGCTGCACCGTTTTCGGTGCAGCAGCTTCTTTTTAGTCTTCATTGTATATGGACCTGTCGCCAATGAATCGGCGGCTCACCTGTTTGTCGATCTCACTGACGCGCAGGAGCAGTCTCCGGTTAGAGACACTCTGTGTGCTGATCTGGTGCTCAATGGGATCGTCGGTCTCCGCCTCCCCCGCAAGCAGGGCACGAAGGCGTGTCACATCTTCTGCGTTCAATGTGCTGAGTGTTGTGCGGATATTGTCATCGGCGCGCGCAACCTTGTAGATCGGGTCGTTGCGCATGGCGATGAGCATCCGCACACTTGTGCGGTCACCGCGCGAGAACGCATCGGCAAGCTGCGTTGTAAGGTCGACAAGCTCGTTGAGCGGAGCGACCATGCTTCTTTGCGCAGCAAGGACATCACGAAGATCGCTTTCTTTCATCGTCCCACCTTCGCTCCTACATCGTCGAGTTGCCGACAACCGTGCGGAACGTGTCGCGCAGGTCGGCAAGCATGGGCTGCAGACGCTCAAGCTCCGCTTTGTTGCGCCCAAACTTCACACGATTGAGATCGTAGGAGAAGAAGTCGTAGAGCCGCGCGATCTCATTGCTGATGGGATACTTGCGGTCGAGCGTATCGTTCAGATAGCGAATGATGTCAATACAGCGCTGGATGGATTCTTCAAACAGGGGATAGTCCTCTTTTCCGAGGGCAATCTCTGCACGCTTGGCACGCTTAACAAGCTCGTCGTACAAAACGAGCAGAAGCTCGCCCTGCGTCATTGTATTGATCGCCTGTTCCTTATAGCTTTGATAGCCACGCATATCCATGGCGTACCTCCTTCAGTCTATTCCCTTGTTTGCGATTAATATCCACCGCCGGAAAGTCCCATAAGTGCGCTGCTTTGCGAGTTCATCTCGTTGATCAGCTGCTCAAGTCTTGTGAACTGCTTGGAGTAGTAGTCGATCTTCTCAGACAGCTTCGTTTCCCATTCGCCGATCTCGTCATCGATGTCGTTGAGCTTGTTCAAAAGCGTGTTCGAAAGCTGGGAGAGCGAGGACTCTGTCGCGCCCGCCTTTGCAACAAGGATGCCCTTTGTCGCACCGGTCGTCGAGCCGTAAGCGTCAAGCGTTCCTTTCATGCTCGTCATAAGACCCTTCGACTTGCCGTCACCCGTGAACACATTCGCCACGGCTTCGGGATCTTTTTCAAGCGACTCTGTAAGCTTTGCTTCGTTGACCGAAAGGCTTGTCAGTCCGCTGTTATAGGAGATGGTAATGCCGATCTTCTCAAGGGCGGTGGCATTCTCGCTGATGATATTGCGAAGACCGTTATACAGTGCGGAGAGGTCATTGTCACCGAAAAGAATGCCCTGCTTGGCACGCTTTTCATAGTTTTCGATCGTACTCTCGCTCATGCCCTCCTTGTCCTCGTCGGTGAGGGGGCGATATTTTTCATGCGTTTTGCTGGACTTTTCAGCCGGCGCCGTGCTGTACGCTTCCTTGATGGACTTGAGAAGGCTGTTGTACTCCTCCACAAAGGACTTGACGGTATCGACAACGTTGGTCGTATCGCTCTCGCTTTTGAACGTGATCGCCTCCGCCTCAACGCGTGCGCCGCCCGCATCATAGCCAAACTCGGATTTGAGCGTGACGCTCAATCCGTCGATATCGACGGTGTTGGAGCTTCTTGTAAACTCCTGCGTGACGCCGTCGACGGTCATCTCAAAAATGGCATCCTGTCCGTTTTCAAAGGTAACGCCCTCGTCGCCCACGCTGCCAAAAAGCTTCTGAGCAAGTCCCTCACCAAAGGCAAAGCTGCTCGCCTCGCCCGTTTCGGCGGAGGTAAAGGTGAACTGGTCAACGACACTGGAATAGTTCGCGGTGTGCCCCGCTGCCTTCATATCCTTCAAAATGTCGGCGATGGTGGTGTCCTTGCTGTAATAGCCGATGACCTCGTCATTGACTTTGAAAGCGTACTTGCCCTTGTTCTCGCCTTCCGTTTCGGCGGTGAGACCTTCAAGGACGCCAAGCTGGTCAAGCGTCTTCGCGGTGGAAAAATAGCTTGTCGCACTCTCGCCGATGCCAAGGCGTTCGCCGGCGGAAGAGGAAACGGCGAGCTTATTGTTGCTGCCAACGTCGAACGTGATCTGCAGCTTCCCGTCCGTTGCGGCGTTGCCGACGGTGATCTTGCCGGTGCCAAACTCTTTATCGAGCTTGCTTTGCACATCAGCAATGAACTCGTCGGCGTTTTCAAACTTACCGAGAGTGATGGACTTGCTCACACCGTTGTAAGTAAAGCTCATCGTCTTGCCGTCGAGGAATTCAGCGTTGTCGAGCGTCTTGGAAAGACCCTTGCCGGAGACAGCGATGCTCGTATCGCCCTTGGCGATGCGCAGCGTCTTTCCGAAATCGCCGCTCGCGCGGGCGATGCTCACGCCGTTGCCGGCGCCGGAAACGTCATCAAAGACGATCTTGCCGCCGTCCACGCGCGCTTTGATAAGCTCGTCGCCGTTGTATGTATTGCCGGAGTCGGTGGTGATCTTCTCCGCGGCAAGCTTTTCGTTGATCGCGGCGGCAAACTCCTCGGCAGAGTTGTATACTTCATTTTCATCGAAGCTGATGCCGACGGTCTTATTACCGTAGTTGAGCGTGAGGTTTCCTTTGATGGTGCTCACACGCGCATCGCTTGAAAGGTCGATCGCCGCATCGGAGGTAATGGTGCCGGTCTCACCGCCGCTGAGCTTGCTGCCGGAGACCTTATAGGTTGCGCCCTTGGCAAGCTGCTTTATGGCGTTGATGGCAACATCGCTGTCGGTCCTGCCACCTGCCGAGACCGAAGCTGCATTCGCCCCCTGCGGTGTCGTGCTGACCCCGCCGGTAAAAAAGCCGACGCTCAAAAGGTTGCTCGCCGAGGTAAAGGAGGCATATTTGTTCGTAAAATTATACATCTGGGTGATGATGGAACGGTACGCCTCCTGCTCCCACTCAACCATCGTGCGATCCTGCTCAAGTGAGGTGATCCTCGTCTTGTAGCCGGTGACAGCGTTTTCAATCAAAGATTCGGTATCAAGACCGCTGGCAAGACCGCTGATAACATTGCGGCTACCGTAGATGCTGCTGCCGGAACCGGAAGCGCTCAAACTGCTGATCGATGCCATAATGCCTCATCCTTTCTCTCATTAAGATTCGATATGTTCTTCCCACGCGGCGCTTTCGACGCGGGGTCATTGACTGATTTTGTCGAATTTTAAAAATTTTTTCGTTTTTTCGGGTTATCCCTCTATTCTTTTTTATCGACATGTAGTATAGTAAAGTTAATAGTTTTGAAAAACTTTTTTTGCACATGGAGGGAAAATCTCGTGACCAGAATCATCACCATCACAAATCAAAAGGGCGGTGTTGGGAAAACGACCACTGCCGCGGCGCTCGTTTGTGGCTTGAGCCAGCGAAATGCGCGCGTTTTGGGCGTCGATCTCGACCCGCAGGGAAGTCTCGGTTTCAGTCTGGGACTGGATATTGAAAACTGTGACACAATGTACGAAGTCTTGAAAGGACAGGCTCCGATCGAGGATGTCATCGTTTCCACGCCGTATGGCGATCTGCTCCCCTCCAACATCCTGCTCTCTGCCGCTGAGCTTGAATTCAACCGCACGGGGCGTGAGTTCATGCTGCGCGAGCATCTGCGCAAGATCCAGCACAACTATGATTACATCATTATCGACACGCCGCCCGCGCTCAACGTGCTGACGGTCAATGCCTACGTCGCCGCTGACTCCCTCATTATCCCGATGGTGCCGGAGATCTTGAGCCTTCTCGGCGTTACGCAGATCAAAGAAACGATCGAAACGGTGCGTAAGTGCTACAATGAGGAGCTGGAAGTTCTCGGTATCCTGCTCAACAAGTTCTCCAAGCGCTTTACCCTTTCGCAGGAGGTGCAGGAGATGGCAGAGCAGGTCGCACAGCAGCTTGGCACACATGTCTTCCCTACCAAGATCCGCTCCGGCGTCCCCGCCGCAGCTGCTCCCGCGCACGGCGAGAGTGTTTTGACATTCGCACCCGAGTCCGGTCCCGCCGTTGACTATCAGCAGCTTGTCAACCACATTATGTACATCTGCCCCACGGAAAGACGCTGAGTTTTACGCAAATCCACCCGAAAGAGAGGTCGTTCCATGGCAGCAAGATCTTCCAAAACTTCAAAAACCGCGCGCGTGATGGGGCTTCTCAACAAAACCGAAATCCCCGAAGGCGTCGACGAGCCGATCTCGCAGCCTGCTGCGCACCCGCAAGTACAGCACGCCGCGCCGCCCCCGCCGCCGCCGGTTTCGTATGAACCGCCGCCGCAGAGCGCGCCATACGCACCGCAGCCGTACCCGCAGCAGCCATACCCACAACAGCAGCAGCCGTACCCACAACAGCCGTACCCGCAGCCGATCGTATTCGCCGCGCCGCCCCCACCACCGGCACAGGTCGCCGCACCTGCCGCACCGCCGGCAAGCGTTGCGATCGAAACAGGCAGCGATGCAGCGTCTGCCGCAGTACGCTCTGCCCTTGCAGAATATTTTAATTTGCAGGAAAACGAGGCGTCGCTCTCCCCCGCGCAGAATCCTGTACCCGCGCAAAGTGTCGTGCAGCCGGTCGCACAGCAGCCGGTCATACAAGCGCCGATACTGTCCGCGCCGCCGCCCCCTCCCCCGATGCCCGTCACACCGTATATGCCGAACACCTCAGCGGCGTTCAACATGAAAGGGTACGACTTTGTCAATGTGATGCAGCTGATCGTGGAGCGGAAAGCGAAAAAGTATATGTCGCTTTTTGGCGTATGCGAGTGTTCCAAGTGCTTTGCCGATGTTTGCGCCATCGCACTGAACAATCTGCCGCCAAAGTATGCCGTGCATCGCTCCGGTGATGTCGCGTCGACGGTTTCCGTGTGCGAGGGACGGTTTGAGGCATCCGCCGTCGCGCAGGTGACAAAGGCATGCCGCATCGTGATGGAAAACCCGCAGCATGAGCAATAGAACATTTATAACAAATCCTCGCGCCGGTGGGCGCGAGGATTTGTTTTTTTTTGCTTATTCTTCATCCGCAGGTGCAGCGGGAGCCTCCATCGGCTCATCACCGTGCATCTGCGTGAGCTGGCTCCACGTCGTGTTGACGCTTTCCATACAGTTGAAGTAAAGACTGGGGAGAATATTCTGCGGAATTCCGAGCTGCTCGGCGTTGCGCGTGATACCGTCCCAGTCGGCGCGCTCATAGCAGAGCACCAGATCGTACAAGATGCCGCAGCGGCCTTCCTTCGTCAAGATGGCAGCGCGAACCTCGTCCGAGATGGGAACAGAGGCAAGGATCTCTTCCATCGGGGATGCGATGAGGTAGTTGAGCGTGGAGAACATACCCATAAGATACGCTTCCGACTTGGAGATGGGCATACTGCCGGCAAAATTCATCAGCTCACGGCAGAAGGAAGCGCGCATGAAGGACATCTTCAAAAATTCTTCGTCGGCAGGCGAGATCTCCTCTTGCGTGTTGCTCACGCTCAGAAGGTAGATCCACTGCTTGAGCTGGCTAAGGCCGAGAGTAACGATGGCCTGGCGGATGGTTGTTGCCTTGTTGCGCAGGGCAAAGTGCATGGAGTTGACCATCTTCAATAGACCATAGCTGAGCGAGGCGTCCATAGAGATCATCTCCTCGATCTCCTCGACATTCGGCTCATCGCGCGTAACGGCAACAAGCAGACGGAAGAAGTTGCTCTGCAGATAGCCGCTCGTATGTGCGCGCGTTGCAAGCTTCTCCGCGACGAAAGATCCCTGCATCGCATCAAAGCCGATGGCGACCGCCTTGTTATAAAGCTCTTCCGTATCGATAGCGACGGCGATGACCTTCTTATTCATACTGCGGGCGATCTCAACGATATTGCGCGCCGAGGACTCGCCAACAGAGACAAGATTGACCTTGATGTAATCGATCTTGTCCATCAGCGCGAGGTAACGCGGAGCAAACTTAAACTCGTTGACGGCGATCTTATAGCCCTGCTTCGCGTAACGCTCGACCATGTGCATAGACAGCGCGTGGATGATGACGCTGTCATCGATTTGGATGACGAGCTCATCCTTGTTGAAAAGCGCAGGCGTCTTTTTCATCAGAAGCGTCGTGGTGAAGGTCATGAAGTTCAGCGAACCGCGGAAAAGCTTATCCGTGTTCTGCATGAGGTAGTTATAGATCGCATCGGCAGCGGCAAATTCACTGCTGTTTTCCTTGCTCGCGCCGAACGCCTGATTCGCACCGTGGTAGAGGACCTCGTAGCCGATAATCAGCCCATCCTTGTCCTTGATCGGCAACCGAACGATATATTTTTCCTGCATAGTCCCCTCCTGTTTTCTTGCGTGCCGCCTCTTTCGCGGCAGAATCGTTTTTTAACCTGCTCTGTCTTTATTGCGCGGCTTCCGCCAAAAGGTGATCCATGATGTCCACGAGATGCGCGATCTCGGGCTTGCTGAGCTGCTCATCGGCGCCGAGACGCTTGCCCTTGATGCGGACCTCGGGCGTGATGAGCGAGGAGAAGATGATCAGCGGAATAGTACTCAGCTTCACATCCTCCTTAACGAGCTTCGTCAGCCGATGACCGTCCATCTGCGGCATTTCAATATCGGTGATGATGAGAGAGACCTTTTCCTTGAGGTCTCTCTCATCACGGACAGTCAAAAGGTAGTCCCAGAGATCCTTGCCGTTATTGAACATCTTAAGGTTCGTGTAACCCGCTTTGTTGAGCGCTTCGCGGATCATCTTTGCAAGGAGAATGGAATCCTCCGCGATGCAGACCGGCGAGGCATTGCGCGCACGGTGACCGAGCGCCTCAATGTCATGCATCTGGATGGTCGTCTCAGGTGCGATCTCGGCAACGATCTTTTCAAAGTCCAGGATCGTGACAAGCTGCTCACCGCACTGTGCGATACCGGTAGCAACACCGTCACCGCCGCCGGTAACAGCCTTGTCGGGCTTCTGGATATCAGTCCAGGAGATGCGGCTGATGCCAACGACCGTATGGACACGGAAGGCAACAAACATCTTATTGAAGTTCGTGACGATGAAAAGGTCCTTTTCATGCTTTTCGGAAGCAGGACCCTGACCGTCGCGATTTTTCAGGTATGCGGGAAGGTCGATGACCGTCAAAACGGCATCACGGGGCTTGAATACACCCTCGACCGCGGAGTGTGCGTGCGGCATGACCTTCACCGGTGCGGAAAGCATGATCTCGCGCACCTTTGCAACGTTGATGCCGTAAAGGTTACCGTCAATCGTAAACTGCATGATCTCGATTTCATTAGTGCCGGACTCCAGCAGGATCTCACTCTTTTGCTCAACTTTCATCGCTTACTCTCCTTTACTTCAAAACCTGTGGTTGTCTTTCAAAATATAATATCCGGCTTCCCGTAGGAACGGATGATGCCCTGTCCGTCGGCAGCATTGAGAAACACCGTTCGGGCAACCGTGCCGCCCACATCTTCAAATGTAAGGCGGATGCCTTCCCGCTTGAGCGTCATGCGGACACTTTCGGCGTTGCGCACGCCGATGTTGCCCATATTGCCGCCGCTGACTTCAAACATCTTTGCGCCGCCGGCGATCTTGGCGATCATGCGTGCGCGCGATGCACCACGCGCTTCCATCTCCCGCAGCGTCTCGCGGATACCTGTGTCCGCGTACTTGAGCGGTGTCTTTCGTCCCGCCTCCATGTTCAGTGGGAGCATGATATGTATCAGTGCGGCAAGTTTGATCATCGGATCATAAAGGCAAATGCCGATACACGACCCGAGCGCATAGGTAACGAGTGTTCCCGCTCCCTGTGCCATCTTCATATCCGCGATACCAACGATCAACTTATCATCCATTCGTCACGCCCAACTTCCTCAGCAGGAAATTCAAAGACCGGATGTCCGGCGAGAGGAGAAGTCGGCAAGGTACCTGCTTCTTCTCGCAGATGAAGTTTCCGCCGATAGTCATAATATAGTCAGATTGACCGCCGTATTCCGCCATCGGAACGGCAATGATCGCTCCCTGCATATCCACGGTGAAAGCCGGAACCGTCAGGTTGAGATTGATGTCTGCAAGACCGGAAAGCGCGTTGATAAAGGTCGAGATCATGATGTTGCCGATCTCGATAAGCGCGGAGCTCTCGATCTCTGTCAGCTCCTCATATGTGCTGATCTTCTTGTCGAAGATCTTGCCGATGATGAGGTTTACAAAGTCGAGCTGCTGTACGGAGAGCATGATGCCGTTGATGTCGCCGCTGATGCGAACGAGGACGCCCGCGGTGATCGCCTCCGGTCCGCCGATCCACTCGATCGCGTGATTATACTCCATGATGCGGACCTCGGGAAGCGTGATGCGTACCTCGCAGCCCAGCATCTCAGAAAGTGAGTTCGCGGCATTGCCCATGCCGATACTGCCGATCTCGCGCAATGTATCGATCTCAAGCTCGTTGAGGTCTTTATAATTTTTTAGCTCCATAAACGTTATGCCCCCCTCATCCTATCAGTTGCGAAGATTGTTGACGGTATTTTCCACTTCTTCAGAAACCGAAACCATCCGAAGTGCGTAAGAGTACATACGCTGCGCCTCAATGATCTTCGATATTTCTCCTGCAAGATCCACGTTTGAGCTTTCAAGCATTTTATGGATCGCCGTACCTGTACCCATGCGGACCTGTCCGTTCTTTTCAACAGGTACAAAGCGGTTGCCGCCGACATGGCGCATACCGTCGGTATTGACAAAGTCGAAAACGCCGACAGGATATTCCGCGTTGGGGTCAGTGACCTCGATCATCTGACCGTAGTTGCTCAGGACAAACCGCCCGCTGCCGTCGGTAAGGTAAAGCTTTTGTTCATAAACCGGTGCGCCGTATTCATCGACCCCGCCCGTCGGTTCCTGCAGTCCGCCCACAGTAAACGAACCGTCACGCGTGTAGCTGACCTCACCGGTCGTGCCGTCAAGCACGGCGAAAAAGCCTTCGCCATGGATCGCATAATCCTGCGCCCCAAAGGTGTCCATCAGTGCGCCGGAAGAAAAATCAGTGGTCGCGGCGATCATGTGCGCTCCCACACCGCGGGGCAGCTCCTCTTCATCGATACCGAGCATATTCTGGTACATAAGGGAGGAAAAACTCGCCCGCTCCGCTTTGAATCCGGTAGTATTGACATTGGAGATGTTGTTCGCCACCACGTCAAGGTGCGACTGCTGCTCGCGCGCACCGACGGCGGCGGTGTAAAAGGATACGTTCATCTACTCGCCTCCTTACAGCCTGCCAACCTGATCGACCGACTTGGTCATAAGGTCGTCGTACATTTTTGTAAGCTGCGCCGCACTTTGGAGCGCGCGCTGGCAGGTGATCATATCGACCATCTGCTCGGTAAGGTCAACATTCGATCGCTCGATCATCTTGTGGTGAATGACATTCTGCCCGTCGACCGGCTGTGCATCGGTGATGAAAAGCCCCTGGTCGTTGCGCTCAAACTGGGCAACATCCTCCGCAGCAAAATTGTAGGTCGAAAGCTGACCGAGATAGATGCCGTCGGTCGTGGTGATAACACCCTGTGTATCAACGTTGATGTCATCCGTAACAAGCCGGATGGGCTGGTCGCCCGCTCCAAGCACTCTTCCCTTTCCGGGAAGGCAAAGGTAGCCCTCCTCGTCGAGCGAAAAGCTGCCGTTGCGGGTATATGCGGTGGTGCCGTCAAGCATCTGGACAGCGAAATATCCCTCGCCCTCAATGGCAAAGTCGAGCGGGAGGTCGGTCTGCTCCAGAAGCCCCTGCGTATGGTCGGTATAAACCTCGCTGTTGGCACGGATGTAGCTGACATTGCCGATATCGGTATAGATCTTCTCCTTATTGCCGACACGGTCGAACATGACCTGATCGAACGTGCTGGCCGTGTATTCGTCGGACTTATATCCGGCGGTGGAAACATTGGTCATATTGTTTGCGATCACATCCAGATGACGCCCCTGCGTGAGCATACCGGACGTAAGGTTGTAGAAGCCTTTGAACATTTCTCTTTCATTCCTTTCGCCGCGCAAAGCGGTCTGCAAGGTTGGCGCTTCAAGGTATGCAGCCTTAAAGCTCGCTTCTCATATAACGCTCCAGCTTGATGCGGAGCTTTTGGATCGCACGGGAGTGGAGCTGCGAAATGCGTGGCTCACTCACATTCATCACCGTCGCGATCTCCTTCATATTGAGGTTTTCAGTATAGTAAAGTGCAAGGACCATTTGCTCGTTGTCGCGAAGCTCACTGATCGCTTCGGTCAGGATGCTCTGGAATTCCTCCTCCTGCAAGGCACGCTCCGGTTCGCTGAGCGTGTAGTCGGAAGGGAGTCCGCCGGTGAGTGCGCCGCCGTGTTCCTTCTCTTCAAGCAGCGCCTCAAGCGAGAGCATATTGCAAAGGGCTGTGCGGGAGAGATCCTCCTGATATTTCTCGGTGGTGATGCCCATGCGCTCGGCAACCTCGGTATCTGTAGGAAACCTTCCCAGTTCACCGTAAAGCTCGTTCGTGGCAATATCGATCTCACGCGCCTGCTTTCGCACACCGCGGGGAAGCCAATCCTGTCTTCGTGCAAGGTCAATGACCATGCCGCGGATGCGCTTTGCAGCGAACGTTTCAAACTTAACACCCTTTTCCGGGTCAAATTTATCCACCGACGATAAAAGAGCGATGACGCCTTCATTGATGATGTCTTCCGTCTGCGCGAAGCTGCTGTAAATGCCGCGCACACGCAGTGCGATGGTACGGATCAATCCCTCGTAGCGCAATACCAACGCCCATTTCAGATCGTCCCTGCCGGTACGCTTGTAAGCGGCGAGAAGATCCTCCGCGCTCATGGCCTCGATTTCATTTTCACGATAGACTTCTTCGTAAGCCTTTGTCGCTGAATTGGGCGTCATACTTTCCATCACTCTCCGCTCTGCGCCGTTGCGCCCTGTAACGTGATGTTGCCGATCGCCTGGATCTGCACGTTACTCGTAACTTCGTTGAATGCAAGAACATAGACGTTGGGGAAAAACTGCGAGATCATACGGCTCAGGTACACACGGATGACCTGACTGACAAGAATAATAGGTGTTTGCGAAAGGTCGTTGAATTTTTTCATGTGCTCGGAAAGCTGCGTGATGATCTGCTGCATCAGCTCCGGACCCATCATAAGGAACACACCCTGCTCATTCTTGGTGAGCGAGGCAATAACCTTTTTCTCCACCTCCGCGTCAAGCGTGACAACACGAAGCTGTCCGTTTTCGCAGAAGCGGTGCGTGATCGTGCGGCTGAGCTCCGCACGGACGCTTTCGACCGCCCTGTCGACATCCTGTCCCTGCGAGATGGCATCCGCCGCCGTTTCAAGGATCGTGGAAAGGTCCTTGATAGGCACGCCCTCTTTAAGAAGGGCACGCAGGATCTTTTCAAGATTGCCGTAAGAGATGATATTGGGAACGATCTCCTCAACAAGCTCGGGCGCGGTGCGGCGGAGGTTGTCGACAAGCTGGATCGTTTCCGCGCGGTTCAAAAGCTCATAGGTGTGGCGCTTGATGGTTTCGGAAAGGTGGGAGAGCATGACCGAAAGCGGGTCGATGACGGTGTAGCCGTAAATCTCCGCCATTTCCTTGTTCTCCGGCAGGATCCAGCGCGAGGGAATGCCGTAGGACGGCTCGATCGTTTCGATGCCGTCGATCTCCCCGACAGGACCGGAGGGTTCAAGCGCGAGGTAGTAATCGACAAGGATCTCACCGCGGGCGACCTCCTCGCCCTTGATACGGATGAGGTACTGGTTCGTGCCGAGGGATGCCGAGTCATGCAGACGCACAGACGGAACAACAAAGCCCATCTCCTGTGCATATTGGCGGCGGAATATTACGATGCGGTTGATGAGCTTGCCGCCGCGCGACTCGTCAACCAGGGGGATCAGACTATAGCCAAACTCCATTTCGATCGGCTCGACGGAAAGGAGGCTGTAGACATTGTTGATATCTTTGAAATAATCGGTCTCGCTCGCACTTTGCTCGTGCTTGGCGCTCTCCGCATCCTCCGCCGCTTTCTGTTCGGCAGCTGCCGCCAGCTTATCACGCTGCATCTGACGGCTGATGTAGAAGCCGCCGGCGATCAGGATGACCGCAACGATGGCAAGCGCAAGATGCGGCGTATTCGGCATAACTGCGAGGAAGATAAGGACGACGCCGGTGACCATGATGGCACGCGGCTGCGTCTTGAACTGGGCGATAACGTCGGTATTGAGGCTGCCGTCGGAAACGGAGCGGGTAACGATCATGCCCGTTGCCGTGGAGATCATCAGCGCGGGAAGCTGGGAAACAAGACCGTCACCGATGGTAACGATGGAATAAGTCTGCAAGACCGTTCCAAAATCGCCGCCGCCCTGCACCATGCCGATGATCACGCCGCCAAGGAAGTTGATCAGCGTGATGATAATGGACATCACCGCATCGCCCTTGACGATCTTGGTGGCACCGTCCATCGCGCCGTAAAAGTCGGCTTCCTTCTGGATCTTATAGCGGCGCTCGCGCGCCTGCGCCTCGTCGATCAAACCCGACGAGAGGTCAGCGTCGATCGCCATTTGCTTACCGGGCATCGCATCGAGCGTAAAGCGCGCCGCGACCTCTGCCACGCGCTCGGCGCCCTTGGTAATGACGATGAACTGCACGAGCACGATGATGAGGAAGATGACGACACCGATGACGATGTTGCCCTGCGTGATGAGCTGTCCGAACGCGGAGATGACCTCGCCGGCGTAGCCGTCGCGGAGGATCAAACGCGTACTTGAAACGTTCATGCCCAGACGGAACAGCGTCGTCACGAGCAGAAGCGAGGGGAATATCGAAAATTCAAGCGCTTCGGCGATGTTCATGGTGATCATCAAGATCAGAATGGAAAGCGCGATATTGACAACGAGAAGCACATCGAGCAGCGCCGTGGGCAGGGGCAGGATCAGGAAGAGAACGATGACCACGACGAAAAGCGATATAACATTGTTAAATATGCGTTTCATTGGTCACCACTTTCTGCTGTGTCGAAAGCGCTATTTTGTAAGCTCCCGGTTTTCCAGTCGATAGATGTACACCAGCACCTCCGCTACCTCGCCATAAAAGGCGGGCGGTATCTCATGGTTCAGCTCGGCTTCGGCGTAAAGCGCACGGGCGAGCGGGACGTTTTCGATCGCGGGAATATTATGCTCCTGCGCGACTTTGACGATGCGAAGCGCAAGCTCATCCATGCCCTTTGCAAGGACGACCGGCGCGCGGTCACGCTTGGAGTCGTATCGAAGGGCGACGGCAAAGTGGTCCGGGTTTCGCACGACCACGTCCGCCTGCGGGACCTGCTGCATCATGCGCTGCTGCGCCATGCGGCGCTGATTTTCCTTGATCTTGCTCTTGATCTGGGGGTCACCTTCGGTTTGCTTGTACTCCTCCTTGACCTCCTGTTTGGACATTTTGAGCTGACGCTCATAGTCCCACCACTGGTACATAAAGTCAAGGGCGGCAAGCGCGGTAAAAGCGATGGCGATTTTCATGACCATCGAGAAGGTGACATCAAAAATGTGCGAGGCGGCAGCAGGAACGTCAACATAGATGTATTTCCCGAACTCGCCCGCCGTGTCTATGATCGCATCATAGATGACATAGAGCAGGACAATAATCTTAATAATGCCTTTGAGTGCCTCAACTACGCTTTTGAGCGAGAAAAGGCGTTTGAAGCCTTCAAGGGGATTGATGCGGCTGAACTTGGGTTTAAGAAGCTCGCTCGAAACAAGGAGCCGCGTTTGCGCAAAGGTCGCGACCGTTGCGGCGAGAAGCGAACCGAGAAGAAGCGGTCCTGCCGTTTTGAAAACAGCAACGATCATCTGGTTGAATATTTCGCCGAAGGTATCAACAGCCTCCCCCCGTGAGAGGGCGGCAATAAGCGACATACAATAGTGGAAAAACTCACTGAGCGTTTCAACGATGAAACCGCCCAGAAGCCGCAAAAGCAGAAAACCGACAAAGATGGACACGACAACGACCGCATCCTTGCTTAAAAAGACATTGCCTTTTTTCCGCTCGTCACGCCGCTTTTTTGGTGTAGCTTTTTCGGTTTTGCTCTCGCCCGCCATGTACGCCACCCCCCCTGCGTGTCAGCGCAAGGGCGTGACCTACTGCGCCAGTAATAAAAGTCGTCGGAGCTGCATGAGCATATCCATCTCCACCTCGAGCAGAAATTCACTAAACGGTGTGATGAGTGCGTAGACCAGTGCAAGTCCGATGATGATCTTGAGTTCAATGTTGATGGCAAAAATATTGATCTGCGGGATAGCCTTCATCAAAATGCCCATGCCCGCCTGACTCATAAGCTGCGCACCGAGGATCGGAAGCGACAGCTTGACGGCAAGGAGCGTACATTCGATAAAAAGCTCCAAGATCAAACTTATCACGTTCTCTCCGAGGGTGATCGTTCCATAGGGAACAAGCTCACCGGAGGTGATGAGAATGCGCAGCAGCGTATGATGACCGTTCGCCGCAAAGAAAAGCAGGTTCATCATCAGGTTCAAGAACACCGCAAGAACCGTTGATGAGGTCTGCGAGCCGGCATCATAGGTCTTTGCCATTGCCATGCCCATCTGCGTATCAATGACCTCGCCTGCAAGGATCGGAATGTAGAAGAAGATGTGCATGACAAGTCCCGCAAGGTAGCCGATGGCAAGCTCGAGCAGGATCTTCAAAACAAGCTCGACAAGCACGGTCGGCACCGTTTCCGGTACGCTTGCAAACGGCGCCGCGCACACGGAGAGGATCAAGATCAGCCCCGCGCGGAAAATCGCCGGGAGACCGTATCTTCCAAGCAGCGGGTTGAACAGGACAAAGCCGCTCATACGCGCTGTGACATAGATGAAAAGCGTCAGCTCCTGCCAATCGACCATCGCGCGCCTCCCCTCTACACGAGCATGCGGGTGAAAAGCTCGCGCGAGAATTCAAGGAGCACTTCGAGCATCCAGCCGCCGCCGATCAAAAGCACGGCAACGACCGTAATGAGCTTGAGCAGAAATCCGATCGACT
This sequence comes from Oscillospiraceae bacterium, assembly GCA_017408525.1. Lineage (GTDB taxonomy): Bacteria > Bacillota > Clostridia > Oscillospirales > Oscillospiraceae > RGIG2163. The sequence goes on from JAFQUN010000073.1 coordinate 19,835, forward strand.
GTTCATGGATCTGTGTGACCGCCTGCAAGATCGCGACGATGACACCAACTGCCATACAGAGGACGAGGACCGGACCGCCCAGCTTAAATGCGACAACGATACACGAGCGCATGATCTCGCTTACTTCCACTGCGTCCATACCTTATCCCCCTTCCTTCAAAGTCATCGGAATCCCTGCACCAGCGTCGAAAAGAGAAGCTGCCATCCGTCAAGTGCTACAAACAAAAGCAGCTTGAACGGCATGGAGATCATCGACGGCGGAAGCATGATCATACCCATTGACATAAGTGTGGATGAGACCACGATATCGATGAGCATAAAGGGAATGTATAAGTAGAAGCCGATCTCAAAGGCACGCTTGAGCTCGTTTGTGACAAACGCCGCGATGACGATGTGCATGGGAAGCTCCAGCGCCTCCTCGTCGTTTTTCGGGTACTCCGTATCCGAAAGCTCGCAGTACATCTGCATCGTTTCGGAGGGGGTCTGGCGCAGCATAAAGTCCTTGAGCGGGACCTGCGCGCGGTCGAAAAACTCCTCCTGCGTGATACGCTCGGCGACATACGGATCGTAGGCGTACGTCTTGATGTCGTCAAGCGTCGGCGTCATGGTGAAAAGCGTCAGAATGAGCGAGATGCCGATGAGAACGATATTGGGTGGTACCTGCTGCGTACCCATCGCAGAGCGGATGAACGAGCAGGTGATGACGTATCGCGTGAACGACGTCATCATCACCACAAGGGTCGGGAAAAGCGAGATGAGCGTGGTCAGGTAGATGATCTCAAGCGTCTGAACACTGTCGCCGTTGATGTTGATGAGTCCCTCCGCCAAGCTGATCCCCCCTTACCGTTTGCGCTCAAGTGATGCGAGGAAAGCCTGCTTGAACGAGGTGGATCCCTCTTGCGGCTCCCGCTTCCAGTTTTCGACCTCTTCCGCCGTCAGCTCCGTGATCGTCGTCACTTCGCTTTCCGTGACACCGAGCAAAAAGTACCTCTCACCTGCACGAAGGGCAACGATGCGGTGCTCCCGTCCGAGCGGGAGCGTTTCGATCACCTGCAGATTTACACCCTGCCGTGCCGAAAACGCACCGAGGTTCGACCGTCCGACGACGTTTTTGGTAAACCAGTAAGAAAGTGCCAGGATCGCAACGACAGCAGCAAGTGCCGACAAAAGCGTGAGCATCGCGTCCATTTTTCGTTAGGGAGCGCCGACGATGGAGGTGACGGTGCTCAAAACACGCTCCGCCTTGAAGGGCTTAACGATGAAGTCCTTTGCGCCGGAGCGGACAGCCTCAATGACCATGCCCTCCTGACCCATGGCAGAGCACATGACGACATTGGCGCCGCCATCCTTCGCACGGATCGCCTTGAGTGCCTCAAGACCGTCCATGTTGGGCATGGTGATGTCCATGATAACGAGATCGGGCTTGATCTCGGCGTACTTTTCAACGGCGTCTGCGCCATCGACCGCTTCAAAAAGCTCGGTATAGCCGCTCTTGGAGAGGGTGTCCTTGATGACCTTACGCATAAACGCCGCGTCGTCAACCAACAAAATTTTAGCCATAATAAACCATCCTTTTCATTTTCATACTAAAATTGTTTTGATGTGTAGCATTTATTTGCTGACAAGTCCAGCCAGATCGCTGTTTTGAAGAATTTCCGTGATGCGGATGCCGAAATTATCATCGATAACGACGACATCGCCACGCGCGATACATTTTCCGTTGACGAACAGATCCACCTGGTCGCCTGCCAGTTTATCCAGCACGACCAGTGAGCCTTTGGAAAAGCTCAATATCTCCTGCACCTTGCGGCGCGTTCGTCCGATCTCGACAGTGACCTCAAGCGGGACGCTCATGATAAGGTCGAGGTTTTGCGCCTGTTCCTTGCCAAGCTTATCGGCAAGGTTGATATGCGACATATCGGGAAGCTGCGTGTTCACAACACGCGGCATCGCGGAGGGATCGTAGCCATAGGGGGGATACGGGGGATAGCCGTACGGCGGCATGGGCATCTGCGGCATATAGCCGCCCTGTGCCATCGCCGCGTAATCCGGCATTGCGCCGCCTTGTGGCGGCATCTGCTGCATTGGCGGCATTTGGGGCATTTGCGGCGGCATCTGCATTTGCGGCTGCGGCGCGGGTGCCGCTGCGGGCATCTGCTGCTGCATGAGCTGCTCGATCTCCGCCTGCGAAAGCGTACCGCCGGAAGCGGCAGGTGCGGGCGCGGGTGCCGGAGCCGGAGCCGGTGCAGGCGCCGATTGCTGCTGCATGAGCTTTTCGATCTCCGCCTGCGAGAGAGTGCCGCCGGAAGATGCAGGCGCCGGTGCGGGTGCGGGTGCGGGCGCACTGTCTGCGCCGCCCGACATAAGCGCCGCGATCTCCTCCTGACTCAAAACACGGTCGCCGCCGCCGGAGGGAGCCGGTGCCGGTGCAGGCGCGGGTGCGGGTGCTTCCACAACATCCGCGATCACGCTGGAGGAGTCATCTCCGTCTCCAAGACCGAAGCCGGAAACCAGCTCACGCGAAAGGTCGACGGACATGATGTTCATAAATTCACTTTGCAGCGCTCCTTCAATGTTGAGCGCAAAGCGGACCACGACGAGCGGGGTTCCGTGCTCAGCAAGGTATTGCTCCTTGAACTCATCGAGATCGGCAAGCTCAAACGACTGGGGGGTGGAAATATTGACAAGCCTTCCAAGGAAGTCGGACAGCGCCGTTGCCGCTGCGCCCATCATCTGGTTCATGACCTCGCACGCCGCGCTGATGGTAAGGTCGTCAAGCTGGAAATCCTCATCCGCCGTTTCCGTACCCATGAGGATATCAACGATCACCTTAACATCGCTGCGTTTGAGGAGCATAACGTTGCTGCCGTCAAGTCCTGCGACATAGTTGATGACCACACAGATGGCGGGCTTGATCTCGCCGAGGCTGAATTCTTCCCTCCCCACGACGGACACGGTCGGCGTTGTGATATCCACTCGGTGATCGAGCATATTGGATACCGCAGTCGCAGAGGAACCGAGGCTGATGTTCATAATTTCGCCGATGGCATCGATCTCCATCGGGTTAAAGATTTCGTTTCCCATTTCCTCTAACTGCTCCTTTTTTCGGGTTGATAATAGGTTTCGCCAATTTTGACCGCCATGCTTCTATCATGGACGCCCATCTTTCCATCGAACCAGCGCTGACCGCCGATCTTCAGGAATATCTCAGAATCCTTGGGCTGATTCAGATCGATCACATCGCCCACGCTCAGATGGAAAATATCGTGAAGCGAGAGCTGCGTGGATGCCATCTCTGCCACGATCTCAAGCGAGGAGTTGCGCAGCGAATCGAAAATATCGTCCGCTTTGCTTTCCGAGCTGTTGCGCCGCGTCGGATTTTCGCGGGCGATCTCGGTGAATATGTTTGTGAGTACCATGCCGGGAAGGCAGATGCTCATATTGCCGACACAGTTGGGGAATTTGAGGCTGATGGGAACGATGACCACCGTTTCCTCAAGTCCGAGAAGCTGCACCAGTGTGGGGTTGACCTCCACCCTGCCGAAGTCGAAGTTGAGGGTGGTGTAATTCTCCCACGCACGACCGAGGACACCGACAAAGTCCTTGACGATGTTCTCATAGAGCAAAAGCTCGATATCCGTGAAGGAGTAGTCGTTGGGAAGACCCTTGTCCGTCTCACCCTCGCCGCCCATCCAGCGGTCGATCATGCTGAGCATGACCGGCATGGTAATATGGACCAGCACCGGCGTTTCTTCCACTTTATTCTTGATTTCAGCATACGCCACTGTCAGAACGTCCCCTTCTGTCAGCGCGTTGGAAAATTCGTAGTACCGCTGCTCTTCGATCGGCTCGACCGTGACCTCACATGGGGTTCGGAGCAAGCCGTTGATACGCGTATTGATGATGCGCGTATAGTTTTCGAAGACGCTGTTGAGCATCTTTATACGGTCCTTTGTAAACTTACGCGGACTGTAAAAGTCATACTTGCGGTACTTTTCCTTTTTTTCCTCCGTGGGGGCATTGATGTCCATTTCCCCACTTCGCGCCGCAGCAAGGAGGGCATCGATCTGACTTTGTGATAATTTTTCTGCCATCGACTAACCTCTTTCACTACGTTGCTGCTGTTTAGCCGCCGCACCTCTCAGGGAGTGGTAAAGCTGCTGCTGTTTTCCCTTTGGTGATAATATTGCTCGATGCTGTCGCCCATGGAGCTGTCAAGCTGCTTGCCGGCGATGATCATTTCCACACGGCGGTTGTGCAGCCGTGTTTCGGGAACATCGTTTTCCGCGATGGGACGCCACTGTCCATAACCGACACTCACAAGGCGGGCGGGGTCGACCTCGCTGTGCTCTTGCAGATAGACGAGCACGACCGTTGCACGGTTGGAAGCGAGGAATCGATCCGTCGTAGGATTGTTCGGACGGTCACCGCGCGCCTGTGCCGTGTGTCCAAGGACACGCACCTCATCGACCGAACGACCGTACTGTGTCAAAAGGGCAGAAACCGCATCAAGGATGGGCGTACTTTCGCTCCGCAGAACATAGCTGTCCCCATCGAAGAAGATCGTATCATCAAAGGATATGAATACATAACCATTGCCTTTGGAAATCGATATCTGTTGACCACCCTTATTTTGCGAGCTTTGCTGCTGCTCGGCAACAGCCTGCTGCAGCGCCTGAAAGAGCGCTTCCATATCCTCATCGACCATCTCCTGGTCGATACCCAGTTCCGAATCGGGATCGGAGATCGGACCTTCGTTTCCGCCCTCGATCTCACGCTGTTCCAACGCCGCATCGGGGTTGAAGCTCATAACGATGGCCTTCCAATTTTCCTCCGAAATAGTGGACATGGAGTAGAGCAGCACGAAAAAGCACAAAAGGAGCGTCACCATATCACCGTATGTGTCCATCCAGTTGGCGCCGCCGCCACTCGACTTTTTCCGTTTCACGCAAACTCACTTCCTTCCGCCAAGGGGTCAAAGGGCATTATTCGTCGCCTTTTTTCTTCTTGCTTTTCTTTTCTTTC